>JANQLA010000221.1 GCA_028280855.1 Melioribacteraceae bacterium
AACAGCGTTAAACAGAAACTGGCTCTTGAAAAATTTGCCTCCGGTTCAGAGGACATTATCTTGCAAAAGTTTGAACTTGAGGACGACATACTTAGTAAAATTGTGCAAAAAAATGAACCTGAACTTTTAACGGATATTTCTGAAAAAGCTGAACACGATGTAATACGATATTACAGCAGGACGCAGGGAATAAAGAGCTTTGTTGGAGTCCCACTCTATTATGGAGAAAAGCTTGCGGGCGTTCTTGCAATGGATTCTAAAATGAGTGATGCTTTCGGCATTGAAACAATATACTCTTTGGGCCAATTTGTTAGGGTCATTTCGTCAATCATTTCGTTATTCGATGAGAAGTTTACGGATAATCAAGCTGACCAACGACTTCAATCATTACTTAATATACTTGCAACCGATAAAAAATTTGAAACGAATGAAGAGCTTCTCGCTTCCATAGAAAAATCCGTGAAGTCATTAATAAGCTGGGATGTTTTTACTTTTATAAGCTACGATTCGGAACAGAATAAATTTATTACTTCTGTAGTTACGAACAAAACTTCACTAAAATATATTGGTGAAAATTTACAGGTTGAATTAGCCGGGACCCTTGTAGGTGAGAGTATTGTCAACAGCCTGCCCATAAAAATTGACGACACATCGGCAATCTCAAAACCGCGTTACAGGACAAACGAGGATGTAACTTTCGACGGCTCGTTTCTTGCCGTTCCGCTTACTTATGATGAACGAAACTTTGGTGTTATATGTCTTGAAAACTTGCGAAAAAACATTTACACAAATGCAGATTTAGAATTTCTAAAAAAAGCTGTTAAAATTTTCTCTTACTTCATTTATGCTCATTCAAACCAAAGTGTGTTGAAGAATCTTCTATCATTGGATGTAGAAACAAAACTACTTAATCAAAGGGCTTTCATCTCTGAGCTCAGTCGTGAGCTGGCAAAGTCTTCTGACCTGGAAGTGCCCGGAGCCTTAGTTTTAATTCAGATCGATGAATTTTTGGAGGAAGGCTCATTGTTTGAGGGCGACCCGTTCCCTAAAGTCCTTTCAACCGTTACTGATTTAATAAAAGAAGAATCCGATAGTTACAATGTTATCGGAAGAATAGATGAGAAATTGTTCGCTGTTTATTTCTTTAATACGATTGTAAAAGATGCATTCTTATGGGCGGAAAAATTCCGTGTCAAAATTGCACGCAAAGCAATTGCTGTTCATGCAAAGCAGACAACATTTACGGTTTCCATTGGAGTGGCAAACACGGCTAATAAAAACGATATTAAAGAAGTTCTTTACAACGCAGAACTTGCTCTAAATAAAGCGATAGAAAAAGGCGGCAATTCGGTAAAAAGCATCTAAGGCGGTAATGAATAATTTTGTAATAATTATTTTAGACGGTGTTGGTGTAGGCGAATTGCCTGACGCTTCGAACTACGACGATCGGGGAAGCAACACGCTTGGCAATCTCGCAAGGCATGTTAATGGTTTGTACCTGCCGAACCTTCAAGAGCTTGGATTAGGTAATATTATTCCTATACAGGGGGTTGATAGGAATCGCCTGGCGGCTGCCTCTTATGGGAAATTAGCCGAAGTATCGCCCGGAAAGGATTCAACAACTGGACATTGGGAGCTCGGCGGGTTAAAAGTTGATTTCGATTTTCCGTATTACCCCGATGGATTTCCCCATGAATTAATAAACAAGTTTTTAGAAACTGCAAATCTCCGTGGAATATTAGGCAACGAGGCCGCTTCGGGTACCGAAATTATTAAAGAACTTGGTGATCAACACGTACAAACCGGTTTCCCGATAGTTTATACTTCGGCTGATTCGGTTTTCCAGGTCGCTGCGCATGAAGAAGTGATAAAGTTAGACAGGCTTTACGAGATCTGTAAGATTGCGAGAGATCAAGTGATGGTTGGAAAAGATTCCGTAGGCAGGGTAATTGCAAGGCCTTTCACAGGTAAATCCGGGCGTTATGTGCGCACCACGAATAGGAAAGATTTTTCTATGAGCCCTACGGGAAAAACAATCTTAAATTACTTGCAGGAATCGGGTCTTGAGACGATTGCAATCGGTAAAATAAACGATCTTTTCAATTACAGCGGAATTACTACTCAATTAAAAACAACTTCGAATGAAGAAGGTGTAGAAGAAATTATAAATTCATTGAAGGAAAAGAACAAATCATTTATTTTTGCCAACCTGGTTGACTTTGACGTGTACTTCGGGCACCGCAACGATCCGGAGGGTTTTGCAAGAGCGCTAATGCAATTTGATGATGAACTTCCTAAAATACTGGAATCAATGGATGAAACCGACAACCTTATAATAACCGCGGATCACGGTAACGACCCAACTTCAACAAGCACTGATCACAGCAGGGAATACGTGCCGCTGCTTTATTATAATAAAAAAAGAAAAGGAATCAACCTGGGTATGCGCAATACATTCTCAGACGTTGCGCAAACAGTTGCGCATTTTTTCAGGGTTAATAATGATCTTAAAGGTATCAGCTTTCTAAATGACTAGCTCAAAGCAACATAGCTATATTTTTGACTGGGAGCTTACAGATGACGGTAAAATCCAAATACCCAAAGATGTATTGCATGACCTTAACACGAAAGGAATACATCGCTTGTCGGTTAATATTGAACCCGATTTCGAAGAAGTTTTTTCTGAATTGAAGATCCCCAAAAATGTTGTGAAAAACATTATGTCGATTCAAGAGTTGCCTGCAGCCGTTGTCGCGGAGTTCTTTCAATCAAAATCTGCAATTACCGATAAGTCCTTTCTTAAGCGTATAGAGGCTTATGCCTGAAGTTTCAAAAATTCTTATCGACACGGATATTTTAGTTGACCACCTTACCTGTGAAGAGGGTGCAAAATCTCTCCTTGAAAAATTGATGCAATCTTACATCTGCTTTACTACTGTAATTAATGCAGGTGAGTTGTATTACGCTGCCGATACAAAAGAAGAGCTTGATGCGGTAAACAAACTTCTTCGATCATTAAAAGTTCTTGGAATGAACTCAAGGTACAGCATGCTTGTACCTCACTTGAAAAAGAAAACAAATACTCTGCGCGATGCATTACTCTGTGCGCTTGCTAAAAATAATAAGTTACCGCTACTGACAAATAAAAAAGAAAAGTATAAATTTGCGGATATCGAATTGCTTGATTCAAAATTATTATGAGGTCGTTTTGGTATTAGGAAAAGTTATAGGTACGGTTTGGTCTACGAGGAAAGATGAAAACCTGGTTGGCTCAAAGTTTTTAATTGTACGGCAGCTCAATCTCGATTACACGCCTAAGAAAGATACTGTTGTAGCTGTTGATAGTGTAGGAGCCGGTGTTGGCGAAGTCGTACTAGTCGCACAGGGAAGCTCGGCTCGTCAAACAGTTATCACTAAAAACAAACCGATTGATGCGGTAATAATGGCAATTGTGGATAAGCTTGATATTTCGGTTAAAGAAAAACTGGAAGAATTGGTTAACAATTAATGATACTCGGTAAAGTAATAGGGACAATTTGGGCTACAAGGAAATACGAATCTATTAAAGGATGCAAATTGCAGTTATTACAGCCCTTAAATGCGGACATGACAAATTTAGGCAAACCCATAATAGCGGTTGATACCGCTGGCGCCGGACCTGGTGAAATAGTTTATTATATAACCGCAAGCGAAGCAGTAATTCCAATGGACGTTGACATGGCGCCGGTTGACGCATCGATAGTAGGGATAGTTGATTCCGTAAATCTTGAATTAAACTAACGGCAAATGACTTTGAAGATTACAAAACAATTTACCAATAGGGAAAGTCAATCGCTTGATAAATACCTGCAGGAAATAGGCAAAGTTGA
Source organism: Melioribacteraceae bacterium (assembly GCA_028280855.1). GTDB lineage: Bacteria > Bacteroidota > Ignavibacteria > Ignavibacteriales > Melioribacteraceae > PGYT01. The sequence continues at coordinate 3,870 of JANQLA010000221.1, forward strand.
ATTGCTTACTCCTGAACAGGAAATTGAACTTGCAATTGAAATTAAAAAAGGTGATCAGGCTGCATTGGAGAAGCTTGTTAAAGCGAACCTTCGATTTGTTGTTAGTGTTGCAAAGCAGTACCAGAACCAGGGTTTATCCCTTGGTGATCTTATTAACGAAGGAAATCTTGGTTTGATAAAAGCCGCTAAACGATTCGATGAAACACGCGGCTTCAAATTTATTTCATACGCTGTTTGGTGGATAAGGCAATCAATTTTGCAGGCGTTAGCCGAACAATCGAGGATAGTACGGTTACCGCTGAATCGTGTTGGCGCGTTGAACAAAATCGGAAAAGCATATAGTAGTCTTGAACAGGAATATGAACGCGAGCCTAGCGCTAAAGAACTAGCCGGCGAACTTGAAATGGATTTGAATGAAGTAGCAGAAGCGCTAAAAATTTCGGGCAGGCATGTTTCTGTCGATGCCCCGTTTTCGTCGGGCGAAGAAAACCGGCTGTTGGATGTTCTTGAAAGCGATGATGAGCCATCGCCCGATTTTTCGTTGATGAGCAATTCGCTAAAGAACGAGATTGAACGAGCCTTAGCGACATTAACCGATAGGGAAGCCGAAGTAGTTAAGTTGTATTTTGGTCTTAACAAGGAACACTCACTTACTCTTGAAGAAATTGGGGAGAAGTTTAATCTTACGCGTGAACGGGTTAGACAAATAAAAGAGAAAGCAATCAGAAGACTTCGCCACACGTCGCGGAGCAAGTATTTGAGGGCTTATCTCGGATAGTAATAGCCTTTGAATAACCTCCAAAGGGGGCGAAGCAAAATAAAAATTATGATTTTAGAACTATTTTACTTTTTGCATAATTAAAATCTGATAAAAGTGTAATGCGAAGCCCCCTAGCAATGCCTCGGCTAAAACAATTAATATTTTTTGTTACAATTACGGCTTTGCAAGTAATCTTCGTGCATTGCTCATCATCTACTTATACCGACCGGTACAATAAACCGAAACCGCGGGAAGAAGAAACTAAGAGTAAGTCCGATAGGTTTTCATCAAAGGGCGATCCGAAACCTGCCGGTGTTGAACATGATACTGACGCAAGTACTTCTTTCACAAACCCGCCGAACACACCCGAGTTTGATGAAGAGCCTGTAGAGGAATATCCGGTTGATAAAGAAGCATTCATCAAAAATTATAAGCATCTGGATAAAATTAATATAGCGCTAACTACGCGCGAAAAAATACTGTTCGAAGTAATAAGATATCTTGATACTCCCTACCAGTTCGGCGGCGACGGGCTAAGCGGTATTGACTGTTCTGCTTTTACTCAAAATGTTTTCGGCAAGTCTATAAGGTTTACTTTACCGAGAACCGCACGAGATCAGTATAAAATGGGTACAAGAGTTACAAAAGCTTCTCTAAAGTTCGGAGACTTAATTTTTTTTGATACCCGCCGCGAATCATACCCGGGGCATGTTGGAATTTACATAGGTGAAAATAAGTTTGTTCATGCAAGTAGTAAACTTGGTGTAACTATATCATCTCTGCAAAGCAGTTATTATGCAACGAGGTTTATCGGAGGTAAGAGGATACTTGAGGCGAAGTGACAGCAATTGCAGTATAAGCTTTAATAATAATTATAGAAAGGCCCGAGCCTTCTAACGAAAACGAAGTAACAGTATAAAATAAACCGTCGAGTTTACAGTTTTTATACTCGATGGTCGCTTTGGCTTTTCCGGCAAAAATATTTTTCAGCTAAATTGATATTCACATCTACTTGCCGTAATTTCGATTAGTTAAACAAGGCCTATTGTGGCTAAGCACTACAAGAATTACCTACCAATAAGGAGATTAAAATGGAATACAGAATTGAAACCGATACTATGGGCGAAGTTAAAGTTCCTGCCGATAAGTATTATGGGGCGCAAACAGCAAGATCGCTAACTAACTTTAAGATCGGCGGCGATCGTTTCCCGCGCGAATTAATTAGAGCGCTTGGCGTTCTAAAGAAGGCGGCAGCTCTAACAAATGTTGAGCTTGGAATGTTACCGGAAGAGAAGGGGAAATTGATTGTACAGGCGGCTGATGAAGTTATTGAAGGCAAACTCGATGAACACTTTCCGCTTGTTGTGTGGCAAACCGGAAGCGGCACCCAGACAAATATGAACAGTAATGAAGTGATAGCAAACAGGGCAATTGAAATAGCGGGCGGAGAGCTTGGCAGTAAGAAACCGGTTCATCCAAATGACGATGTTAACAAAGCCCAGTCGTCCAATGATACTTTTCCTACTGCAATGCACATCGCCGGGGTAGAAGAAATATACAGACGATTGATCCCGATGGTAACCAAACTTCGTGATGCGCTTAAAGCAAAAGCAGATGAGTTTGAAAGTATAATTAAAATCGGTCGAACGCATTTAATGGATGCAGTTCCGCTTACCTTGGCCCAGGAGTTCGGCGGTTATGTTCAGCAGCTTACTTATGGTATGGAACGTATTGATGGATGTTTGCCACGTTTAAGCGAGCTTGCACTTGGTGGAACGGCAGTAGGTACGGGCTTAAACACTCACAAAGATTTTGCAGAGCTTGCAGCTAAAAAGATATCGGAAATAACGGGTCAAAAATTTACTTCGGCTAAAAATAAATTTGAAGCCTTAGCAGCGCATGATGCAGTAGTAGAAGCAAGCGGAGTAATGAAAACCCTGGCTTGTTCATTAATGAAGATAGCAAACGACATTCGTATGTTAGGCTCCGGCCCGCGATGCGGGATAGGCGAGCTTCTTCTTCCGGCAAACGAGCCTGGCAGCTCCATTATGCCGGGTAAAGTAAATCCGACTCAATCCGAAGCAATGACCATGGTATGCGCACAGGTTATAGGCAATGATGTTTCCGTAAATGTCGGAGGTGCAACCGGGCATTATGAGCTAAATGTTTTCAAACCTGTGATGATATTTAACCTGCTTCAATCAATCAGGTTACTTGCGGATGCATGCGAAAGCTTTACCGATAAATGCGTTACCGGTATTGAGCCAAACAAAGATATGATTGAGTTCTACCTTAAAAATTCTCTAATGTTGGTAACCGCACTTAATCCGCACATTGGTTACGATAACGCTGCAAAGGTTGCTAAGAAAGCTTATAACGAAAACTCAACTTTGAAAGAAGCAGCCGCAGCTTTAGGATTATTAACCGAAGAAGAATTTGATGCAAAAGTAAAACCTGAAAATATGATTGGACCAAAGGGATAGGCATTGGAAGCAAGACTGATAGAGCCAAGACTTTTTCAATCACTAATCCGGTATCTGGAAGCTTTGATTCTTGGCTCTGAAAATCTAATAATCTAACAAAAGAGGGCATATGTACATCAAATATTTTGAACCGCTTTCCGACGCTTGGGGAAGGATGGTTAAAAGTTTGTTCAAACCGTTCGATATTCGTAAATGGTTTGTTGTTGGCTTTACCGCTTTTTTAGCCGGGTTAACAGACTGTGAAGGTGGTGAGAGTGGGTTTAAAGAAGATTATGATAATTTTACTATCCATGATCTTTATGATTTGCCAAGCGAAATTTCTTATTGGCTTTCCGACAATCCCTTCTGGGCAACTCTTATTTTTATCGGTATAATTGTTTTAATAGTGCTATACGTGGTTTTCACCTGGCTAAGCTCGCGTGGTAAGTTTATGTTTATTGACAATGTAATTCATGATAAAGTGGAGATAGCAAAACCGTGGTACGAGTTCAACTCGGAAGGTAATTCCCTGTTTGCCTGGAGGCTAATATTCGGATTCATTGCATTCGCCGTTATCGTTTCATTTGTTATCGGCGGACTGACTATAGCACTAGCATTTTACGAAGGAGGATATGATTCTGCTACACGCATATTAATAGCAGTGTTCGGCGTATTAATTTTTATTCTTTTTTTAACAATCATTTTATACATCGATTGCTTTCTCGAAAATTTTGTTATCCCGATCATGTATAAAAACCGCGTTGGGGCAGTAGAAGGCTGGTCCAGGTTCATCAAATTATTTGGGAGGAATGTCGGGTACTTTTTAGTCTTTGGAAGTCG
>JANQLA010000234.1 GCA_028280855.1 Melioribacteraceae bacterium
GGGCAAATCAGCATTACTATCAAAAATAATAAGCCAGGTGCAAGAAGAACTTCCCAATGCAAAAACCGTATACCGCTTTGTGGGGGCCACTCCCGCTTCGGTTGACCTAAACTCCTTGCTGGGAAGCATTGTTGATGAGCTTGACTCCTTCGATCCCCGAAAACAAAGAGCTGCAAGAACTTCGCGTGAAGAACATGTTGACGCTTTTGATAAATGCTTAAACGACGATTCGATAAAAAACAAAACCATAATTTTTATTGATGCGCTTGACCAATTGAACAATACTGAAAATGCGCACTCGCTCTACTGGCTTCCCAAAACAACCAATGATAACGTTATGCTGGTTCTATCAGTGCTTAACGGGCATGTGCATGATGCGCTAAAAAAGATTTACTCGGAAGCTGATTATTTTGATTTATCACCGCAAAAAATAAACCTCGAAAATACCGAAGCCGATGCAATGCTTAAAGCGCTGCTTTCAAAAAAGCCTGCGCGGAAACTTCAAAAATTTCAAACTGATTATGTTCTTGAATCGTTCAAGAAAAACCCCCTCATGCTAAACCTAAAACTAATAGCTGAAAACGCACGGCACTGGCATTCCTACAATTCAATAAACGATATTGAAAAGAAAAACATAGGCATAAAAGAAAACGTAAATGAACAAATAAAGCTTCTGTTTAACAGGCTTTCGCAAGATGACAATCACGGGCGCACGTTCATAAAAAACGTACTTGCGTTTGTTGCGCTTTCGCGTGAAGGCGCTTCGGATAAAGAAATAAAAGAAATGTTATGGATGGATAAAACCTACCTCGAAGAATTTGATAGGCGCAAACACGCCAACCAGCCGGAGGTTAACTCCTTACCGCCGATTGTATGGTCTCGTTTCTACTTTGATATTGAACCCTTTGTTATGGAAAGATCATCAGGCGGAACGATTGTTCTTGATTTCTTTCACCGCATTTTCAAAGAGGTAGTAAAATCCGTAATAACCGAAAAAGAAACCTTACACTATCACAAACTATTTGACAAATACTTCTCAGATGAAAACATACATCCCGTTAGGCTTATAACACAAGGGGGAGACGTTGTTTACAATACGCGCAAGCTTACCGAACTGCCGTTCCACCAATCTGCCGCAGGCTTAACAGAAAATGTGTACAATACTTTAACCGACTTTATCTTTATTGATTCAAAAGTAAAAATAGGCAAGGCTTATGAATTGATGGAAGACTTTCAGCAAGCTGTAAGCCTAAGCGGTGCAAAAAATTTTAACAAACTCGGCTTAATAGCAAAGGCGCTTAGGAATGATATTAACTTTATTGCGCGTCACCCGGGTTCTCTTTTCCAATGTTTATACAATAGCTGCTGGTGGCATGATCACCCTAGCAAAGCTGATTTCTACAAAGAGTTAAATGATCATCAACTTAACACCACTGAAAAACTATACGCTCTTATGGAATCGTGGGAAAAAACAAAATCATCAATTGAACCGGGGTTTTATTGGCTAAGATCGCTTCAACCTCCTTCCGTTGAACTGGACGGTCCGCAAACCGGTTTGTTAAGAGGGCTTTCATCGCCTGTTACATTTGTATCCTACTCAAAAGACGGAAACAAAATATTCGGCGTGTGCAACAGGGGCGAGCTGATTACATGGAACGCGGATAACCGCAGCATTGAGCAATTTCTCCCGTTCGATCATGAAAAATCTTTCATGTTCAAACCAAACAGTAAAAAACGCTTTAATGAAAAAACGGAAATAATGTCCGACAAAGGAGGAGTGCTCGCTGATCATCCCGGCTTTGAATACTGGGCATGGTGCGGCATTATCTCATGCAGCGGTAAACTATTTCTTAGCGGAAGTTTTAACGGCGAAGTTACGCTTTGGAAATTTTCCGAAAAAGGAAATACAAAACACACCTTGCAATTTGATAATTCCGTTGATATAAACCGCTCAATTAAAAGACCGGTTAGAGGCATGGCTTTTTCCGGCAATAACAATTTTGCGGCTACAGGGCATGGCGATGGCTCTGTTGCTGTTTGGGATTTGAAGGCTAAAAAATCAATTGCCTTTCTGCAGCATGTTGACGGGTGGGTAAACAGTATTGCGGTTAATGAAGACTGTTCGAGAATTGTTTCCGGCGGCGGCGATGGCATTCTTTATCTCTGGGAAAAAGACAGACAAAACTACCGCTTAAAGAAACTTGAAGGACACACCGATAGAATATGGTCGGTTACAATATCAAGTAACGGTAAACTTGCAGCCACCGGCTCTGATGATAAAACCGTAAGGATTTGGAATCTTGAATCAAAAAAAGAAACCAAATGTTTGAAAGGACATTCGCGCTGGGTACAAGCGCTGGCGTTCAATAAAAAAAGCACGGTGCTGGCTTCGTCGGGAGGCGACGGTAAAATAATTTTGTGGAATGTTTCCGGTGATAGTGTTGAACCTTTTGCGCATTTCTTGGGGCATGATGATTCTGTGCTGTCGTTAAGCTTTTCAGCTGATGATAAATACCTTCTTTCCGCAAGCCGCGATCAAAGCGTTAGAATTTGGGATGTACATACAAAATTTGCAGTAAATGCCATTGACGGTCATTCCGATAGAATTACGTGCGCAACCTTTTCCGTTAACGGGCGAACTCTTATAACCGGCTCTAACGACAATACAGTTCGTCTGTGGGATACTGCTTCCGGCAAACCTCTTAAAAGCCCCTTGAATATTGGCGCTTCCGTCTCATCCATAAAAATATCACCAGACAATAAGTTTATTGTTGTTGGCGCTGATACAGGCGAAATCACTATTGTCGAGTTGAACACGTTATCAATGGTTAAGAAAATAAATTTTCATGACTCCCGGGTCTACTCGCTGGATATCTCAAGTGATTCCAAACTTGCCATAAGCGCTTCGCACAGCGGCGAAATAAAACTCTGGCACTTAAGAACATTCGAAATACTCGCGCAAAAAAAATTTTCCAATGAATCAATACTCTCAGTATCACTATCGCCCAACTACTCCCATGCAGCAATAGGCACTCGAAGCGGTTTCGTAAAACTAATTGAAATAAAACGTAAGTATAAAAAATTCTTTGCATTAAACGAACTTGCCGGAAAAAAACTATTCAAATCATGGGTAGATGAAATAACCTATTCACCTGACGGAATCAATATCGAAGCCCGAGGCGGTTCATGGGATGACAGAAAAATACTAACGTTCGATGCCGCATCGCTTAACCCTGCAAACGGAGCACCTATTACGGTTCCTTCTCAAGATATGGTACTAGGTCT
>JANQLA010000243.1 GCA_028280855.1 Melioribacteraceae bacterium
ATGACTATTTTACAGTTTATTAACAAATTTATTAACTACAGACCTTTGGGCAATATTAAATATGCCCTGGCTTAATTTCTCACAACGGGTTTAATTAAATAAATTTCAATATAGTGTCGGTGAATACTACACCGGCACTTTTATTAAAATATTTTTACCACAAAACTTTTCAGATACAATTCTTTTTTTTTAGTACTAAAAAAATACCCATAGATTTTAGTATCTGATTCGACTCATTACCATATAAAAAATTTCATAATGTAAATTGATTTAAAACCAAAAAAGAAAGCGACCTGACTTCCTTTTTGACTATAGAGCGGGAAATAATATCCAGAATTAAAAAATCTTCTTTTATGAGCTATAATACAAATAAACCAGATTCTGTTTGTCCAAAATTTATCTCAGTCGTTTAGAGAATAAAAAAATGTTAAAGTTAGTTCAGAAAGCTTCGACAATAAAGTATGAACAGAAATCACTTACTTGGTAAATATTAAATTAAAATTAAGGTCAATAAACTTTTAGCGGGATATATTTTTGCAAATTTTTCAAAGGTAATTTTGTCGCGATTTTAAAAATGATATTAGCCAAGAAACAACTGTGATAATCCAAAGCGATTGTTTCGGATGTTTTTTTCTAACACAGACCACGAAATGATTGTATAACTAGAAAAAAATTAAGACAGTTAAAAGTCGATATAATGCTCAATTTAATGTGACTTCGACCAAAACTATAGTTCCGTCCTTTAAAAGTAAATTTGTTTAATTGTACTGAGGAGTTATTCATGAAATTATTTTACATGTTTTCTTTAATTCTGTGTGTTTCTATAATAATTTATGCACAACCTAATCCGGGAACAATGGCTTTTGGGACTTCTACCACTTTACTTGCAAATGCACAAAATCCATCCGTTGATGCAAGTGCAAATGCATTGTTAAATGATTTTGATCTTTCAGCTATTTCTTCAGCCACTATAAATTTGGCCTTTGCAACAAGTGGCAATGGAAATGGTTCCGAACAAATTGGAGGGGCTAGTGATGCGGTCCTTTATATTGGCGCAGGCGTTGATAGAACAGTAAGTTCGGCAACATTAACAACTGATGACGGTTCTGAAATAAAACTTAGCTCTTTCGATTTTGCTTATGATAATTATGACGGTAATGTTTCCTTCACAGTTAACGGAAGAAGAGATAATTCCACAGTTGGTACTAAGCTTATAAATGTTGCTTTTGAAACAGCGGCAAGTGTTGATTTTACTAGCCCTACTTCAGGATCATTTGAAAATATAGATGAAATAATTATTACGCCGGCTTCACCAATTAAGGGCGGTTTTTCTATCGATGATATGGTAATAGAAACAGCAATTCTGCCTGTTGAATTAACCTCGTTCACTGCTCATTTTGATGAATTTGATGTTAATCTTTACTGGGAGACAGCAACCGAAGTAAACAACTATGGATTTGAAGTAGAGAGGGCTTCGTCTTCGACTACGCCTGTCCAGGAAGGATGTTTTGAAAAGATTGGTTTCGTGCAAGGGCACGGAAACAGCAACTCGCCGAAGCAATACAGATTTATTGATAATGATCCTCCTTCGGGATATTTGCAATACAGGCTAAAACAAATAGATACAGATGGTAAATACGAATATTACAGCTTAACAGCGGAAGTTGACGCAACAATTACATCACTAAATGACGAGAAATTACCGGAGCAATTTCACCTGTCGCAAAATTATCCCAATCCGTTTAATCCGATAACGACTATTCAATACAGCGTGCCGCTAATCAGTAAAAATTCTCAATTCTCAATTCCTAATTCTCAATTGATTACGCTAGTAATCTACGACGTCCTTGGCAATGAAGTTTCCCAATTGGTAAACAAATCACAAGCGCCGGGTTTTTACGAAGTTGAATTTGACGGCAGTAATTTATCAAGCGGAGCTTATTTTTACAGACTATCGGCAGGTAGTTCTGTTTCAACAAAGAAATTTATACTGATGAAATGATAAGCGAAGAAAAGTAATATTCTTACACACAAATTGAATAAAAATTATTGTCAGCAACCCTCTGAGTAATAATTCAATTTTGCATTCGAACAAGTTTGCAAGAAACGTTGTAACTTTGTACCCCCTACAAAGTTATTTACTAATATAATTGAAATAGAAAAACTTGCTGGTTTTCCGTTATGAGAAAATTTACGTATTTAATAATATTGTTTTATTCGACCATAGTTCATGTTAAAGCGGGTGATGTTAATATTTCCGATACTCTGGAAGTGTCTTCCTTAATTGACAGCGCTTTATATTTAAAGAAATTGGAAGTGCAGGAATCAGAAAAAATCTTTGATCTGGCGATTAACAAGGCAAACGATCTTGAATTAAGTGAATGGAAAATTAAAGCAGGTTATCAAAAGTTATTATTTTACAGGGAAACCAATCAGTATGAAAAATTCGTGATTTATTCCGATACCTTGATTAACTACGCTAAGGCAAATAATGATATTAATACTCTGGCAGATATTTATTTTCACAAAGGCAGCGCTTTTATTTCAAAGGGCGAATTAGATTCGGTAAATACTTATTTGGATAACGCTGAAAAAATTTATGAAGAAAACAAGGATTCAACCGGGTTAGTTGATGTTTTAATTTCCCGGTCGGCTTATTTTGTAAGTAGTGCTGAAATGATTGAAGGATTGA
>JANQLA010000254.1 GCA_028280855.1 Melioribacteraceae bacterium
CCCTTGGATTTAAACCCGGCAGAACAGCCCTTATATTTTTAATAAATCTTTATCTGTTATTTTAATTCAGCAATCGCTTTTTTCATGCGTCCCATTGCATCCGTAATTTTTTCATCAGAAGTTGCGAATGAAATACGAATACAATCTGGCTCACCAAATGCTTCACCTGGCACAGTTGCAATATTTGCAACCTCAAGTAAGTAAATACAGAAATCCTGTGATGTTTCAATTTTTCTATTACCCGCTGATTTTCCATAGTAGCTAGAAACTTTTGGGAATACATAAAATGCTCCTTCAGGATCCGACGTTTCAATTCCAGGTATTTCTTTCAATAACTTCATGGTAAGCTCTTTTCTTCTTTTGAAGGCTACAAGCATATCTTGTATGCAGCTTTGGTCTCCGTTTAGAGCTTCTATTGCTGCCATTTGTGCTATTGTAGTTGGCCCTGTAATTAACTGCCCCTGTAATTTAGTACATGCTTTTGCAAGCCAAAGAGGAGCTGCCATATAACCTATTCTCCAACCGGTCATTGCATATGCTTTAGAAACTCCGTTAACAATTACGACCTGGTCTTTGATAAAGTCAAACTGACCAATAGTCTCGTGCTTATCTTTGAAAGTAATGTGTTCGTAAATTTCGTCGGTTATAACATGTACTCTTGGATGCTTTTCTACAACACGAGCAATTTCCTCCAACTCTTTTTTACTATACATTGCTCCTGTTGGGTTTGATGGAGAGCATAATAAAATAGCTTTTGTTTTTGGAGTGATTGCTTTTTCTATCTCTTTTGCAGAAACTTTAAAATCATTTTCAATTGCACCACGTAGAATAACATTTACACCTTCAGCAAGCTTTACTTGCTCAGCGTATGTTACCCAGTAGGGCGATGGAACAATAACTTCGTCACCTTTATCAACCAGACATAAAATAACATTTGCCAATGAGTTTTTTGCACCACAGGATACAACAATTTGCTCAGGAGTATAATCTAAATCATTTTCTCTTTTAAACTTAGCCGCAATTGCTTCGCGCAATTCAGGGAATCCCGGCGCAGGTGGATAAAAAGATTTATTATTATTAATAGCCTTATTGGCTGCTGCTTTTATATGATCCGGCGTGTTAAAATCAGGTTCACCTACGCTTAGGTTAATTACATCAACACCTTTTGCTTTCAGGTCTTGACCAGCTTGATTCATAGCCATCGTTGCAGAAGGCGATAAACTCGCAATTCGTGCAGATAAATGTTCCATTTAAAGAAATTTAAAATGATAAGATCTAATTGTGCTAACCGAACAATCAGAATTAATTACTTCTGATTTCGATAATCTTTACAAGCACTGTAAATGTTGCTAACTAATTCTTCGATTAGTGCAAGTGGAGTCGCAGAGAATGCAAGTCTGATAACTCCTGCCATATTTATTATTCCTGTGTCGTACTTGTCAAGTAATATGTTACGAATGGCTTCACCATCTAAATCATCTGTAAGCTTTAAACACATAAAGTATCCAGAGTTAAACGGTAACACTTCAAAACAATCGCTATAATCTTTGCTGTATAATACTTCTTTTAATTTAATATAACGTTCCTGAAGAATATCATACTTCTCTTTTTTCTCATCTGCATAGTTTTCACTTTCAAACGCTTTTAGTAAAAGTGATTGAGTTAAATTACATGCATTCGAGATATTACCACGAACAGCACCAGCGGTTTTGGCTGCAAGAGCAGTGTATAATTCTTCAGTACCACCTTTAATACCGTATGTGATAAATCCAACTCTAAATCCCCATACATAATCTTCTTTGGTAGCACCGTCTATCTTAACCGCTAATACATTCTCATGTAAATTTGCGAGGTATGCGAAAGGTGATTGCATTTCAATTCCATCTTCATACACCAAACCGAAATATGCATCATCAGTAATTATAGTAAGCTTATTGCCAGCTTCTGCACATTCCTTAATGATTTGTACAACTTGCTTCATTTCTTCCACAGTTGGAGTATATCCTGATGGGTTGTTAGGGAAGTTAAGAAGCAATATCTTCCTTTTACTACCGGATGCCAATACATTTTTAAATGCATCTAAATCCATACCCTGGTCTTTGAAAAAGGTAAACTTTTTAAAAGTTGAACCATAGGCATTAGAAAGAATAAGGTTGTAGTTACCCCAGAACAAATCTGGTACAATTACTTCATCACCGCTATTAACAAACATGTAGGCGGCCATACTTAAACCATGAGTTAAAGCATTAGATATTACAGGCTGACTTATCTCTATTCCTTCAAGAGAAGGGTTCTTTTCATAAATCATACTTTTCCACTTGTCTCTTAAGTCTGGTCGTCCAAAACTAGGTGCGTATGGAAAAGCAAAACTCTTAGATATATTAATTTGATCCTCCAATGATTTTAAAGTCATTACACTGCCGTCATCTTCGTTAGCTGTTCCAATAGTCGCATTTATTTTCTTGCCTTTGGCAGCTGCAGTTTGTCCTAAAATTCCTTTTTTAGGAAAAAAGATGGCTTTACCTTTTTCTGAAAGAAGTTCAAATACACTCGGATTTTGACTTTGTATAATCTTGTTTAATTCTTCGGCTTGTGGGTTCATGCTCTTTAAAAACTTAAGTTATGTTAATATCTAATTATTTTCCTCCGCAAAAATATGAAAATAAAAATTAGTTTTTAGTTTCATGGTTTAAGAGTTTAGTGATTTAAATTGATTGTAAACAAGAAAGATTTTAAGCAGCTTATTTTATAAGTAAAAAATGCCAATAACGACTGAAATATAATACTTCGAAAAATGATATCAAATTAGTAACTAGCGTTTTATAAACAGAAAGAAATCAAACTTATAAAATGCACTTTTTCAACTCATTGCCATAATTCAATTCAAAAAAAGTCATTTTTATTTCACTTTCCTGCAACCAATAAAAACAGCTCCTGTCATTTAAAAGCAAATAGAAGGAATCAGGAAAGAATTTAGATAAGCATTTAAAACCATAAACATAAAATCATGAAAAAACTGTTTTTTAAAACGGGAGGAATTGTATTGCTTTTACTTTGCGCAAATTTACAGGCGCAAACATTAAAACAAACCATTCGGGGAACAATCACCGATGTTGATTCAAAAACACCTTTAGTAGGTGTGACGCTTTATTTAGACAGTACCGATCCCTTGGTAGGAACAATTACTGATAATAATGGAAATTTTGCATTTAAGAAAATGCCGGTAGGCAGGTATACCGTTATTGTTAATTATATTGGATACGAAAGTAAGGTTATACCCAATATTTTGTTAGGTGCCGGCAAGGAAGTAAATCTAAGCATAGAAATGACAGAGGAAGTTACCAAGCTTGAAGAAGTTGTAGTAACAGCACGTAAAAACAAAGGGGAACCATTAAATGAAATGGCATCGGTTAGTGCACGTTCATTTACTGTTGAAGAAACACAACGATTTGCAGGTAGTTTTAACGACCCTGCACGTATGGCGTCGTCCTATGCAGGCGTTATGGGTAGCCCGGATGGTAATAACGAAATTATTATAAGAGGTAATTCACCTCGCGGTTTGCAATGGAGAATTGAAGGAGTTCCCGTGCCTAATCCCAATCATTATGCCGAAGAAGGCGCCACGGGCGGGCCCATTAGTATTTTAAACAGTTCGACTTTAGCAAATTCTGATTTTTTTACAGGAGCGTTCCCTGCTGAATTCGGTAATGCATACTCCGGTGTATTTGATATCAACCTGCGTAAAGGAAATAACTATAAACGAGAATATTCCATTCAGGCTGGTGTTATTGGTTTCGATGCTACAGCGGAAGGACCGTTTTCAAAAAACAATAACGGTTCGTATCTTTTTAATGTCCGATACTCATCGTTGGCTGTACTTACCGGTCTTGGAATTAAAGTAGCCGGCGATGCCGTACCGAAATTTTCCGATTTCACATTCAATACATATCTGCCCACTAAAAACAATGGTAGCTTTCAAGTATTTGGTGTTGGAGGTACAAGCTCTATTCGTTTTGAAGAAACCAATTGGAAAGGTTGGGGAGGCAGCAGTATGGCCGTTGTAGGATTAAACCATATTTATCCCATTAATCCTTCAACCTACGTGCGTTCAGGCATATCGTACATATACACACAAAATATTTGGGAAGATTATAATACCGAAAACAATCAGGAACTGTTGTTAGATAAAACAGGTTTTAATTATCACACCTACCGCTTATCAACTGAAATAACCAAAAAATTCTCGGCACGTCATACAATTAAAACAGGAGTTTCGGCCGATATTATCAGATACGACCTATATTACGATGACTACGATTATTACCTTGAACGTTTAGATAATATATTAACTGAAAATGATAAAGCAGAACAGGGAAACGCCTATTTTAACTATAAA
>JANQLA010000257.1 GCA_028280855.1 Melioribacteraceae bacterium
TGGGCGTTTGAAGATATAGTAAAAAATCAGCAGAACTCTCGTTTTAAAGATTGGATCGATGTTACATCGTGGGACGATCAAGAAACTGATGAAAATGAATTTGACTACAAGGGGTGGATCGGTATAAAGGCGCTACCGGAGTTTAGTGAAGATGAAAATGGATTATTAGATCCGATAAAGAGTCATATCTTTAATATTGTTAAAAGATGGATGGATCCAAACGGAGACGGCGATCCTTCCGACGGCATTGACGGATGGCGGCTTGACGTTGCGGAAATGGTTGAGTTAAACTTTTGGAAAGAATTTCGCAAGCATGTAAAATCAATAAATCCCGATGCATACATCACAGGCGAAATATGGTGGGAAGATTGGCAGCGTAACAAAATGTTCAACGCTGCTCCATGGCTTCAAGGCGATGCTTTCGATGCAGTGATGAATTACCGGTTTGCACGTGCTGTAAGACATTTCGTTATCAATAAAGATAGCAGCATCACAAGTTTCGGTTTTACTGATTCAATGAAGCAGATTGCAGGAGATTATCATCCTGAGAATTTACAAGTATTAATGAATCTTATGGACAGCCACGATGTTGACAGGCTGGCATCGCAAATTGTAAATCCCGATGAATGGTACGACCATTACGCACGAACCGGCGAAGCGCCTGACTACAGCCCCGAAGCGCCAGACAGCATAGGAAGACTTAAGCAAAAACTGGTAGTCGCAATACAAATGACACTGCCCGGCGCACCGATGATATATTACGGTAGCGAAGCAGGCATTTGGGGCGGCGATGACCCCGACTGCCGTAAGCCGATGGTGTGGGAGGAACTGGAATACGAAGACGAATCCAACCATCCGTTGGGCGAACCTCGCAAAACTAATCCTGTGAAATTCAATAAGGAACTATTTAACTGGTATAAAAATTTAATCCATATTAGAAGAGAAAATCCAGCGCTCTCATTAGGTGCTATAGAGTTTAACCCGATTACCGATAATCTTCTTGAGTTCAAAAGAATGCATAACGACAAATCGATCCATATTATTGTAAATAATTCGCAAAACAGGATGACGCTCGAAGCGGGGCAGACCAAGCATTTGAGAGCCGGTGCGTATACGGATTTAATTTCTTCTGGAATAATAGAGATGTGGAACAATATTCAACTAAATCCTTATCATGCATTAATTTTAACTCAATCAAAATGACCGGTTTATTATAGATGAATAGCATCAACAAGAAAAAAGCGCCTTTTTATTTTTACCTGATTTTATTTTTTATACCAATATTATTTTTTGTCCTGCTCGAAGTCGGGTTAAGGATTTTTAACTACGGGAAAAATTTGGACGCCTTTATTGAGTTATCGGATTACAATCCTGACCTATTATTCATTAATCCTGATATACCATTTAGGTATGTTTCGGGACTTTACCGCCCCCCAGGAGTAAACCGTGACGCTTTTAAGAAAGTAAAAAGCGACAGTACATTTAGAGTATTCGTGATGGGCGGAAGCAGCGCAGCGGGCTTTCCATACGCTTACAACGCAACTTTTCCAAAGTATATCGAACGGAAGTTAAAACTGCTTTATCCCTATTCAAACATTGAAATGATAAACCTCGGTATTACAGCGCACAACTCATATACGGTTGCTGATTTAGCGGAAGAAGTAGCTGAACAGAAACCCGACCTGGTAATTATTTATGCAGGACATAATGAATACTATGGTGTTCTCGGCGTCGGGTCCTCTGTAAAATTCGGGAATTCAGTTGCGATTTCTAAAATGATGATAGAGCTAAATAAAATAAAAACTTACCAGTTGCTAAAAGAATTTATGGCATGGCTGGCTTCTTTTTTCAGTTATGAGAACAACCGGGTAAGTATTGAAAACCAAACTTTAATGTCGCGAATGATTGGTGAGAGTAAAATTTATTACGAATCCGATTTGTTTATTAAAGGTATAGACCAGTTCCGTGAGAACATGGATGAATTCCTTGGGATAATGAGAAGGAATAAAGTCGATGTATTGTTTGGAAATTTAGTAAGCAATTTTGAACAAGTCCCTTTCATATCGATTTCGTCCGATAAACAGCTTAATGCAGATTCCCTTTTCAACTTAGCGCAGTTAAAGCTTGAAGAAGGAATGTATCAAGAAGCTAAAACAAACTACCAACTCGCCAAAGATTATGATGCGCTTAGGTTCAGGGCGCCGGAAAAAATAAACGAAGTGATTGAAGACCTGTGTAAACGTTTTGATGTTGAACTGGTAGATATAGTATCTAATTTTGAATCAGTATCCGAGCATGGAATAATCGGGTATAACTTAATGGTGGATCATCTTCATCCCAACATCGAAGGGTATGATTTAATGGCAGAATCTTTTTTTGAAGCAATGGAAATAAACGAATACCTCCCGAATACAGAACGATTATCTTTGGACGAGTTTACAGCAGATAGCCTTATGAAAGCTAATTTCCCGTATACTAGAATAGACTCCATAGTTTCCGCAGTTAGGTTAAAAAAATTACTTGGTAGTTATCCATTTGTAAAAAAAGGCATTGCAAATTTTTCCTACAGAAATTATCATCCACAAAACTTTATTGATTCGCTTGCAATCGCTATACTAACGAAACAAATTTCATGGCGAGACGCCCATCAGGAAGCAGCCGAGTGGTATTATAGTAAAGGAGATATTGATCAGTTCATCAAAGAAATGAAATGCATTACTTCTTACCTGCCATATGCTGAAATACCATACGCATTAGCAACGAGTAAGCTTGTAAATGCACAAAGATATGACGATGCATTATATTTCTTGACTAAATTGCATAAGCTGAACCCGAACGATTATACATATAAATGGATAGGATCAATTGCTTTACAAAAAGGGAAGTATAAAAAAGCAATTGCCAACCTACTTAAAAGCTCCGAATTGAACAACAAGGACGCGCAGGTTTTCTATAATTTATCTGGTGCTTATTTTAACGACGGACAAATAGATAAAGCTATTGAATCCATCGAGAAATGTTTTCAGCTTAATGATAATTACCCTCGTGCGAAACAATTTTATGAAGCATTAAAACAGTTGAAATCAGAGAACGCTGTTCAATAATAAGCATATCTGATTGTTTGAATCTATGATGCTATGGTGAACTGTTCTTTGTGCTAAAGCCCTTGTAGTTTGTTATGTTTTTTACCCTGTCTTGAAGGATAGGGCAATTACGCATTAGTTATTACTCGAATGTTTTAATATTTAATTATTGTTTATTAATGTAACTCACAGCAGGTTATAACCTCGTAGAGGTTGCATATGCGCGCAACTTTGTACACAATCTTGTTTCAATACTCAATAATTATTCCCAGAACCAGTTTGCCTTTTTAAATAAAAAAGCCGGCTTTACTCAAACCGGCTTTTTTGTGTAAAACTATGTGATAATGCCTACTTAATAAACATCATTTTCTTAGATATTGAAACGCCGCCTGCATCAAGTCTATAGAAGTATATTCCGGTTGCTAGTCTTGTAGCATCAAAAGTAGCTTCGTAGTTTCCGGCGCCTTGTTTTGTGTTAACCAAAGTAGAAACTTCTCTACCAAGCAAATCAAATACTTTTAAGCTAACCTCCGATTCAGCAGGAACACTGTAACGAATCTTTGTACTCGGGTTAAACGGGTTTGGATAGTTTTGCTCGAGTGTATAGTCACTTGGTACTTGACCTTCAATTTCTTCTACACTAGTAATTCTATCAGTTGTAAACCACCATTCCTGAGCCAGAATAACTGTAGTATCAACCGGTTCAATAATAAACGTGAAGTTCTGACCACCACCTCTCATATTGTCAAGTGGAGTGCTTTGAGAAACAACGCCGGCATTAGGATAGCCTGCACCAAATTTATAAATAACACCACCTTGATTTATAGTATCTGCAAATACGACCTCACGCGAATAAATGTTATCACCAGCTACCAAGTCGCCATGTGTTCCTTTATCGTACATTGCAATAGCGCCGGCAGTAAGTGTATCATCTGCAACCCACTGACCTCCCCAATCACCGATCGCCGGGTTATCACCCTTAAGTATTATAAATTCGACTTCATCCTGCGGAATAGCGGATGAGTCATACCAGTTAAGTGCGTTATCAGGGAATATACATTGGAATAATACAGTTACATCTTTTCCTAAAGGACCTAGTAAAGCTACAACGTTTGGTTCATACTTTTCTTCAGCTTGAGCACCGTCTTCTTGAAATGCATAAAGGTACCCACTTCCAAACTCCCAGCCATCATCAGCCCATCTATCATCAGGAAATGTTTTAAATTTCCATCTAGTAGTTGTTCCAACAGGCAGACCTTCAGCAAGCTGAATTGTGGCTGTTGTTTCATAAACAACTCCAGGGTCGAGATTCCTAGTCATTGGTAATGGAGGTGCTGGTCCGCCAACAACTGTAGCTTCTGCATCAGCCCCTTCACCTGACCAGAATCCTCGAACTTCAATACCGTCAATCGCAGGATCAAAAAAACCAGTACCTGTACCAACCAGATTAGTTAAGTCTGCCTTAAAAGTTACTGTATTAGTGAGCCCCGCTTCAAAGACTTGAATACCTTCTGGTTGAAGCGGATCCAGAGTTACAACTGTGCCGTTATCCTGTAGTTTGTAAGACCTACCATCCCATTCAG
The DNA here is from genome assembly GCA_028280855.1 of Melioribacteraceae bacterium. Taxonomy (GTDB): domain Bacteria; phylum Bacteroidota; class Ignavibacteria; order Ignavibacteriales; family Melioribacteraceae; genus PGYT01. The sequence continues at coordinate 4,667 of JANQLA010000257.1, forward strand.
TCCCATCAATATTTCCCTCCCAGGAAGGATCGAAGTTTGCATCAGGAAAAGCGTGGAATTTCCAGCGTAATGAATCGCCAACCACGAGATTGGCCGAAGTTTCGATGGTTAGTGTGGCCATGTAGAGATTTGCATCATTAGGATCAACAGTCATTAGCCTATCACCAGTTATAGTAACATCATCACCGTTGTCCCAATCTAAACCCGCAACTTCGATGCTATCGGATACAGGGTCAAATCCTTCAGGAATCAAAACTGAAAGATCCGCGACAAAAGTAACTGTGTTTGTAACCTGCGCATTAGCAGTAAAGCTAAAAAGCACCAAGGATACAAAAAATAAGTAAATAGTTTTTTTCATGATTACTCCTATTAGTTGGTTAAAGATAAATTAAAATTTTATGCTTAATGCATACCTGGAAATGTTGTCAAATTGTCCGAAATCCATAAAACTGTAGTCGACGCCTAAATTAAAACCGGAAATCTCGTAATGAAGACCAATTCCCGCGGTTAATCCTTCTTCGGAATCTTCTTCAAATAAAGAAATATAGCCGGCTCTAACATAAAAAGTTTTTTGCCAAGCAAATTCAGAGCCAAGATTTACATGCGGAGTGGTATTAATAGGATAAACTGCATCCGTTGCAACAGTAAAAAGCCACTCTTCGTTGTTAACAAAATCCATTGCGGCACCAACTGTAAAGTTCAATGGTAAGTCCCATTTATCCGTTTCCAATTTCCCTGCTATATTTGGATTATTACCGAAGTTACTTTCATCAATGTCGATTGCCTGGAAAAGATCGGGACCATCAAGCTGCATTTCCGTTCCGAAGTTGGCAATGTTCATTCCAAGTGTCAGTCCATCTAGTTCTGTTTCGAACATTACCCCTACATCCAAAGCAAAAGCTGATGCGGATTCATTCCAAATTCTGGAAGAAATATACTTTAGTGTACCGCCGATCGAAAAACGATCTGTTAGATTTCGAGAATAGGACAAACCAATTGCAATGTCAGCAGCATCCCAATTTTGTCCTGTGCCATTAGGCTGAGATTCAGTTGTAATTTCTTCTTCGCCGTAATCAAGCTGGTTAAAACTTAGTGCAAAAGCATTATCATCACCAAGCTTTACTGCAATGCTAACATAATTATGATTTGTACCCAGGAGCCAGTCTGCATAAGATGCAATGAATTCACTTCTCTGAAGTTTCGATAAAGCGCCCGGATTCCAGAAAGCGGCACTTGCATCGCCTGCACTTGCAACAAACGCTCCTCCCATCGAAGTTGCACGGGGCCCGATTGGAATAGTTAAAAAGTCCGCAGCTACAGTACCAACTTTGTTCTGTGCAAACAACTGAGCGGCTACAAATACAAATAATCCAACAAATTTTATAATTTTCATTTTTTCCTCAACAAATATCTGTTTTATTTGATTATTGCGAGTTTACCCATTTTCTTTTCGGAAGCGCCGTCGGCTTCAACAATGTAAAAATACACCCCGAACGCAACATCAAGTCCTTCCTTGGTTCTGAGATCCCATGTTAAAGATCCGCTTTGTATTCCACCGTCACTTCTTAGAGTGCGCACATGATTCCCAGAAGCTGTAAAAATCTGAACTTTACTATAAGGGGGCAAATTGATAAAGTTTATTATCCTGTCTCCTCTGCCACGAGTATTCGTCCCCGGAAGGGGCTGTTCAAAAATATTAGTAACCACATAAGGATTCGGCACAGCACGAACCTTTTTAATAGCTTGGTTAATGTTAGTTGCTGATACCGTTGGTTTAGAAACTGAGAAAGTGAACTTGTCATTTCCGGTGAATGGTTTGAAAATACTTACAAAAAAGGTATCGCTTGGCGACGGACTAACGGTAATAGAATCATTGCCAAGAAAATCAAGTGCCCAGGTAGCGCTCGTGGAGTCCTGGTTGATCATAAATATTCTGCTGCCAATACCCAAAGTATCTGTAGGAGAACTGAATAAGAACGGTACCTTTCTTATTTTGCTTGGATCAGTTATATCAAAGATCTCAAAGTTCGTATTCGTGCTGGGAACAGGTAAACCTGCAAGTCTATCTCCGGTAGGTTTATCAAAAGTTTCACCAAATACAAAAGCGTAATCTGCCGCTTCTTTAACTCCTACAGGAAATCCAAGCACATCAAATATACCAATAGTAAAAAGAAGTTTTGTTGAGTCAGGCGGTCCGTTCCATCCTGTATTTTCAATATCGACACGAATACTATCTAAATTCTGATAGGTAACATCGAAAGACAAATTTACACCATTGAATATATCTCCGTTTGAAGGAAGAAGCTCCAACGGTTCGGCGAATAAAGTATCGTTAATAGCAAGATCTACTATATTGTAACCGTAGGCAATTCGTGTTCCCCTTTGCAAGGAATCATATAAAACAACTTCATAGTTCGCATCTTCAATATCAAATGGATCAATAACTTCGAAAAAAGGTGTAACTTCGGAGAAACCCGCTACCCTGTTAAGCGGCACACCTGAAACCGGCGGTACATACCCGGCAACGTGAGCATTAGGCACAACTGTTATAACGTTTTGCTGATCTAAACTTCGCCCGTTTTCGGAAGGATAAATATCTTTAGATGCATCGCCCCTATCATATGCTACAACAGCATAATAATATGTTCGCCCGTTTACAACATCACGATCAACAAATGTATTTTGTATACCTGTATTTTCGCCAAGATAAAAAGGAAGACCACTAGCTCTTTCATTCAAATCTGCGCTTGGGCTAAAATATCCAACTATTTCATTATCTAAATCGAATTGGGCAATTGGTTTCCACCATGTCGGGTCTCCAAAGCCATTTGTTACAACAAATGCATCGGTAAATCCTGGGTCTGTTCCTTTATAAATTTTATATCCTTCAAAATCCTGTATTTTTGTGGTTCTGTCAACCGATTCTTCAGCAACTTTGTCCCAATAAAGAGTTACTTGCCCGTCGCTAGGAACCGCAGTAACAGTCGGCACGTCCGGTGGTTTTGGAAAATTATAATTTGCGTCAAAAATAAATTGCGCTGTCTGCTTAGTTTTTAGAACTCCTCTAAAATCAGAACCAAACGCTAAGGCTAAAGAAAATCTTTCGGTTTCGCCTGCCAGAAGAGGAAAGTAACCGGAACCGTAAACAAAGTCACCGTCTTCACCTCTGATAGCAACTCCATTGACTATAGAACTAGGCACATCAAACAAACCGGGCCGTAACCTAGTCCATAAATCTTCTTCATCAGACATAGTAATTTCACTAGCCGGAACAAAATACTGGAAACTGGTTAAGCCGATTTGATCTGACTCGTCAACGTCTGTCCGGTCAAAATTAGGTTCGCCGGGTGTTGGAACGCCGTCATTTTCACCTGCGTCATTAGTTCCCGGTTTACCGTCCGCACCTACGTCATCGAATTCAGCATTCCAGTCACCATCATTATCAATCCCATCATTTCTTTTCTCATCGATCATTACATCATCAGCGTTAATATTGCTCAGAAAATCCAGATACTGAACAGGGTTTAAAGTATCAATCAGAACGATACCTTGATTATCTTCTTTAAACTGTCGATAATGCACCTGGAAATTTTCATCTATTAGTCCATCGAAATCATTATCCAATCCATCATTTGCATTATCGTTAAGAGCTTGTCCCCTGTTTGTTATAACCATGTTACCCTCAACAACAGATGTTTCGCCGGGGACAATTTCATATTCTCTCCCCATCGAAGATACTGTAATGGTTTCAGTGGTTAAAGTTATGGAGCTACGTTCAAAAGTTTGCGGGTCAATTATAACAACTCTGTCTCCCGCATTAAGAGTTCTTTCCTCGAAATCTTCTTCCGTGAAAAAAGGTGCGTTAGTAAAATTCCGATTGTCACCGTCGTTATCAATTCCATCAAACTGGTTACCCGGCGATTCAAGGAATGCGTATGCAATATAACCTACTTCATCAGGGTTAGGAAGCCACCTTGGATTTGCGCTTGGCCTAATGTTATTATCAAAGTCCCAAGAATATGTGATGGATTCCCTGATGTCGAAAAATGAAACATCATCATTCCATTCATCTCCGTCGCCTCCCACGTAAGTTCCAACTAATGCGCCGAAAACAGTCTGATCAAATGTTCCGGTACCAAAATTTGTAATTTCATACAGCCAGAAAATTACATCCTGGGCAAGAAAATTATTCCATTGCAAACCCCTGCCGGTAAAACGTAAACCCTGACCTTTCAAAGTCGGATCACTTGGATCGGGTAAGTAACCAATCCTGGTAAACATTTTGTCATCGACATTATCATCCATCCACCAGTAGCTTTCCTGGTCTGCATTAAACTGTCCTCTACCAAAAAAACCATTCCACTCTGTTTCACCATCGTCATCTACCCAGGTTGGCTGATCGGGCCATCTGTCAGGCCAGGTTTCAGGTTGATGACTCATTGCTACGCCTTTACCAACTGTATCAACATTCGGGTTAAAAAAACCGGGTATTGGTTCAAAGCCTCGGAAAAAACCACCACCGGGAGAGAAGTCGCCTCCACCCGGTCTTTCTACAGAGGTAATCACCACTGAAACTAGGGTATCAAGAATCTCATCTCCATTATAATCTTCGATTGGAAGCCTGACTCCCACCAAGGGAGAAACATCACCAACATAGCCGTTTCCATTAAACTTCCAGGCAGCTCTTGGCCCCTCGGTACCCGGTTGGGCGATAACGCCGGAGTTATTAAAAACTGTTTTGACTTGATTCCCATTATGAATACCGGCTCTACGGGCTATAACAGAACCCCTCTCGATTTGTTGAGCAACAAGAACTTGAAGAAAGCCGAGAAACAAGAATGAAAAAAGTAATTTTCTTGCCATATTATTATTCATCTTTAGTTTCCGTATCAATTTTTAATTAAAATGAAAATGATAAACCTACTTCTACCCTTCTTGGTTCGGAATAAAAAGTAGGATTTCTATAAAAGTCATCTATGGAGTTAACTAATTCAAGCGAATTATCTTGCCTTCTAAGTCTTTCTGCTAAAGTAAAGTCGGCAGTTCCGCTATCGCCGTAAACATTAACTTCATTTCTGATATCAAAGACGTTATAAACACGGGCAAAAAGGTTAAGCTTAAAATCGGAAATCATAATATCATAGTAAGCTCGTAAGTCCATATCAAAAGTAGCCGGCTTTGTAAGACTATTTGTTAATATCTTTGTTAAATTTTCTGATTGAGTAGGAGTATACGGGAATCCGCTTCCATACTGTCCAATCATACTAAATCCCCATGGTCCATTTGCATAGGAGAAGGTAACATTGACTGTATGCGCCTGATCCCAATCCAATGGTATAATTTGTACCTCTGCTTCTTGTCCGTTACGTCTTTGGTCTGCTACCGAGTTAGGATCGGATGAGTTACCTTTTGCAGATTGAAGAGTATAGTCAATAGTAGCAGCCCAACCTTGTGAAAACCTTTTGCTTAGGCTGAATATTATGCCTTTAACAAAACCAAAATCACTGTTTACTAGCTGTGAATAAGAACCTGCTCCGCCAAAAAGCCTTATAATATCGGCACGTGTTCCAGTTAGATCTTTAATATCCCTGAAGTAACCGGTAAGATCAATTGACAAATCATCTGTTAATGCTTGTTGCAAACCTATTTCACCGCTTATTGTCTGTTCAGGCTTTAGATCTGAATTTCCAACAGTAGGAAGGTTTTCACCAGAGATCTGCATTTTGTATTCATGATTCCTGTACAACAGTTCATAGTTGGGTATCTGAAAAAAATGACCGTAAGAGAAGTGAATTACACCTCTGTCTGTAATAGGAAAAGCAACGCCTAAGCGCGGACTGACTTGAATCTTTGGATCAACATCTTTATACCAGTATGTTCTTCTTTCCGCTAAAGAGGCAGCAATGTTTTCTGGTCTTCTGGGACGATAAATATCCGGGTCTGACGGATCATTAAGTATTTGCCCGTCAGGGTCAAAGTAATCCAATCGAACGCCAATATTAACTATCATTTCATCCAATTCAATCTTATCTTGAATATAAGCTGAGATTTCAATTGGCTTTTTATCATACTTGAATATTGATAAATTCTCATTTGGATCATTTATATCAGGAATTCTCCTGCTTACAAAAGGATTACCTGAAACATCCGGGTCTCTAATTCCATCCTCACCTGGATCAAATCGTCCGTTTAACCTGGTAGAATCAATGATCCCGAAAAAGAATCCGTCGATATATTGCAAAAGTGTAATGTTTTCAGAAATGATATTATGCCTATTAATCTCAAAACCGGCCTTAACTTGATGAACCCTCGATACTTGCGAAGTAATATCAAATTTAATCCCAATGCTGTTAGTAATTCTACTAAAAGCCTGGTTATGCTGCCCACCTGTTTTGAAACTAAATCCGTTTTGAGGTTGCTGAGAGTCCAACCTATCATGGGCCCAGCGAGGATCATTAAGATCTTCATACATAAAACTTCTAAACTTTTTGAAAAAATAAGAACCGCTAAGCTGATAGAATGTATTAGCCCCCAATGTATGTGTTAAGCTGAGAATATTTGTATGTCCGTATCTAAAGTTTTTTGGACGACCGGACGGCACAAATTTCCTTTCGTGGTCATAATCCTGGAAACGTGTTCTGTCGTTTATGTAGTTGAAAGTGAATTTTAAACCGGGCATAGCTATATATGTCAGCTTTCCCTGGAGATAGACTCTTTCACTAAAATTCATTGAAACAATATCCCCGCTACCACTTTGTTGAAAAGTATACTGCTCTTCAGGAACAGCATTTTCATCGAAGAAAGTAATATCCCAAGGTTTATATGTATCTCTGCCTTTTAGGAAACCGTCAAAGAAAATATAACGGGCATTGCTATAGAAAAAGAGTTTATCTCTTAAAATCGGGCCGCTTATACTACCTTCAAGATTCCTAATAGCAGTGGGTTCAAAATCGTCAACCCCGGTAAAAATATCGGTTCGTGTGCTGTAATAATCACCTATATAAGAAGTAACAGTGCCAGCAAAATCATTGCTGCCGTCTTTAGTTGCAATATTGATTATTCCCGATAACGCTTTACCGTATTCGGCATTAAAAGCGCCGCTTACAAACTGTAATTCCTGAACAGCAGTTGCAGCAACATCTACTACTGTTGATCCATCGTACGCGTCGGTTACCGGTACACCGTCTATCATATAGCTGACTTCGCCGCCTCTACCACCGCGTACATTAAATCCTCCGTCGTTTCCTACAATACCTGCCTTCAACTGCAAAACTTCTGAGAATTCTGTGACAGGAAGCGAAGCAATTTCTTCAGAGCCAATAATTGCAGTAGAGGCTGTTAGGTCCTTAGTTACCAAAGGCTTTTCAGCGATTACAACTACTTCCTCTCCAAGTTCAACGCTTTCCTCTGCAAGGGTAAAATCAATTTTAGACGTAAGGTCTATTGATACTCTAACACCCTGAACAGTTTTTGCCTGGTAACCTATCGCAGATGCTTTAACATCGTAAGTTCCCGGTCTAACATTTAGTATGCTATAATAACCGTCAAGATCGGTAGCAGCTCCGGACATTGTACCCATCACAATAACATTAACAAAGGGTAATGGATCACCGGTTGCGGCGTCGGTTATTTGCCCGGCAATTTTACCGGACTGCGCTGAAAGCGAAGTAATAACAATTAAAGAAAGGAAACATGTTAATATAGTGGAGCGAAACAAAGTAAAAATGTGTTTCATTTAAACCTCCCAAATGCGGCAACTTCATTGCCATAGATATTCATGTTATATGCTATTTTTTTGCTTTTTATTGCAATGTCTGACAGTGAGTATAAGGATGGTGGACCCGATACTCATTTTTCACCCGATAAAAATAAAATATAAACAAACTGATAAAAAAACAATTAAAACTACAGTATAATAATAACAGCCCTACACATTTATGTAGGTATCTTTTTAAGCCGAATATTTAAGTGCATTCAAGCTATGCAGCTTATTGTAAATAGAATTAAAGCTGCTTCTGATTTGATCGATGGTTATGTCAAGACTTTTTTCAATTGCTTTAAGGCTTTGTCCGTCGATCAGTTTATTTAAAACATTTTTCTCAACTTCGTTTAAGGAATTAAGCTCGTTCTTTTTCTTGAAATAATTAATCGTTTTTCTGGCGATAAAACTGTTCATCGATACTCTGCCGTCAAATGCGTCGCTGATAAGCTTAACCATCTTAACGGGAGCAGTATTTTTTGCAAGGTAGCTTGTAGCCCCTGCCGTTATTGCTTCAAATATACTTTCGTTTTCTTCGTACACTGTTAAAACAATTATTGTATATAAATCCGATAGTTTTTTTAGCTTTCTAATTCCGTCGATCCCGGAAAGTCCGGGTAAATTTAAATCAATTAAAATAACCTTCACGTCATCCAGGCATTCGCAGTTAATAAAATCTTCAAAGCTTTCAAAAACATCAACACAATTAAGCTTATCAGATGAATCTACAATTGTCTTTAAACCTTCACGTATAGTTTTTACGTCTTCGACAATTGCAATATCAATCATTTTTGAATTTACCCAGGAATTTTGTATTGGAAATTTAGCGATAATGAAATAGTTGCGATACTACACAAATGCAGTGATTTTAAAGGTAGATTGGTAAGCTATACAAGCCCGTGTTTAATGGCTTTTGCTACAGCTTCGGACTGACTATGTACGTGAAGTTTTTTGTATATGTTTCTAAAATGAAAACGAACTGTTTCAACACTTATATTTAAATAGTCTGCAATGGCTTTGTAGCTGCTGCCTTCAACGAGTCCGCTAAGCACTTCTTTTTCGCGTGGAGTAAGGTGCACATCAATATTACTTTTCTTTTCAACCTGGTTGGTTTGAAAATAGTCAACAACTTTGCGCGCGATGTGGGATGTCATCGGAGCTCCACCTTCATAGGCGTCTTTTATGGCTTCTAGTAACTTTGCAGGAGGGGTTTTCTTTATTAAGTAGCCCGAGGCTCCGGCACAGAGAGCATCAAAAATCAGTTCGTTTTCATCGTATACTGTAAGTACAAGAATTGTATAATCTTTTGAGATCTCTTTTAGCTTTTTAATTCCCTCAATTCCGCTCATCCCCGGCAAATCAATATCCATTAAAATTACATGAGCACTCAAATCCTGAATATTTTCCAACATAGTTTCGCATTCGGAATATGAAGCGGTGCATTGATAATCTTCAGTTCCGTTGATAAGAATTTCGAGGCCCTCCTTTATGGTAGGGTTATCTTCAACAATTAAAACGTTTACCATGAATGATCTGCAGGAAAAATTTAATTGATGCTGCCAATATATCTAACAGTTGTACCTTTATCCACTCCCGTTTCAATAAATAATTTGCCCCCAATGAGCCTGGCTCTTTCTTTCATGTTACTTAGCCCGTTGCCCAAGTAACGCCCGGATTCTTTGAACCCTTCACCGTTATCTTCCAACACCATTTCAATTCTTTTCCCGGATACTTTCGCGTTTAGGAAAATATCGGTGCAGTTACCGTGCGTAATTGAATTGTTAATTGCTTCTTTAAATATAAGGAACAGGTGCTGCCGATCTTCCATTTTTAGTGAAACATTTGACAGCGCTTTTAGGTTATCAGAACGAAGTGAAATGTTAGTATCCGCCAATAATTCGGAATAAGTGTCTTGTAATCTCAGCACTAGATCATAAAGTGAATCTCTTTTGGGGTTCACAAGCCAAACAATATCGCTCATTTTGTCAATTAACCCTCTTGACTTTTCGCTGATTTTACTAAGATTCCTTTTAACATCATCTTCGCTGTCTTTTAGCCTTGTTCCGATTACTTCGCTAAGAATTGAAATTTCCGTAAGGCTTGATCCGATGTTGTCGTGCAAGTCTGCGGCAAGTTTGGTTCTTAATCTTTCTACTGCCAGCATATTTTTAATTTGTGTTGCAACAAGGTAAAAAACAATTGCCAGAACTGAAAACACCACAAAAGCAATGAACCAAATTGTTTTCCAAAAGGGGGTGGAAATTTTGAAAGATAAAGAACTACCTGTCCTGTTCCAAATTTCGTCATTATACGAGCCTCTAATCTTAAATGTATACTCACCGTCTGCAATAGACGCGTACGTTACTTTAGGTTCATTTGTTCTAATCCAGTCTTTGTCGTAGCCTTCAAGCATATATTCGTAACGGTTACTTTCGGGTATAGAAAAATCAAGAGCGGCAAATTCGATGGAAAGAGAATAATTATCATAAGGAAATTCGTGTGAAACGTTACTATTAAAAGGATTCAAAGAGGTTTTTTCGAAATTGCCTGGTGTAACACTTTCTACCAAGAAGGAGGTAATGTAAACCGGCGGGATATTGTTGTTATCTTTAATGTCGTCGGGGAAAAAACTATTTAAACCGTTTATACTGCCGAAGAACAATTCACCTTCCCTTGTTTTACAAAATGCACCCCACGAAAACTGGTTGCTCAATAGTCCGTCGGCAGCAGTGTAATTGCGAAAAGTGTTGTTAGCAAGGTTAAATTTTGACAAACCATTGTTTGTGCTAAGCCATATCATTCCATTTCTGTCGCCAAGTATCCCATATACAACGTTGTTTGCCAGGCCGTCATCTTCTGTGTAACGGTATATCTTTGTATCAATATTTTGATTATTCAAAATATGAATCTTATTTAACCCGCCGCCGATTGTCCCGACCCAAAGATAAGAAGTAGGTTCTGAAGTATTAATTGTGTCTTCGTAGAGAGAAATAACCCTGTTATCGCTAAGTGAATTAATGTTCTTAGAATCATGTAAGAATCTATCGATCAAAACATTTTTGAAGTCATGTTTATTATTCAAAAAAGTAATTCTGTTCAACCCTTTCCAGGTTCCAATCCAAATATTCCCGAATCTATCTTCAATAATACTATTCGATTGAATCCTGTTATCGCTAAGCGAATTAAGGTTCTCTGCATCATTGTAAAAAACGTGATAAGTATCATGGTCAAAATTATAAACATTTAACCCATTCTCGGTTCCGATCCAAAAATTGTTGAACGAATCGATGAACAACGCCTGAACAATGTCGCTACTTAAACCAAAGGGTAGCTTCGAGGTACGACTAATTATCGTGTTTTCAATAATTCTTGTATTACCTTCGGAATCATTCCTTACGGCAATCTTATTCAGCCCGCCGCCCCACGTGCCAACCCATAGATTGTTATTATCGTCTTCAATTATACTGGCAATAATATTGTTACTAAGCGATGGTTGCGGATCCGAACTTGAGAATCGCTCGCTAGTTTCCCTTCCGTAGCTAAGTTTGTTTAAACCGCTGCCAAGAGTTCCAATCCAAATATTGCCTTTCCTGTCTTCGTAAAGCGACCTGATCATATTGTGACTGAGGGAATTATCATTCGATGGATCATGCTTATAAACATTAAAATGTTTTGAAGCGCCAACTTTATTTATTCCACCTCCAAATGTACCGATCCATATCGTTTGTAAACGATCAATGTATATACATCGAAGTATATCATCGCTTATGCTTTCAATATCGGAAGGGTTATGAGAATAATTCAAAATTTTATTCGATTTTTTGTTTAGAACACTTAATCCGTTTTCAGTACAGATCCAAACATAATCGTCTAACATTGCCAGGTCGGTAATGTTGTCATTCGAGATTCCACTGCTATTGGAATCATTAAACACGGATATTAGTTCTGTTTTAATATCATATTTCAGTAGACCTTTGCCGAATGTTCCAATCCATAAAGTATTATTATCTGATAACACCGACCATACATTGTCAACATTAAAAGCAGAATTGTAGTTTTTTTTAAACGAGT
>JANQLA010000258.1 GCA_028280855.1 Melioribacteraceae bacterium
TGGTCATCACAGTCTAAAGGAGCCCATGTGGCTCCTTTTTTTTACCTCTCTGTAGAAACATTACAATTTCTTTTTATAAGGTGTGGACTCAATATAGTAGTAGGAAGTGAAGAGATGGAATCCTTTCAAAAGATTCTATCTCTAAAAGGCTTATTCAAACCACGAAACTATTTCAAACGAGCCGGTGCCCGGGAAAGCCGGGGGAGAAGATATCAACAACCTGTCATCGTACCTGTAGTTTTTATTAAAGCCAGAGACAACACCTCCGCTGTTAAACGTTCCTACAGCTCTTCTGGTAGCCTGTTGAATTCCACCCATTAAATTGATTGTACCGGAGTTGGGGCGGCTATCATGATCTTCCGAACCAAAGCCCCCATCTTCAACATAAATTGTGGCATGTATATTAATATCGTTGTTGTTAGCAGAATTATTCGTAATCAGAACTTCATTTTCCACCACTAATCCAAGCATATCGTTTGAGCTGGGGTTATTTTTCGGGTTATCATAGTAAACCAAATCATCGTCCAGGTATAATTTTCCGTCACTTGATGTACCGGAAACACCGAGTGTATAAAGCCCGTCTATGGTACCTTTTGTCCTTACAACCGCATCCTCAGCGAAAATTACTCCATTACTTGCAAGGTCACTGCCTAATACAGTTGTGTCTGAATCGTTTTTACTAAACCGGTATTTAATACTATCCTGGTCAAATGTAATATAAACCGTATCATGTCCGCTGAACACATGTCCACCGCTTTGTGCCATTGTTTTAACATTCGAAACACCATTTGTCGGCATGTCTAAATCAATTCCGTTTTCGTAGCCGCCAAGAAATTGAGGATCAGCAGCGGGTATCCACACACGTTGATAGTCTGTTACCCAACGCCAGCGCCATCTACCCCAGCGCCAGTATCTCTCCCAGTGTCCGCCTGTCGGTCTGTAGTCCCAGTAACCACCAGCGCTATCAACGCCTGTTTCAGTAGTTACTTTCCCATGAAATACAGGGCTTCCATTAACACGTAAGGTGCCCTGAACATGCATTGGTCCGAATACGGTATCACCGTCGGTCCACCAAATATTAGATGGTTCAAAGGCCGAATAATAAGCAAACCTTGAAAAACTACTTGGCTGGAGTTTAATAATAATTGTATCTTGAATTCGATCGTAGCCTGGAGCCGGTGATTCAGGCCAGGGGTATGTGCTTGTTATAGTTATATCAAATTGCCATTGGGAGGTATCTGACGCAGATGAATCAACATTAACGCTAACATCAAATTTCCCGCCGCCAAATTGAACATTCGAATATCCTGTACTCCAAAAGTTATCTTGAAATAATGTATTTGCTGCAATATTCGCACCGCTTACGGCAATATTGTAAGCAATAGTTTCTTCATAGTAATTTGCAAAATTATCAACTGCTCTTACGGTAACGGTGTTAAAATTTTGTGCCAAAACCAGGAGTACTGCACTGAAGCCAAGAACAATAAGTATTGATGCTTTACCGCCCATCTTATCTATTCCTTAAGTTTCTTGCTGCCAATCTAATTTGTCTCCAGAACGAGGTACTATAAAGTGTATCCGATGCATCCGCAAAATTTGTAAATCCTTCAGTACTTTCTACTTTAATGTCTATTTGGATAGTACTGATTATTCCCGGATCAGCTATTGGGAAAGCAAGCAGGTTATTATTAACATCAAAGTAGGTCAGTTTAAATTCAGTTAACCCCAAATTTGCGCCTGCAGGGGTTTGACTGCCTATAACTCTGTACAACATTCTGTCGTTGGGATTTGATGTGCTGCTTAGTTCACTTGTGGAACCTGTATAATATCTTAAAGTATCAACAATACCATCTCCAAATGAGTTAGAGGTTGTGCCGATATCAGTTAGAAACGATATCCTTGTTGAATCTGCTTCGATTATAGCTGCTGAAGGATCCGGAATTTGTCGCCAATCAGCGCAATAGCCAATCTTTCTAAAGTCGTGCTCAAGTAGCTGAACAATTTCAACCAGGTTTAATTGAACTATGTATTCGCCCGAATTAATATATGAATTTTCAACTGCAGCGTCATTAATCCTGAGAAGAATCATAAGCAATAGTCCGCCAATTAAGCTGGATCCTAATATGTCAATAATTGTACTAAAACCCATTATCTAAAAAACCAATAACTATAAACTGTACTCATTCTAACGGTGTCGGTCATGCTTTCACTGGAAATAGTTACAGATAATCTTTTGTTCCATGTTTGATTAGTTACAGCGCTATCCGGATTCGCAATCGTTACATAATCTACTTCGGCATTAATATTAAAAAAACCCAGAAGTAAAGAATCGACGACGAAAGTATCTACGAAAGCAAAATTGTGAAAATCATCGAAGTCATCGAACGTTACTCGCGTTTCGCTGCCATCAGGTCCAAGATTGAGAAAAGTGGTCAAGCCGGCAGTTGATGAAACTGGTGAATTACTAGTGTTTTCGTCAAATGATTTTTCTTTGGCTTCCTCAATAATTGATGTTGCCAAGGATATAGCGATGATGTTAATTTTAGAATTAATCAATACCTCACTGGTATTGAGAAAACTACTATTTGTTCTCAAAATAATCATCGAAAGCAAGGCCATTGCCGCCATTGTTATAAGCATTTGACTTGAGTTCATTGTTTCCCTACATATTGCAAATAAATATCATCAAAATGTATTCCAAAAAAAAGAATCGTTTTTAACACAAAATGTTTGATTTACGAAGTAGTGCAGTGCAACACAAGTAAATATTGCCAGTAGAAAAGTAACTCAACATTTTTACTGCTTAATAAAATACAGGAATTCTAATTAAATTCAACTATAACATTTTTCTAGATTCTATAGAATTAACGTAGATCACATTTTAAATAATCGAATCATTTTTTGACGATTTTACATAACTTATTGATAAAATCTTGAGAATTCCTCATGCGCATTAACAAAAAGCCAAAGCTGTTTTTATTAATTTTTGCTGCGATTCTATCAACGGCTTTTGTCTATTATTTTTCATTAAGAGAAGTTGATAAGTATGATTCTACTTCTTTATCAAAAAGAGACTTTGTAGTGTCCCTCAAGTACTGCAATGTTTCAAATGAAGTGCTTCAGAATAAATATTCGCAAACCATCTCGAAAATTTTCGATAGATATTGGAACGGAAATGAAGAATCAATTGAACTACTGGAGCTTAATGAGGCTATTAATGCAAAACAAGTTTACTGTGCTTACAGAAAAGATGGACTAAAAATATTTGAAACTATTACTAAAGGTAACAGCTTTTCCGATGCGTTGGTACGTAATATTCAACAAGCATTTGAAAAGATTAACCCAGATAAAATACCATCAATAAATTTTGTTGAAATATCCACAATATATTCAGTACAAAAAATCGATCTAGATAACCGGCGGGACAAACGCCGCTTCAATTCCAACATTCACAGGGGAGTGTTAGGACTATTAAAAAAATATGATAATAAGGAGTACATTTATCCGCCGACTTCTGCTATATCAACAAATCGTTCCTTCAAAAGAATTAGGGAATTGTTTGCCGAAAACAATGGCATAAATGAAGAAGAATTTAACGGATCTGTTGATGCTTCGTTGTTTAATAGTCATCAATTTTTTGTGGCTTTGTCGCGACAAACAAAGTCAATAGTAATGGAGAGGGGTAACACATTTGTTCCGGTTGAGGATATTACAAGAAATTCTACCGCTCAATTGACTAATCTCGCTGCAGAATGGTTAGTTAATAATGTTCATGACGATGGACGAATGACCTACAAATATTTTCCGAGCCGGGGCACTGAATCAAACTCAAACAATATGATACGACAATGGATGGCATCTGTTGCGTTAAACGAAATTGCAAAACAAACCGGAAGTGATTCAATTTACGCCATCGCAAAAAGGAATATTCAATATAATCTTGATAATTTTTACCGGACTGACAATGGATTTGGTCTTATAGAATATAACGAAAAAGTTAAACTTGGATCTTTAGCTCTTGCTGCGCTTGCCATCATTACTCATCCCAGCCGTTCCGAGTGGCAAGACATCGAGCAAGCTTTGTTAAGTACAATTAACCATCTATGGAATAAAAACGGCTCGTTTAGAACGTTTTATAAACCTATGGGAAGAAACGATAACCAGAATTTTTATCCCGGTGAAACTCTGTTGCTGTGGGCTAAACTTTACGAAGAATCGCACGAAAGTGAATTACTAAACAGGTTTATTAAATCATTCGAATACTATAAAGCATGGCACCTGGATAAATCTAACCGTAACCCTGCTTTTATTCCGTGGCATACTCAAGCCTATTATATTATCTGGCAAATAACCCGGAACGAACAGCTAAAACAATTCATCTTTAAAATGAACGACTGGCTTTTGGATATGCAGCAATGGGGTGATAATCTTCAGTATTGCGATATTGGAGGTCGATTCTATAATCCTCGGAGACCTTATGGTCCGCCGCATTCGTCGGCAACCGGAGTTTATCTTGAGGGCTTAATTGACGCATACAACCTTGCACTCGAAACAGGTGATAAAGAGCGTGCTGAAAACTGTAGAAAAGTAATTGTGCGTGGAATAAGAAGTGTTGCGCAGCTACAGTTCCAGGATGAAGTTGATATGTTCTACGTGTCGAAGAAAAAAAGAAACTATGTAAAGGGTGGAATTCGAACAACTGTTTACGATAATCAAATTAGATGCGATAACGTTCAACATAATTTATTAGCTTTGTACAAAATTCTAAATTCATTCAATGAAGATGATTATAATGTCGAATAATTTTCCCCGTAACAACAGGATAATTCCTTTTGTACTTTTTGTCGCATCAATAATAACAGGGACTTTCAATACCAATTTTGCGCAGGTTGAATTCACTTCTTCTAATCTACCTATTGTTATTATTGACACTGACGGAGTTGAAATTGTTGACGAGCCTAAAATTACTGCGACGATGAAAATCATAAATAATGCAAATGGACAAAGAAATAACATTACCGATGAACCAACCGAATATGATGGATACATCGGAATAGAGCTTAGAGGATGGACATCGCAAGAGCGCTTTCCCAAAAAGCAATACGCGATAGAAACACGAGAAGAAAACGGTGATAATTTAAATGTACCTTTATTCGGAATGCCTCGTGAAAATGACTGGGTGCTTTATGCGCCTTATACGGATAAATCTTTAATGCGCAATGTACTGGCGTACCATATTGCAAACGAAACAGGCAGATATGCAAGCCGTACTCAATTTTGCGAAGTAATTGTTAATGGCGACTACCTTGGTGTTTTTGTATGGATGGAAAAAATAAAACGGGATGATGATCGCATAAATATTACACGACTCGATTCCGATGATCTCGATGGTAACAGACTTACCGGCGGGTACATTATACGAATTGATAAAGATACGACGGCTAACCTTAATCTCGGCTGGTACTCGAACTTCGCACCTTACGAAGGCTCTGACAAGAGGGTGTTTTATCAATACTATTATCCTAGAGCGTCGGATATTCAACCGCTTCAGGCAAACTACATCCAAAGCGTTGTAAACGACTTTGAAACATTGATGGATAGTGAAAATTACAACACGATATTTAACGGGTACTATGATGCGATTGGATTAAACTCGTTTGTCGATTACTTTATTACAAATGAAGTTGCGAGAAATATTGATGCTTACAGGCTTAGCGCTTATATGTATAAAGATAGGGATGATGAAGATAAACGTTTAAAGATGGGGCCTGTCTGGGATTTTAATATTGCGTTTGGAAACGCGGATTTTAACGACGGCCAATTTGTGCATGGGTGGCAGGTAGACTACAAAGGAACTAGTAGATATCAAAACCCATTCTGGTGGCGGGTACTTTTTAACGATCCGGTTTTTGAGAACAGACTAAAGAACAACTGGAAAAAATTACGCGCAAACAAACTTCACACGGATACTTTACGAAATTATATCGATGGTTTAGCTTCACTGCTTAATGAAGCACAGCAGCGAAATTTCGAACGTTGGCTCATATTAGGTGAAGATATATGGCCAAATTATTTTATTGGCGATACATACGAAGAGGAAGTGGAGTATTTAAAGGACTGGCTAACTAGTCGTATGAACTGGATGGATGTGAACCTTTTATCGGACGATAACTTCGCTTATGTTGATTGGGAGAGAAGAAGCAAAGTCGAACTGAATTTAAATCCTGGTGAAGTAACAAAAGTTGCAAAGGAATTTTTCATTGATTCGTTAAACAATGTAGATTCGTTACAGTTTTATAGCAGCGATTCGGCACTAGGAATTACTGATGCCGGAGATTCCTTAGTTATTTCCAACAATCAATCGGGCAATTATTATGTTCGGGGAACTGCATGGCAGGATGATGTAATTGTTGATGTATCACCTCTCTACGCAGTTAATAACCTTGTAACAAATGTTGAAAAAGAATTGGAAATTCCCAAAACCTTCACGCTTTATCCGAATTATCCAAATCCATTTAATGGAACTACAACTATCAGTTTTAGCATACCTAAAAAGGAATATATTAAAATAGTTCTTTACGATATACTTGGTAATGAAGTAGATATTGTATCGGACGATGTGATGCGTGCCGGATATCACTCAATAAGCTATAATGCGAATCGACTTAGCAGCGGTGTCTACCTTATTCGTGTGGAAAGTAGTTATAATTCATTTATACAGAAGATTTTATTATTAAAGTGAATTTCCGAACTAATCATAATAATCGTTGGATAAATCTTAGGATAGATTAAGAGCGCTACCAATTATTCATTATGCAATTAGAGTAATATGATAGTCATCACAGCTTTTTATATTTAATTAGATTATATTCTTTCCGTATTTAATAACTTTTTCAAAGCTTTTTCCGTAACTGACTAATAAATATTTTTGTATTGAGATAATAATTCCGTTGTTAAAATCCTCAACAAGTAGTTTTTGATCTTTCCCCTTCTCATTTTCGGTTGAGAGAACATTATACGCAATTCAGTAAGAACAAAAATCCTTAGTACTCATAATTACAACAAAGTTATGTCATTAGGTGGGTTTACCTTGAGGGAATAGATACTATATGAATCTGTCAAGTGGGATCAATTCTATTAATGAATGAAAAAATAAATCGCGTTACCATTAAAAATTTATAGGAGGGTTTAATATGAAATCTTTATGTACTAGTTTGTTTTATACTTTTCTTGTTTCTTCATTTACAGTTCTTTTAATCCTTAGTTGTGATATAACAGATCCGGTAAAAGATTTAAAAATCATTTTTAATCAAAAGCCTATAGAGACTGTTATTTCGGGTACAGTAATTAATGCGGCTACCGGTCAACCTGTTACTAATACCCCAGTAGAACTTGTAATTGAGGGTAACAATAAGAATGATATAGTAGACCTTACTTCTAACCCAAAAACAAATTTTACAATTAACAACGGTTTTATAAGTTTTGCGTTAATTGAATCAGTTACTCCGAGTGAAACAAGCCCTGCAAAAATTGTAGTTATTGCTAGCGCTGAAGGATATCTCCCAACCAGTATGCCGGTTATAATTAATAGTACAGGATCAACGATTTTTCAATTAATTTTATTGGAACTTACAAACCTGCCCGAAGGTGTAGAAAAAGCAGAGACATACGGTGAGGTTGATAACAACGGCGCTTTAATGCTTGAACCACTTGAGCTTACTGCTACAACATCGATGAATGGAACATACGGTTCGATGTTTATTCCAGTTGGCACAAAATTGAAAGATGCTTCCGGTAATCCGTTAAGAGGAAATATAACTGCCGAAGTTATTTATTTTACGAATGAATCCGAAGAAGCTCTTGCATGCTTCCCGGGAGGATTTTCAGTGACAATTAACGATAAAGGTAATAGGGAAGATGCCGTATTTATTTCAGGTGGATTTGGAGTATTTGAAATTACAGATGCGGCCGGACGAAACGCTGTTAATATTGAAAACCCAAGTGGTTCAAAAAGAGTTGCTCAATCTAATATGCAAGAGGATGATTCGTCTAAAATTACATTGCAAATATCGGGTCAAACTATAAACCCTGAAACAGGATCCGAAATAGTACAAGGCGATTCAATAGGTGTTTGGACTTATATAGAGGAAACTGCTGAATGGAACCTGGATTCCTGGGAAGAAATTACGGGCCCGGATGATAATGGAAATTTCTCGGTTTCTTATTCCCCTGAACATCTTTCTCCCAAGAATCCTGATTGGCGAGTAAGTTTTTGTAACTTCAGCAGACTAATCAGACTTCTTGGAAAGCCATTAGGTTACCCGGTAACCGTTAAAGTTTTTTATAGAGGCCGCGGGTTCTTTTGGCAAAGATTAATTACCGAAAACTCTTTCAGAATTCCATCTGGTATAAGGAATCTTCCGGTTCTTATTTTCGTATACAATTACGATGGAACCCTAGCAGGGGATGGAGTGGAAGTAGCGGACTTATGTACCGGTGGTGATATAATAATTGATCTGAGTATTACCGCGCCTACAACTTCAAGAATTATTAGGGGATCGGGTTATTGTAAATGCGATAGTACAATTATAATAAGGCCAAACGGATTTCCCGCCTGGTACAAATATACAGATTGGCCGCAATGGTATAGCGGAGGCCTGGTTGAAAACGGCGAGGTAACAATTGAAGGTCTTGAAATTGGTCAGCTTTATTCATTTGGTACATGGTATGACGGCCAATGGTATGAAATAACCGCCCGGATTGAAAACGATTTTTCGGTATTTGTTCCTGAACTCACATCTGATAATGTTATTGAGGTGGATGTCTCAGGAAATGTAATTTCTTATACACTCGAATTGTCCGATAATATATGTGAAGAATTGTGCAATAATTAGTTATTTACAAAATACTTTAGAAAGTGACACACTTCGAATTTTTTATTGGAAGAAGAATAGAAAGTGTTGTCACTTTCTTATAATGAATATATTTAGTTCTCAAACTTCATAATTTTGCTTCTCTGTTTAATCCCAACAAGTGTAATGGTGTATATGAAAAATAGAAGCGTCATAAAAGTAAAAAGGTAGTTGTAAATAAAAGCGCTAAAGTCATTAAAAAAGTATATAAGGAAAGTTATAGCCGAGATAATGAACAATCCCATCTTAACTGATAAGTATTTATTATCTGTATCGAACAAAAACATCAATACAAATACGGAATAATAATACCGGGTAGAAATAAAGAGTAAAAAGAAAATTAATAAACCGAGAAGTACTGTAGCATCTTTCCTTGAAAGTTTAGTTGCAATTATTGAAGCAAATCCGATGATCAGAAGAACAAAAAGATAATAAACCGGCTTCCGCTCATTAAAAATCTCTGCTTTTTTAGAATAAGAAACAAAATTATCTTCACTTGTAATTTCACCCGAGTAGTAGAAAAGATGTTGGAAGCCGATACGATAACCTGCGGATTTTTGGGTGTGTATTTCCATATTATTCATAAAACCGGTCCAGTTATCCAACCCTCTTCCAAACGTAAGGGTTAGCAGAAAAAAGATAATCAGGGAAGCAGCATAACTCCCGAAAAAATTAAAATAGGTCTTGTCAATTTTTTTGGTTTGAACAAGTTCGATAAGCGCCTTGATACCGAATGCAATTGCAAACACAACAGGAAATAACCGTATCATACTTGAAAGAGCTACAAAAAATCCTGATAACTTATATTTTTTGCGTTGTAACATGCACATCGCAATAATTAAGTAAGCTACGTAATCAAAACGAAGCAGAGAACCTCCCATATGGACAAAACGGTTTGGGAAATTTATAGTAAAGAAAATAAAAGAGATAATCGCTATCCTGAATCCAAAAGTTTTATAAACAATAAAAAAAGCAATTAAGAGCAGTATGATATCGATCTGCGAAAAAATTATTAATGTAGTATACGTAAGAGGGACAACACTTATTATTGTATTTACAATAAAGCTGTAAAACGGTGATCCGTTATAACCTTTATCCCGGAAAAGTCTTTTCCAGTATCTTTTTGGTGTTAATGAATTAAATAAAGATAAATCTTTTGCAAATTCATCTAATCTTTCGTCTGAAAATCGTTCGAAACAGTCTGTGTTCTTTAATATTACCTTATAATTTCTATACTTTAATGTCGATAGATCACGCACTTTCCCCAGGTTACCGTAGTACTTATTTGTTTTTGAATCAATTGCAATAGCGCATTCATATAGCTTTGGGTAACCAAGTTCTTCGAAATATTTCACGCCTATTAAAGTGTGAAAGAGATCCCATCGATGCAGGTAGCTGGTTTTGGAACGTGATAGATAGAAATAATTAATACCGGATAGTATTGCGACAGCAAGTAATAATTTGCTTATAAATCCGGAATACTTCTCAAAAGAAAAGCTGATTAGTTTCTTTTGGGATAAATACTTGGATAAGGCCGGTAAAATAAGCAAACATAATGTTATAATTATTACAGCGAGTTGAATTGCATTATTTATTTGAGGATTCATAAAAATTCAGTATGCCTGAAACTCTTATGTAATTTCGTCTTCAAAGTAAAGTTAAACAAATTTAATGAAAAGTTGCTCTGCAGCAATCTATTTCACTGCATAGCTTAATATTTGATTTCTGGAATAAGCTTTCGGTACTCGATGATAGTTCAACGATGTAGTGTATTTCGAAAACGCAATTCTTCTTAAGTTAAACATATTAATTACTTTTTGTAACCATCTTGAATAGCCATGAACAAATTTTATTTCGAGCAAGAAATGATTTTTTATTATTTGCTCTCCCGGACTAATGTCGAATAATTCCAGTAGCGAGGGAAACGGTTTTGCACAAATATTTTTGTCGAAAGTAATTCTAAGAGATTTATCAAATTTTGAAAAATAGGCTTCCCGGTCATAGGTAACCAATGCCAGAGGGCTTAATATTTCTTTTCTTACGTTGTTAAAAAAGTTAGGGTTTTTTCCCCGTAAATTTTCATTCTCTTGAGCCTCATTAAAAAAGTTGATATAACTGTTTTGAGCTATTACCGATTCAATCTTTTCGAAAGGCAAATGAGCCCGATCTTTTGAAATATAGTTATCATTTTTACGTTTAATTTCAAAAAATATATGCTCTTTTGAAGGTTCGTCATTATAGGTTCGGATTCGTAACTTTTTTCGAATTTTATATCCCTCAATTTTATCTCTGTAATCGCGCAAACTTGTTGTATCAAAATAGATACTCTTCACTTTGTATTCTCCGAATTCACCACGTGCAGCTACTTCGTCTTGCTTTATATATGGTTTTAATGTTCTTCGCAAGTTTGATAAATGCTTATTTTCAATCATATATTTATATTCTAATCGCATATTTTCCTTTCATTTTTCAATCCTTTTTCAACATTCGTTCCACTTCAGTAATCAAATATTTTTGTGTGCTTAAGATTTTTTCAACTAACAGAAGAATAGGAGAAAAAAGCACGATTTTTTGCAGTCGACAAAGCGATTGCTTTGTTTTTACACCAAAGCCACAACTTTTTGCCTTATAGAAAATCGCACTTTTTCAACCTGAAATTAATAAGATAGTTTAGCTTAAAAACGATACCCTTTGTCTCAATTAACAATAAGTATCATTTTGTTACACTTTGCGAATTTATTTCACTCACCAATTTGTTCGATTTTAGCTTATAAAAGCAACGTTGGCAGTTGGTATTGCTTTTGTCATTTCCCGCTTCAATATGTTTCAAATAAAGAGGAAAGCTATGCTACGTCAATACAAACTCTATTTGTTAGGATTTATATCATTTTTTTTGATCCTGACTACACAAACTAAAGCTAGTGTTGCAGATTGCATCGTAACTTTTGACAAAGTTACATACAGCAATGGAAACACAACTTTTAAGTACACGGTTGATGTTCCTTCCAGCGCTAAAGATTTATCTCACTGGGTATTGGAATTGTGTGATAATCATGTTGTGGTTTCTTCAAACTACAGCTACGAAGTTGTAACTGATCCTACAACTGGAGTTTATGGTATTAAGTGGGATATCCAAGTAAACAAAGGGACCTCCAAAACATTTGAATTTACTTTGGAAGGAATTTATACGATTGTAGATGTTCAACTGGCAACTAAATCGGGTCAACTTATTGACTATTGTACAATCAGTGGACCGGATTGCGATCCACAGGACGGCGACTGTGAAGACGGTGAAACATCTTACTACGTTGATCCTTATAAAAATGGCGAACATGCAGTTATCTTCTTTGGAACTGATTACAAATTTATATTGGATGGTTTTGGCAAAAGCACCGGTACCTTTAGATACGATGTTTCTTCTCCCGGTGTTGATGTTCCGAATAATGGCAAAGCTATAATGGAAGGTATTCTTGAACCGGTAAATGGCGGTTCGGCGAGATACTACTTCTATATTGAAGCTGATGGTATTACACGTACTCAATCAGTCATAAATAATGCTAAAAAAAATGGTATTGACGGTAATGCAAATACATTAGCCCGTTCATGGGAATACTTTGAAATAAACGAAACAAAATCCTACATGGAAGTAATTGCAGGTCCAGATGCCGGTGATTACTACAAAATCGCACCTAAAGGAGTTCCGCTGCAAGTAGGTATCGGAGCAAATGCAAAGAATGTTGGTAATGTAGATGAGTTGGGTGCATCGGCATGGATGGATTTTTATAAAAGAGATGCTAATGACTCGAATGTATTTCATTTTGTAAATGATGGAAAAGTAAAAGATATTAACGTTTTACTTGATCTTAAGTGTGGATCAGGCGATGGTGACGGCGATGGTGACGGTGATGGTGACGGCGATGGTGACGGTGATGGTGACGGCGATGGTGACGGTGATGGT
>JANQLA010000297.1 GCA_028280855.1 Melioribacteraceae bacterium
ATTAAGAGCAAAAGAGAATTTGGAAATTATTCTAAACGATGTAATTAAAAAAGGAATTAACGAGGTAATTTTCACCGGCGATATAGGGACAAAAGAATCCCACGTATGGTTTTTTGATTCCTTTAGAAAATATAAACTCAATTATGAAATTACACTTGGTAATCGTGACTTGTTTTCGGATGTTATCAAATTTTACAATCCCGATTTGCCAAAAGAAAGGAAAGAATTATTTTACACAAAAGAGGATGAATATTTTCAATATCTTTTCCTTAATACTTCTTCAAGCGAGATAAGTCAATCACAATTGAACTAGCTGCAAAATGAACTGAATACAGATAAAAAAACAATCATGTTCATTCACCATCCCATTTTAGAGACAATACAACACCTCAAAGGGAATACCCTTTACTCGGTAATAACAAGATCAATAATGAGCTGCAAAACTTAGGAAAAGAGGTTTACATCTTTTGCGGACATCTTCACATGGACGATCAACAATCGGAGGAGAACGAAAAACAGTTTGTTACTCCTGCTGCTAGTTTCCAGGCAAAAAAAATATTCAGAGACGAGAGAAAAGATAATATTAATTTTGGATACAGAATAATCACTATCAACAAAAACGAAGTGTCAAGTGAAGTTATAATGTTCAAACCGATGAACAACAACTAAGGAGACTCCCTATTAAAGCTTTAAAAAGAAATTAATAATATCTTCTTCAAAGAAAATTGTATATTCCAATAAATGTTGAACCCAGTTTATTAATTTTCCGGCAAATACTTGAATCCAATACTAATTTCAGATATTATCGGCTTAACAATTTCGATGAACTTTCTGCTGGTCTTTTCAATTAGGGAAAGGTATTCAAACAGTTCACGATATTTATTTATTTCTGTTTTTTCCATTTCGGCGATTCTATTATTACTGCATATTTTTGTGACCCTAAAGAATGATACTGTGACATTAATTGTTTTTTTATTCGGGCTACCATTAATCTTTGCAATTTATCCGATTTTAAACAGTTATATAAATTCATTAATAAACAGTGTGGAAAAAATAAAAATCGATATTAAAAGTTTTGCCGTGCCAATTTTGATTTTTCTTTCCTTAATTATTCTTTTACTTTTCCTGGATTCAAAAGATTTCACCACACTTGTTTTATTGTTCAATTCGTTTGACCTGGAACTCGATTCAAACCTTGTCTACTATATATGGTTTGCATTTATTCTCTATTATTTGCAAGCAATTTACTTCTTGATAAAATTTTTCAGAAATTATCAAAAACTGAAAAACGATAAAAAGCGATTATATATTGCAGAATGGATAAAATTTGTAATCTATGCAATTGTTATTTTTGAAGTGCCGTTTTCAATAGCGCTCTATTATGCTGAAGATATTCTTCTGATCGATTCTATTATGTCAAATTTTGCAATTGTTTTTTTCGGGATTATCGGCCTCAAGCACGATGAAATTTTATACAAACTGCAGTTGTCAAAAATCTTAAATGGAAGCAATTTAATGGGCAGCGAGCGGAAAATAAAATCGAAGTTAGAATTCGAAAACCAAAAGGAAATTGTGAATCAAATTAAAAAGATTATCGTCAATGAAAAGCTTTATTTAAACCCGCATCTCAAAATCAGCAACTTTGCCAAAAGGTTGCATCTTCCTGAAAAGGAGCTTTCGATTATTATAAATGACGTTTTAGGGAAAAATTTTTCTTCTTTTTTGAATGAATACAAAATAAAAGAGGCATGCACTCTTTTGAAAAATAATGATATGAAAATCTCAGATATTCCAGCCAAAGCCGGCTTTTTTTCGCGCTCCGCATTTAATTCAACTTTTAAAGAATTAACCGGAACAACCCCGACCGAATACCGATCTGCTAACTGAATTGCCCTGAAAACCGTTGCAGGACATCGAAAAATTGAATTAATCTGCACTCTTAAGTAATTATTGTAATCTCATTTTTCAAAAGATTTCGCAATAACTTCAGAGGACGATTATGAAAAGATTCACTATTCTACTATTATTTCTCGCTTTAAGTTTTAATTTGTATTCGCAGGACAACCCGTTCACCGAAGCTATTGGTAATTATTCAGGCACGCTGCCCGGTGCTGTTATGTACAATGCCGTTTTCGGTGATTACTTATACCTTCTCGGTGATAACAAAATAAATATTTACAACCTCTCACAGCCGGAAAATCCTTCATTTGTAAAATCGACAGATCATTCGAACTCGCAGAGGATTTTCGCCGGGGGCAGCAATCTGCTCGCTGTTTATAACGGCGATAAAATAACTTTATACGACATCAGCGATCCTGAAAATCCCGCAAAAAAATCAGACTACAAAGCTGGCGCAGATATAGTTGATGTTAAGTTTAACGGTGATTACATGTACGTGCTTTACATGTACGAATACACTTACAACAAAGCCGGTTCATTTGAAATTGTAGATGTGTCTAACCCGGCATTACCTGTACTTAAAGATACTTTCAAACCCAATAATATTGACGGGCACGCATTCTGCCTTTCTCCCGATTCTACAAAAGCTTTTACAGCGCACTACGATTATGCGGCGAAAAAAACAGTTTTAAGCGAACTTGACATTTCCGATCCGGCAAATATTACGGAATTGAAATCGGAAAAGTTCAGCAATATGACGGTAAAAATTGAGCTAACGGATTCATATTTGTTTTTGCTCCAAACAGGACAATTTGCCCCGCCTTCGTATCTAAGGGCAATTGAAATTTCCGAAGAAGGCGATTGGATAAACCACAATGCAGTCCAGGTTTCAACTTCTAGGGCACAGGATATGCATGTTCATAATTCGTCATTAACACTAACCTTGTGGAAAGGCGGGATAAAAGATTATTTATTCAGCACGGAAACAAATTCTTTTTCGGAAGGCGGATCAGCAGACTTCGACCGCTCTTCACAGTTTGCAAGATACGCAACCACATCCAGCGACGGCCCGGGAAATCAAAACTCGCTTGGCAAAACTACTGCTGAGGAATGGGATGTCTTCTATTATTATGTAATGAATAATCAGGGAGTCTTTGATGGAATGAGTGTCACATACCAGGGAGACAAATTATTTTTAGCACGCAAATGGTTTAGAAAAAATGTTGAAGGCGATGTCTTTTTGACAATGGGCTTAGAACCAATGGAAGCTCAGGCAGGCGGCTGCAGTATTACCCCGGGCGTTGGTACTCACACTTATCAAAAAGATTCAAATGCGGAAATAAGTGCTACAGACAATACTTCCGGCGGATGGGTTTTTGATAAATGGACCGGGTCGGTCAGCAGCACAAGCCCATCGGTTAGCGTCACAATGGATGACGACAAAAGCGCAATTGCAAATTTTAATGAATTGAAACTTGTTGTTAACGGCAGCAAAACCGAAACAGTTTGTTTATGCGAAGCTGAAGACAGAGAGGTAAATATTGTAACATTCAAAGCTAGGGCTTTCGGGGATAACTGGATTATGTCAGGTATAAGTTTAACTGCATCCGGAAACGGGAATGATGAATATCATTTAAGAAGCATAAGAATTCGGGAAGGCAACAACATACTTTGGGAGGGAACCACGTTCCAGGAAGACGACGGTAAACTTACCGCAGCATTCAACAACACAATACTGATTGCGGAAGGACAGACAAGAACATTCACAATTAATTATTATTATAAACCTGAAGAGATAAACACAAGCACTGAAGCTTTATCATTTCATGTAAACGGTAAGGCAATAGCGAAACCGCAAAATCATGATACGGCACCGATAATCGGTGCTGCCAACGGGCAAATGAAATTTGGGAAAATCTATAATTCCTCTCAAGAAATGTTTATGCAGATTAGCGCAGCAATTTCTGATTCATCTACAAAAAATGGGGATGAAGTTATTTTATGCCCGGAAAATTTTGAAGTGGCAAATATTCTAAATGTAAATAAAGAATTGACAATCAAAACAAAGCCCGGAAGTAACCAGGCAATAATAAAACAAAATAAAGGCTTTTCGGATTTTCCTTTGTTTTCAATTAAATCAGATAATGTTACAATAAAAGATTTGCAAATAAAAAATTCTTATAATGGGGTTAGCGGATACAAACAGAAAAATCTGACTATTGATAATGTTTATTTCGAAGAGATAAAAAAACAATGCATATATTTAAATGCTATGAACGGAACAGATATTTCCAATTCAAAATTTGTGAGTTCATCAGATATCATAACCCCTATTATTGAATTGATTTCTCCGAAAAATACCGATATAAACAATAATGAATTTTCAGATATAGGATTTTGTATACAAGTTATAGGCAGAGATATGGAAAATACAAGTATAAACTTTAATAAATTTAATGTGTTTAGTAGAGGAATAGGATTGCTATTTAGCAAAGGCTGTGATATTTCGTATAATGAATTCAAGAATTTACAAGATAATGCGATTGAATTAAGTTCCTCTGAGGGTAACCGGATTTATTCAAATACAATAAGCAATTCAGCTCAATTAAATGAAATTGATGCCATTATCGTCACAGGATCTACCGGTAGTAAAATCCAAAAAAATAAAATCTATGACTGTTTCAGGGGTGTTTTTGAAAAAGAATCAGAAGGAACAAAAATAGAAAACAATAAGATTTATAACACTGACTTTCCTATTGTGCTTATCGGTAGCTCATCATTTCAGATAAAATCAAATTATGCCTCAAATGGGTTTACGGGCTTTTCTTTTTATAACAGCAACAATTTCAATTTGATCAATAACAAGATGACAAAATTTGAAAAAAGTTACGAAGGTGCTTATGGTTTCGGAATACTAATCGAGGACAGTTGCTCTAACGGTTATGTTTACAGCAATATTTTGCTTGCCAACTGTACCGGGATTAAAATCGATAAAAATAATAAAAACATAAAGCTGAGATTTAATAACATTAACGACAGCTTCTGTTCAACTACCGGGTTAAATATTGATGAAGGTTCTGAAATTGATGTGTCGGGAAACAGTTTTACAAATAACAGCGGAGCCGCGATTTTAAGTTCGGTTTCATCCGGAGTTACAGTTTCTTCCAATAATTTCATCGGCAATGAAGTTGCATTAATTAACAATGACAACAATTCAAATTTAGTAGCAGATAATAATTACTGGAACGGAGGCGCACCGTCCGCTTCGGATATACAAGGAAATATTACAGTCGGCAATTGGCTTTCGGAACCGGTTAGTTTGCAAACAGCATTTCAGCAACCCGAATTATTTGCTGCAAAGGGTAAAACTGATACGCTGCTGCTGGTTGTTCAGAATATCAGTGACCTTTTTGACGAGGTTGAAGTTACTTTTTCAGACGATAATAATTGGCTTGAAGGCGAACTAACACAAACCGGAATTATGGCCGACAGTTCAGGGCTTGCATTTCCACTCCCTTACACTGTTCCTAATGGAGAAAATGCCGGTACAGTTAACCGGGTTTATGCTTCCGTTGTTTCCACGAAAACCGACGGGTTAACTGACGCCGATACTTTGCTGCTAACAACTTATGATGCAATTGTTGAGTCAATAATTTTAAACCAGGACTCATCGACTGTAATGCAAGGCGAATCATTTCAATTCACTTACTCATCTTTAGATGAGAAAGAAAACCCGATAAATTTCACTCCGCAATGGTCAACCGATAAAGGCACAATATCTTCAGAGGGACTACTCGAAACAAATGGAATAGAAGGTGAAGTAACTGTAACGGTTACCGATCCGGGATCCGGGAAATCGGCAAATGCAAAATGCTTTGTCGCAACTGAAGAAGAGAAACTAAAAGGTATAATTTTAACTCCGAAAGAAATTTCTTTGGACTTCGGCGACAGCTATCTGTTTTCTGCAACAGCATATAACCAATTTGATTTCAAAATGGACATGCCTTTAATTTGGTCGGCAAGCAGCGGCTCAATTACCGGTGACGGATTCTATATTGCCGACGGAAATGAAACAAGCGTCACGATTACAGTTTCCGATTCAAACCAAACTGTTTCAGCTGCTGCGGTTATTTCGATTGAAAATATTGTGACTAATGTTGAAGAAAATAAGAACAATTTACCGGATTCATTTCAACTAAGTCAAAATTATCCAAATCCGTTTAATCCTGTCACCATCATTTCATACTCATTACCGTTGATAGTCCCAAGTCCCGCCAGGCGGGATAAACTCGTCGAAGGGCGACACGTAAAGCTGATAATCTACGACATTCTTGGAAACGAAGTAGCTACATTGGTTGATAGGCAACAGGTGCCCGGGAATTATGAAGTTACTTTCAATGCTTCTAATTACTCTTCAGGAATCTACATATATAAGCTTTCTTCGGGCTCATTCAGTGAATCAAAGAAAATGTTGCTATTGAAATGAATTCCCTGGCTGGGGAAGTTACGGTACCTTCTCTTGCTGTAAATACAGCGGAGAAGGAGTCCATAAGATATTCATAAACATTTTTTGGTGATAACTGCTTCAGTAATACTCACTAAATACCTATACTTTTTGCCTGCTACCGGACTTTCTTTTTTTCTTCAATTTTTCTTTTTCATTTTTTGTCCTCTTCTCTATTGCGATAGTAAAAGCAATTGGAGAAACTTTTTTAGCATCGTCTTCCAGGTATAAAAATGTTTCTTTGGGATAGACATTATACAGCTCTTTCAAAGACCAGCCAACTCCTTTTTGAACATAATACTCTTCATCGCCAATTAACTTGTTTATAAACGGGATTATCGTGTTGTAGGGAAGTATTACTTTTTTAGTCCTGCTGAAATACAGCAAGCTTACAACAGATTGTCTCCTATCCCAGAAATTAGTCGACTTGTTCCATTGTTTAAGCTGAGCAAGTACTTTTTTTGGTAACAGCTCAAGTATCTTTGTATATAGTTTCGATAACGAGTCGCATTCGCCCCAATTATTCACATAATTTTGCCAGTGTTTTATTACATCCCAGGAAGCGCGTAAAAAGTCAGCGTCTTTAACCTGGGATTCACAGTATAAAAACGACTGCATTTTCACCCAGAAATCCTGCGAATTGTGCCAAACATAATCCCAAACATTCAATTGCTCCATAGCCGGTAAATTAGAAAAGGAAAATTTTTGTTTTGAAAGTCTTCTTTGGGCAGGCGCATTCTTAGGTGTTGTTTTGACTTTGCTTTCAACTTCCGCCAAACAATTTTTAAAATAATCTTTTTTCATAATATTATTCGTTACTATCCAGTCATGTTGAAAACCACAAAGCTCACGATGAATGCACAAAGTTCACAATGCATAATTCTTACAAGATTTTCTTGTGTCCTTTGTGAAACCTTTGTGTTCATTGTGGTAAATGAAAAAATGGAACCATATAGCTAAACCATTTTGCTGTCAAAATACAATAAAGAACGGATCTGAATAGTAACTATTATTCATTGTTTTACTTTAATAATTTTATCTGCAATTGCAATATCTCTACTTGTTTTTGTAAGGTATGAATTCGCGTTTTATTTCCAGGTATGTTGAAATTACTTTCCGGGCGAGTTTTTTGCACGTCCATAAATACCTATCAGCTCTCAAATATGAACAACGCCATATTGACCGTCTAAATTAAAAGTTCGTAGTAAAAGTTACAAACGGAAATTTGCAGATTAAAACTATCTAGGTAATTTCAGCAGCGATCTCCAATCTTCGATTTGTTTAGCCTCCTGTATAGTGAACTCAAATCCAAAATCGGTTTTCTATCCAGCTAAGTTCAGGCTCGGGAATCGGTTTCGTCTAAAATCCTGAAAATTTTGCTTGCTAACAAATCTTGATTTTAAATCAGAAATCTCTTGTGTTTAACGTAAGGCAGATGTATTTTCGAAAACAGGACACGACATCCACAAAATCGAAGCTGCATTCCTTTAGGTTCAACAGAAATTTGGAGGATTTAACTATGTCTCAAAACGCTCTAATATTAATACCCGATATAAGCGGTTACACGGAATTTTTAACCCGAACCGAGATCGATCATAGCTCGCATATATTAAATGAAATGCTGCAACTGATAATTTACTCCAACAACACTGATTTTACATTATCGGAAATCGAGGGTGATGCAGTTCTATTTTACAGGAAAGGTGACCCGTTATCGAGGCACGAGTTAATGCAGCAGTGTTTAGCCATGTTCAATAATTTTCATGAAAAGATAAAACTGATTGAACGCGATTCTATTTGCCAATGCGGTGCATGTCAAACCGCTACGAATCTTAGTTTAAAGTTCATTGCTCATTATGGTGCTATAAAAGAAATTAGGGTTTCACATTTTACAAAAGCATCGGGTGTAGATATGGTTATCGCCCATAGGTTATTGAAAAATAAAATTGATTCTTGCGAATATGTTCTTATGACAAAACAATACCTTGAAAAAATTAATGATCCTGATTCAACAGCCGAATATAAATGGGAAATGGATCACGAGTTATATCAAGGGGTCGGGAAGGTTGAATATGAATATGCTTGTTTGAAATCTTACAAAGAAAGACTTCCTAATCCCCCTGAATTAAAAATTGCGAAAATAATAGAAGGAAAAGATTCCTTTGAAGTAGATATTAATTTACCCATTGAAGAAGTTTATAAAAGATTAATTAACTCCGACCTTAGAATTTATTATACACCCGGTATTCAAAAGGTGGAAAGTGATCCTGTGACAGAAAGAGTTGGCTTGAGACATAAGTGTTTTTTTGATGGAATGACCTTTGACTATAAAACTGTTGGCAGCATAATAAATGAAGACGAAATAATATACATAGAGGACGGTCGCGTTGTTGAAGTTGATGCCGCTATTAGGGACACTTACACGATTTTAAGAACAGGAAAAAACCAAACAAAATTATTAAGAAATGTTGATCTGAAGGATAGTCCTGTGTTAAATGATGAAATAAAGGGAAATATTATGATGGCAATAAAAATGACAATTGAAAGCTTTAGAGATTTTTGTGAGACATCAACTGTGCCGGTTTAATTATTCCGAAAGGCTAATTATCCCGTTAAACTAGAACAAATTGTTACCTGCCAGTCAGGCAGTCGGGTTCGCTGTCTAACGAGCAAGCACTTTTTCGTTTTCAAAGAACAAGGCCACTCTGCAGGATTACCGGCTCTTTATGCTGCCTTGTTTATTTCTTACTCTTCTTCGCAATTAAAAAAAGATACAATAAGATTCCCATTACTAGTGTTGCAAGATGAGCAATATTATTAATTATCCACATAACCGGAGAACCATGTTCTTTTCGGATCATGATTCCTGAGATCAACGCCAAAATCTACCCAAGCCTTCATTGCCATAAGCCAGGAGACCCAACCAGCCACTATCTCCATTTTAACATCTTCAGGAATGCCTTTAGATACCATCTCCATATCAGTACCTGTGCTTCCGTCGGAAACAATTTTAA
>JANQLA010000311.1 GCA_028280855.1 Melioribacteraceae bacterium
AATTACCTTAATGTAGCAAACATATCTTGTAAGTTGTTATAAATACCCGCTTGGTTTAAAAATGTTGTAAAAACAACAACCTCGAACACAAAAATAGAAATAAAATAGTCTTTTTTGTTGGCAGTATTCTTGAGTTTTTCAATGTATTTACTACATGCATTGGAGAAAAACATGAGATCAATTCCACTAAGATATTTGATTGCACTTATATTTCTTTTTACAGCATTATCAACGGTTTATCCACAAAATAAATTGTGGGAAGTAGAAACTACAGGTAACAAATTCATTATTCTCCCTGACATAGATAACGATGGGAGTATTGAATTCCTAATTGATAATATTGTTTACGATTTCAAGGATGCAACTATAAAATATTCTCTTAATGTTCCTGATAGGTTTTCTATAATTAATGCAACTAGAGGAAATTCCAAATTTCAATTAGGTAGCGGCTTTTTCGATTTTAATAATAATGGAACTATTGACCTGTATTTTTTTGATGAGACTGACTCAACCTCGAAAATCATTGACCCGACCAATAGTGAAATCCTTATGTCGATTAAAGGAAAACTTGAGGCAGTCGGCGATCTTACAGGAGATGGTCTTATTGATTTATTAACCAGCTATAACACCGTTAATTATAACATAGGTTCAGGCGATTTTTATCTATATCTATTTTCTACAAATGCAATTCCAACAAAACTAAAATCAAAGAGTTTACCTCTAGCTTACAAACTCAAACAGAATTATCCTAATCCATTT
Organism: Melioribacteraceae bacterium; assembly: GCA_028280855.1. Classification (GTDB taxonomy): domain Bacteria; phylum Bacteroidota; class Ignavibacteria; order Ignavibacteriales; family Melioribacteraceae; genus PGYT01. The sequence continues at coordinate 760 of JANQLA010000311.1, forward strand.
AATCCGTCAACAAAGATAGACTTTAACCTTCCCCAAAAATCATATGTTAAGATAAATGTATACAATTCGAATGGAGAGCTAATAAGGGTATTATTAAATGAAGAAAAAGCGGCGGGTACTCATTCAGTTGATTTTAATGCTTATGGAATAAGTTCAGGCGTATATTTTTACCAGATTCTAGCTGATGGATATATGAATGCGAAGAAAATGATTTTATTGAAATAGTATCAAATACAAGTTATCACACAAAGATTCCATCTTTTCAAAAGATGGAATCTTTATTGGCAATTAAAACAACCATAGAACTAGTGGGGGGAGCGGAAAGCTGCTTGCTCCTCTCTATTAAATATCAAAATATAATTTACAAATAACAAAAAATTACCAAATCACAATTCTGTAAATTTGAGTCATCACCAAGTTTTCCGGAGATCGTTAAAGCAATTCCCTTAGGGTGTAAAAAATTTCTATGACTTCCTTTCCCGTCTTTGTTAACAAAAAAGATTTATCAGTATAGCACATAATTTAAATTAGAATCGGTGAAATCCGTGTCTTTTTGCGATTAGCGATTAAGTAAGAGATTTCTCTCACATCTCATTCAAATACCCGTCACCCGCAATGATGTCTCTTAGCGCCTCACCTTGTTCAAGAGTGTTATCCAGTTTTTCGAGATGTCTGTAAAGGTAATTAAGCCGGTCGGTTTCACTTCTCAATGAAAGAATTTCCTGTTGCTGCCTCAAATTCAGTCCGCTTTTTTCCGCGATCTTATATGACCTTTCCTCTGTAGTTTCAAGATTCTTCCAGAAACTTTTACCCATATTAAGTGATGTTCTATTTAATATACTCTTAAATACCTCAAGAGTTTTCTTATAAATCTCCTCGTCGGCACCTGTATATTTGCTATCTCCAAAAAAGACAATCTCCGCTTCAATATAGCCGTCCTTATGCAGGGCTGTAGATTCAACCATAAACCGGCTATATCCTTTCACTACAATATCCATACTTCCGTTTTCATAGGACTTTATTACTTTTGAAACTTTAACAAGACAGCCGACATTCGAAATGTCCATTTCAATTTTTGAGACGATGCCGAAAAATTCATCATTGTTAACACAGCGGTTAATCATTTTCTTGTAGCGTTCTTCAAAAATATGCAGGGGGTACAAAGCATCGGGGAACATCACAAGATTAAGGGGGAATATGGGTATGATTTGGTTCATCTAAATAATTCTTTTTTGGAAATGTAAAAAAAATGCCCGAAAGATCAATAGATCAATCGGGCAAATATTTATAACCTGTATATATAATTATTTAAGGCGCTTCGCTACTTCATCCCAATTGATAACATTCCAGAATGCGCTAATGTAATCAGGACGCCTGTTTTGGTAATTCAGGTAATACGCGTGTTCCCAAACATCTAATCCTAAAAGCGGAGTGCCTTTTACATCAGCTACATCCATCAAAGGGTTATCCTGGTTTGGGGTAGAAGTTACTACTAAACCGTTATCGGTTTTTACCAGCCAAGCCCAGCCGGAGCCAAAGCGTGTAGCAGCGGCGTTTGAAAATTTATCTTTGAAATCCGTAAATGATCCGAAAGCTGAATTTATTGCATCGGCAAGTTCGCCGGTTGGTTCGCCGCCTCCGTTTGGAGACATTACTTCCCAGAACAGGGTATGATTCCAGTGCCCGCCGCCATTATTACGAACTGCCGTGTTTGACGAAGCATTTGCGATTAATTCTTCTAATGATTTTCCTTCAAGATCGGTACCTTCAACAGCCCCGTTTAATTTTGCTACGTAACCGGCGTGATGTTTACCATGATGTATTTCCATTGTTCTAGCATCTATATGCGGTTCTAAAGCATCGAATGAGTAGGGAAGTGAAGGTAATTCGAATTTAGCCATTGTATTACTCCTGGTTTTATTATAATTAAATTTATTCGTTAAACTTTCTGCTTTTGTGATACTGCTTGCAAGTGTTAATACACCAAGCGAGGTTAAAAAATTTCTGCGTTTCATATCTGCCTTTCCAAAAAATTATACACCGAATGATTCACCGCACCCGCAGGATTTGTTTGCGTTCGGGTTATTAAATACAAATCCTTTTCCGTTTAGCCCGTCTGAAAAATCCAGTTCCGTGCCGGTTAAATAGAATAAGGACTTTCCGTCTACAAATAATTTTATATTTTCAAAGTCCATTACCGAATCGGTTTCTTTTTGATTTCCGTCAAATCCCATTTCATAAGTCAAACCGGAACATCCGCCGCCCTTAACACTGATTCGTAAACCGTATTCATTGGGGATTTCGTTTTCTTCCTTTATCTTCAATACCTGTTTTAGGGCTTTTTCCGTAAGTGATATTTCATGAGTTTCTTTGATTTCAGCCATCTTTATAATCCTTTTATAATCTTAAAACAAAAAATTATTCTGAGAAATTCACTTTCCAAGAATTGTAATTGAGTCGAACCAGCTCTCCTTCGGACTCAAGCAGGGAAGTGAATTTTTTCATAAGCTCTTCAGCTTCCGTGTAGCTGATAAAGATATCCTTTCTTTCAAAATACGTTCTGATCGCATATTGAATATCGCGTAGAAACAAATTTGAATTGAAAAAGATGGGATATCTCTCTTTCATAAATTTGAAAAATTTTGTTTTGTTTGAAACTAATTCGTTATAACGTTCTTCTTGGTTCTTCATTTTATTTATCCGATTATTTCTGTTAAATAAGTTCTTTCGAACAACTCATTTATTTTGTTTTGCACCTTGAATAAAGGTTTCCTAATGCAGCAATTAGCAATTCTTTCACAGTCGTTCTTAGTAGCCCCTTCAAACATACAATTTGTTATTATAACTTCCTCGTCAACCGCATTTATTATCCTTGCTAAGTTTAACTCATTAGTGGAAACATTTAGAATATACCCGCCTTTAGCGCCTTGTTGTGAGGAAATTATGTTTTGTTTAACAAGACGTTGTAAAATTTTTGCAGTTAAACCATAGGGAATTTCAGCGTTTTCAGAAATAACTTTGGTATTCAGGCAATTCTTTCCGGAGTTTTCCGATATATACTTGAGAGCAAGAAATGCGTATTCAACTTTTTTTGGAATTTTTAACATAATTTCTTTAAATACGACTCTTTTAGTCGGATATAAAAATAGACAAGTTGTACGAATTACGCAAGAACAAAATTCATAACCTTCAACATTGGTTTGTTTTTGACGTTGTAGGGTTCTATCAAATAAAAATGTTGATTGCTTCTAACCTAATTTTAGTCGTTATTAGCTTTCTCCTCATGCTGCTCCGCCAAAGCCGTTAAGCCGCCGATAGCGCCAAGGTTCATCGATTCAAGTGCAGACGATGGCACAATTACCAAAGAGCCCTTTTCTTTTAGCCCCTCAAAAAGCATGTTCATTCCACGAAGCTGTAATGCGACAGGGTTGTTATGATAGTTTTCACTGGCTTGTTTGAATTTCTCTGAGATTTCGGTTTCTGCTGTACCTAAAATGATTCTTGCCTGCCGTTCGCGTTCAGCCTGAGCTTGCTTGCTCATTGCGTCTGCAAGCGCCGATGGAATAACGATATCTTTGATACCAACCGTCTGGCAGGTGATTCCCCAGGGATTTGTGTGTTCATCCAAAGCAATCTGAAGGGCTTCGCCAATTTTTTCGCGGTTCTGCAATAAGTCGGCTAGTTCATGCTTTCCTATAATATCACGTAAACCGGTTTGAGCAATGTAATAGACAGCGGTAACGTAATCCTGTACTTCCAGTGCAGTCTTTTCTACATCCCAGACTGTCCAGTAAACAACTGCATCAACGTTGACCGGAACTGTATCTTTGGTTAACGTTTCCTCTGCTGTAAAGTCAGTAACCCGTACTCGCTGATCAACGTATTTGTCAATTCTATCAATTATTGGTATAATGAAGAAAAGTCCGGGACCTTTCAATCCTTTGAATTTACCAAGACGCAATACAACAGCTTTTTCCCATTGATCTGCAATTCTAATTGCTGCCGCAAGAAGCACGGCAATCAATGTCCCGACAACCAGCAAAGTAAGATTTATCATTCCAAACACTTTAAGTAGTATGATAAGAGCCTCAATACCAAAAAAGATCGCTACGGATACATTGCTTATACTATTTTTACTTTTGGTAATCTTTTTCATTTCTGCCCCCTAATTTTTCTTTAGTTGATTGATTAAATCGTTTTTAGTGAAGCCGTAACTTGAAGCAATAGTTGTGAACTCAGTAACTATGGTTTTTAGCTTAGATTGCTTTTCATCATCGGGAATACTCAGTTTTGTATCGCCGATGAATGTTCCTGTGCCTTGATGCGTTTCGATGATGTTTTGAATCTCGAGCTCCTTGTATGCTTTTGAAACCGTATTCAGGTTTACTTTTAATTCAACAGCAAGCCCCCTGACAGTTGGAAGCTGCTCACCGACAGCAAGATTTCCCGAAGCAATACCAAATCTTATCTGATCAATTATCTGCCGGTAGAAAGGAACACCGCTTTTAGGATCCAGTTTAAATTCAATCAAGTTTACCCCCTTCGGTTAATGACCTGGTGATTTATTGCACTATACAAATATGACAATGTGAATATAAGACAATGTTGAGTTTATGTCAATAGGTTTTTAACGTTACCAGGAAGTTTTGGGGAGCAGCGTCTTTACATTTTTGCAAGTAAGAGAGATGATCTCAGGATGCTTTGAAAAAACAAACTATATCATATTTCCCAGAAAAAACAACTAAAACGAAAACTACATCCGCGGCTTTGATCAAAATAATGTTTTGATTTTAGAACCCGTTACCATATATTTAGAGTCGTTCTTTTAGGGCAGATAGCTCAGTCGGTAGAGCAATGGACTGAAAATCCATGTGTCGGCGGTTCAATTCCGTCTCTGCCCACAAAAGACAAACCCGGTTACCGAGCCGGGTTTTTTTATTTTAAACAAACTTATCATTGAACTAGCAAAACGACCTGTCCCGGCATAGTTGGTTTTTGCGAAGCCGGAAGCACCTTTTTCAGGACGTGGCACCAGCCGGAAGCAACCAGTGAAGTGACCAGCATCCATTATCCTTTAACCCGTTATTGCTTTTCGCATCGCTAAGTCTTATTTTAATCTTCACAATTCAGTAGGGCAATTTTAA
>JANQLA010000328.1 GCA_028280855.1 Melioribacteraceae bacterium
TGTATAGATCGTGGAAATCGGTCATTAGCAGCCTGCTTTAGATATAATATGGAATTGTCCCGCAAAAGTTACAACTCATTATAAAAAAAATATTACTTATCGTTGTGAGCGGGAGTTTGTTGAAGTGGGGATAATGAAAAGGATGTCCGAACCTAGAAACCGATTCAGTCGGCAACAGCTAAACACTTTTCCAAACCACGTTAACCGATGAACTTAAAAAACTTGGTTCTGAATCAACTTATTCCAAAGGCTATAATGTTTAATGCTGGGATGAAGATGAAATTTTTTGAATAGTGCAGGAGGAATGAGATAGATTTATTAATAAATTCATCAAATTAATTCAAATCGATTAAGATTAATTATGCAGCGGCATTCTGACCATTGACAATTTTCACTATTATCACTTGGTACTTGAGATAATAATTCTTTTGCTGGTATAACTATTGGACCATACTGTGCAGTCTCGTTATCGATATTGACCCCTGTCCAACAAAAAAAATAGTAAGAGTCCATATTTTCTTCAGCCTTTATCCACTCTGGTTTTGAAATGAAAAAACGAAAACTTTCTAGATTATTTGAATCGGTTGATTTCACCTCGATTTGAATCGAATCCAACTTTTGATACGATTCGTAAAAATAATCACCTCTAATTGATAAAATATCAAATCCAAATCGATCACTAATTCTTGATGCCCATTTTACAAAAGTTTTTGGAGGATTGTAGCCATCTTTAGCAATACGTTGAAGTTCGCTTTGATAAGTTAACTTCTCTCCAACATCTCCAATTGCTTTTTTAACACCCTCTTTATATTCTTCATATTTCGATAATACTCTATCCCACCAAATATTTACGTCTTGATCCTCAAAATCAAAAAGTTTGGCATTGGATAAAAGACTTTCCCAATAACGATCATTTTCCAATAAGCTAGCTCGAAATATTTCTGAATCTGTATTGTAATATATTAACCACTCAAAATTATGAGAAGACAAAATGTGCAATAATATTGCTCTTAATACAGGTGTATTTAATTCCTCAGTTTCACATTTTGGTATTATAGATGATTCAGATTTTTCTGTTACATGTAATTCTTTTCCATGAAAGCGTAAAAAACCATAGTCAATGCATAATTTTAATCCTTGCGATGCCGGTACAGTTCCTCCAAGTTTTCCTGAGCTAAGAACTATATTAATTGCATCCTTGACATTAATTCCTTTGTAAATATTTGAGAGATATAATAAGTGCCAAGCGGCTACAACATGTCCATGAGAAATAGGATAATATCTAATTCGTTTTTTCATGGCTAAGTAACATGTTCCTTGATTGCGTCAAAATCTTTTAAATCAATAGAGTTTTCTTCGTCAGGTGGAATGTCTTCCGGATCGTAGGCTAAAGAATGTAAATAAGGATCTTCAAGTACACTACCCATAGCTATGATCTTGTCATTTAATCGATTAATTAGTATCTCATCAATTGAGTTTTCACAGATAAGAATTTCGATGTTTGTATTAATTCCCTTTTTAAGACCAAGTCTGTGTATTCTATCAATAGATTGCAAGAAGAATGCAGCATTAAAATTTCTGTCCAGATATATAGCATGATGACAAACTTTATGCAAGCTAATTCCTTCACCGCACGCTTGAGGATTTGCAATCATGACACGACAAGTATCATCTTCATGGAATTTCCTGATTCTACCTTCACGGTTAGCTTCATCTTCATCAGAACCAGTTGGCACACCGCCATAAATTGAAACTGGATTGTATTCAGTAAATAACCTTTCAAGTAACAATATGTTTCTAACAAAATAAGTCCAAATAAGGATTTTGTTGGTGGGATTTTCTCCCGTTAGTTCTTTTACTTTTTGCTTTAAATATTCAATTTTTACGGGTTTTTCATATTTCTGAAAATCCTCAAGCAACTCCCAGAACTCTCTATTCTGTGGTACAGGAAATATTTCTTCACCATATTCGTCTTTTGAAGATAATAACATTGGATTAGTAGAAGCTTGAAGTAGTTTAACTACACTTCTTCCTATTCTTCGAAAATTATACACAGTAGGTTTATCCATTCCTGAAATTGTACGTGCTGTTTCAGATTTGAACAATCTATATAATTCAGCTTGGATTTTACCCATTGAGATATTAGTATATTTTATTATTGGATCATCAAGACCCAACTCATTTTTTGTTGTTCTAACAAACAAACCTTCAATTGCTTGATTTACATGAATGGTCGCTTCTTCTGGTTCTTTAGTATTTAGATTATCGGGTATCACCTTTTCTCCTGGCCATAGAAAATCAAATTGAGGATCTAAATCAACATAGCTTTGAGGCATAGGAGTACCAGAAAGAATGTCTCTTCTTTTTGCAAAATCAGCAAGCTTAATAATCTGACTATAACTGATATTGTTTAGACCGCTTTTAACTCGGTGTGATTCATCTAAAACTAAATGTACATTGTTTTTAAAAAAATAAGGAGCTAAATGATTCACATTCCTTCTGAGCTTTTCATAATTTACCAATATCAGATCAGGATTAATGGCTTCAATTGAAGATACAGACTCAATATGCGTTTTTTGTAGTCTAAGAACTTCAAGATTATCGTTGCCGAAAATTTCAACGATTTCATCCTGCCAGGAAATAAACGCATTGATTGGAGATACAACAAATAACTTGTTCACAATTCCAAAGTGTTTTAAAATAGCATGAACAGCTAGAATAGTTGTTGTTTTACCCGCACCGGGAACAGAAAAATTAGCGCCATGTTTTAGCTTAAGTAAGCATATTGTATCTCGCTTTTGCTCGTCTTTTAATATCCTATTGAATCCTACCTGTTGTAAAAGATTAGTTAGTTCAGATTCCTCAATTTCAATCTCTGATTTCTTTTCTTTTATGTTTCTTTTATCTGAAACTATTTCTTCAATTAGAAGTTTAGTGAATTCATCATACTGAACATTGAGATTATATTTCCTTTTGATCCATGCAATTCCTGATAAACCACGTCTTAATTCAAACCAAGGTATTGTAAAAAGAAGATTATGGTATGTATAATCTTCTGAAAGACCTGAGCAAATCAATTTTAATTCATTTAATGCTGAATCGTTTTTGATATCCAGCGATAATTTTGCATTTAAATTTTTAGGATCAACAGATATTTTTAAAATATTTCCCATTAGTTTTCAAAAGATTTTAGCTCATCAAGAAGCCTCTGAGAACTGGAAATTATTTGTACAAGTTTATTTTTAATGCTGCCGAGCTTTACTGTATCATTATCAATTGTCAATCCTTGAAGTTCTCTTAAAGCCGAACTAACAGATTCATAAACTGCTTCTGCGTCCTTTTTTTCCTTATTCTCGGCTTTAACATCAGCAATAACTTCAACCAAGTTTTCGGATGTTTCGGATGCGCTTTCAGAATCATCAAATAATGGTTTATTTTCTTCGGAATTTTCCGGCATTAATTCATCTAAAAGTCCATCTTCATCAGAATTTGTTTTGGGTGTTTCTTCTTTAGTATTATTTTCATCAGTCGCAGATTGTTGCATCCTTTCACTGACTTGATCAAAATTTCTGATTAGATCCATTACATGATTATATAATCTTCCTGTAGGTGGACGATGCTCAATTAAATTGAAAACGAGATTCTGTAAGGCTTCACGTTTAATAAAGTCTTTAGCATATTTTTTTGTAGCTTTTTCTAATTGACGAAAAATTTCCTCCACATCATCTAATTTATCATAGTCATACTCACCTGGTAGTTTCTTCCAAATTAGAAATCCATCAATTAAGTCAAGAGTTCGCAACAAAGCCTTAATATCTTTTAACTCTAATCTTAAATTTGTTGCAAGTTCTTTTTCCGTCAATTCAAGCCTTGTATCTTCCTTTCCTTTACGGACATTCCGCAGTTCATTAATCCAATGGTATTCTTCTCTGAAATCTTGAGCAATTTGGAGCTGTTGTTCGAGCATGTAAATGTCCTTAGGAGTAGCATCCTCTGGCAGAACTACACAATCGATGTACCTGTCCCCTAAGAACTTTAGACCTGCAATTCTTCTGTTGCCATTTACAATGTATCCATCAAAAGTAATAATACAAGCATCTTCCTGTTTTCTCGTTTTCAAATCGTCAAGTAGATCTTTTCCTTTGCTTCTAACCATTTCAGTTAAAATATCTTCTTGTGCTTGTTGAACCATCGGCGATTCTGGATCACTAAAAAAATCTTTGGGTAATGAGTTTTTACGAATATGAGTTAATTGCTGAATCTCTGTTCTAGAGTTTTCAATTCGAAACATGAGATATTCTGAGTCGATCTGCAAAATTTTCCGATATAGTGTTTTACCTCTCCAATTTTTAATTGGATAAAAACTCTTAATCGATTCATCTTTGTTTGCAGTTTCTAAAATCTTTCTAATAGTTTCGATGCGTTCTTCTCTTGGTTTCATAGTATTAGTTTGAAACTCCTATTAGTAATATTGGTGTTGGTAGTATATCTGAAAAGAGTACAAGTTCTTTTGCCAATCTATCAAATTGAGCATAATTCGCACCCATTAATTTCGATTCCAACTTGTGAGGAACAATAATGATCCCTACATCGATTATTGCTTTTTTGTATAATTGGCTAAGTTTTAGTAAATCAGCGTAAGTACGGGCAACATTCCCTATTTGAAAGCAGACACCAACCTTTAATTTCAAGAAACTAATTGTAAGCTTTGATTTGTCAACTTTAACTTTATCTGCCCATCCTTTTTCATTAAATTTTTGGCTTACACGCGATTTAATATCTTTCGGTTTCACGTTTCCAAAGGTGATTTCAGAATCGTTAATGATTGATTGAATTTCCTTCAAGATATTGTCTTTCTTTAGTAATTCTTCTAAACCATGATGGTGGCTATATTGATCACAAATTTTCATTTTATTTTAACTCAAGGGGCATTTGTGAAAGTTTAGACTTAGTATGGTCATAAATTGGTTTTTCAACTGCTCTAAATCGTAATAAACCTTTTTCAAAATCAGTAATTCTTTTTAGTCCTATATCTTTATACTTTTTTATCTTTTCTATTCCTATAACATTACGTTTATTTTTTAGGCAAGCTAAAAGAGTTGATCCAACACCCGCAAATGGATCAAGAACCCAATCCTCCTCATCTGTCAAAGCCAGTACACATCGTTCAACTAGTTCGATAGGATATTGGCAAGGATGTTCTGTTTTCTCAACATGGTTAGACTTAACATTTGGTATATTCCAAATTTCATTTTCCCAATCATTAAGAATAATTTCCCATATGTCGGAAGGATTCTTTCCTTTTGGATTACTGGAGTATTGTCCTTTTTTGGGCCCTTTAAAGTATTTCTTGCCAGGATACTTTGAAGGAACTCTAACTAGATCTAAATTGAAGGTATAATTATTATTTTTCGTAAACCATAGTATAGTTTCATATCTACCTGAAAATCGTTTTGAAGAGTGCAGACCATGTCCAAATTTCCATATTATTCTATTTCGCAATTGAAGGTTTCTCTTTTTAAATAGTTCATAGTAAAAGTAGTCCAATGGGAACACTTCTCCTTTTTCTACATAATTCCCAACTTGCCAACAGATACTTCCTTTTGGATGTAGTACTCTAATTAATTCATCCAGGATTTTATTTTGCTCATTTAAATATTCTTCTATAGATTTTTTTGTTTCATATTCCTTACCAACATTGTATGGCGGAGAAGTAATGATAAGTTTAAATTTATCATTATCTATATTTTTCAATTTGTTGAGTGAGTTCCCTAATATATATTTATAACTAGACATAAAAACGATTTTTTCCTTTTATGAATAATGCATCTAAATCTTTTCTCCAAAACAGAACAGGCGTTTTTTGTATATACAATATAGTTATATCATCTATTGTTTATTTAAAGAATCCATATGTTAAACAAGCGCGTCAAATTTGCGACGGATAAATCGATAGGATATTTATAACATATACATTCGTCGTGCTGCCGCTTTTCCCTGTGACGAATGGTCCCTCACCTTTACTAATTTCAAATTAACAATTGTGGTACAAAGTTAAAAGTAAAAAGTTGGTTGTGTGAAGACTTGTCTCGTCCTGAAAAAGGTATACAAAAGAAAAGGAGTATACCAATGTATGAAAGAGGATTCAAAAACTTTCCAGCAGTTCATTTTTAAGCCAGTGCATTGCCTTTTCTTGATTATATTCAATCCCTGTTCTTAATAAAGCTTCCATATCACCCGAGAAATTTGGATCATTTTCTTTCTCAATTATATTCATCATGAATTGTTTTTTACTTGGTACCTTGTTGCCTGTTCCAAAAGTTATATATTTCCTAAAACATGAAATAATCTTTTTTACATCTAACTCCTTACTTTGATTAGCATAATATAAATCGAATAAATCCCTGCCTTTACTGCGCTGATAAAGAGCTTTCAATTTTGTGCCTAATAATTCATTGATATCATATGTTCTAATCTTTGCACTACCGGCAAACCACTCGCTTTCAACAGAGAATGGAAAGTCAACCCAATCCAGTAAATTGAAATGTTCTTTACAATTAATTTCAATTTTTAGTCGCATTCTTATTTCTTCATATTCAGATGTAAATCGATATAACGCTTTTGCTCCATGTCCGCGAACTTGTGTTTTTCTAGGTTCTTTAAAAAATGTTACCACCTCTCCAATTCGTTGCATTATTTGCTTAATTGGACCTGGTTTTATTTGAACCAAATCAATGTCCTCAGAATATCTTGGCGCTGGATTCAGATATAGCTTGTGTAAAGCTGTTCCACCTCTGAATGCAAGATTTTCTCTGAGAAATTCATCAGAAAAAATTTCAACTAAAATTCTGGAAATTATTAAATCTTGCTCAACTTGCGCAAACTCTTTCCATGGGGCATATTCTTGCCATTTTGCTATATCAGGTTTTGGAATCATAAATCACTTTCTATTTTTACGTTAATAGTAACCTTCCATCTGTTGTTTACTGCTCCGGGTTTTTCATCTGATTTTGGACTAAGTAAAACTGGGAAAAAATTAGACCTTTTCAATTTCGCAAAAACTAATTGTTGAAATTCTTTACTTGATTCAAACTCCTCTAATAAAAATCCAAATCTTTGTAGTGTACTTCTGTGTGGATACCAATCCAGAAGTTCAACCATGTCTGGTTCTTTTAAATCCTCTAATAACTCTTCGATAACAGATAAAATTCTACTAATTCCTCCCAACTTTGTTTGATAATTGATTAAATCAACAATTGTTAGTGCGGGAGTTGATATTTTATACAAACCAGCATCGGCTTGCTTTAATTGAATGTTTTTACCTATGCAGCTACTTGTCGTCAAAAAACGGATATCAATCGTGTTTTTAGAAATATCATTATACTTTGGTTTTTCTGTTATTATATAATCTCGTTGAATTTGCTGATGACTAGCGCCATGAAATTTTGCAGCAGTAAAGAGAGCCAAATAGTAGCTTCTGTTCAAGTAATTAAAGAGTTTCTCGCAATATAACTGAATTGGTAGTTTTTGAGCCGAAGAATATCTTGGAGTAATTATTAAATAAAAACCTTTTCTAAGATTTACAATCTCATTTTTAGCTATTAATCTTGAGAGTTCACTTTTTATAGAAATCTCTGATTTGTCCAGATTCTCAATCAATTCATCTAAAGAGAAAGAATATTCCTCTCGTGATAATAATTGTTTTATATAGTTTGAAACCATCGTCTTTAGTAATTTTTATAGAAAATCACTGGAATATAATAATAATCTCAAATTATTACTATAATTAAATTGAACAAGAAAACCGAATTTTCAACATTAATTCTTTATTACAACAAGATCTGTAATAATAACATAATTAGCGAAAACATTATCCTGCTATAAATGCTCTCGCTCTCACATTTATATTTGTTGATGTAAACTTATTGTATAGGTATTGTTCTTTGATTGCAAGTAAAAATAGATTATTAAAGAAGCAGCAATCGTATTTTGATTTTAGTTTTTTGAGGTGAGTGTATGAAGCTGGTAGTCAATGATTGGTAGAATACAGAATTATGAATAGATATGCATACACTGAAAATATTTTTGAGAGAGTACATATTTTCCCTTGACTTGGGTACCGGTCTTCTTTACGTTTGCATCATGTTATTCGAAACACAAAATATCGTTTCTAATCTTCAAAACAAACCAGCACTAAACTTACGCCTACGCCGTAGCCCGCGTCCCCGTCTGGGGTAAAATGCATTTAAATTGACATACGTAAAATCTATCTATTAAAAAAACAATAACAATTAAGGTTATATTATGATATCAGTAGGTATCATCGGCGGAACGGGCTATACAGGAAAATACTTAATTCAATTCTGCAGCAAACATGAGCACGTGAATGAAATGCATATTTATGCAAAAGAATCTGCGGGCAAAAACCTAACCGATTTATTCCCGGAGTTTGAAGGATCAATAAAGAACATGCAAATAAAATCGGTCCGGGAATTAAGCTATGATCATGATTTATATTTTGTATCGCTGCCTCACGGCAAATCGCTCGAAGTAATCCCGTTATTAATTGAGCAAAACAAAAAGGTAATTGACCTGGGTGGGGACTTTCGACTTAACGACGTAAAGCTTTATGACGAATGGTACAATATTAATCATGACTATCAATACCTGTTGGATCAGAAGCATTACGGGTTAGCGGATATATATACCAACATTGACTCTAACTTAATAGCAAATCCCGGCTGCTATCCTACTGCGGCTTTGCTGTCGCTTTTACCATTGGCTTGCAGCTTCAATGAAATGGTCGAAAGCATTAGTGTTAGTGCTTACAGCGGTTCAAGCGGCGCCGGCAAATCACCAAAGCAGCATCTATTACTCTCGGAGCTTTATTCCAATGTGCAGGCTTACAACGTTGGTACGCACAGGCACGAACCTGAAATTAAACAGCAGTTAACTCAATGTGATTACGACGGTAACTTTACTTTTGTTACGCACCTGCTGCCGATTGATACCGGGATATATTCAACCAGTGTAATTAATCTTAAAGATGAAATACATACCGATGATATTAATCATGCTTATTTCGAGAACTACTATGATAAAGAATTTATAAGGCTTAGGAACATTCCGCCGCAATTAAAGTGGGTTGTGGGCGGTAACTATTGCGACATAAACGTAACGGTAAAAAACAGTACTGTCATTATCACGACTGCTATTGATAATTTAATAAAAGGCGCTTCGGGACAAGCCGTTCAAAACATGAACTTACTTTACGGTTGGAACGAAAGCACGGGTATTCTATCGGAAAATCAAAATAATAATCATAAAGTTTTAATTGAGGGGATGTAAACATGTGGGAATATTTGGAAAACGGTTCAATCACTTCGGTGCAAGGTATACAAGCGGCAGGAATTAATTGCGGCTTGAAAAAAAGAAAAAAAGATTTGGCGTTGATTACATCATCAGCGCCTGCACATGCAGCCGGTGCATTCACGCTAAATAAAGTTCAGGCAGCCCCGGTTGTTATCTCGAAAGAAATAGTCGATAGTGATAACAAGGCAAAAGCAATTTTGATAAACTCCGCCAACGCAAATGCGTGCACGGGAATTGAAGGATTTAACGACGCAATTGAGATTCAAAAGTATTGTGCAGATAAATTGGGAATTGCTCAAAATGAACTTCTCATCAGCTCAACAGGAGTTATCGGCGAAAGATTAAAAGTGGACGTAGTAAAGGGTGGTATAGATGATATAGTATCCAAATCATCAGCAAATGGTGGTTTGGATGCTGCTAAAGCGATTATGACGACGGATTTAACAAGCAAAAGTTATGCGCTGAAGCTTGCTCTATCCTCCGGTGAAGTTACAATAGGCGGTATGGCAAAAGGAAGCGGGATGATTCATCCCAACATGGCTACTATGCTTGCTTTTATAGCTACCGACGCTGTTATTGAAAAGGAGTTACTGCAAAAAGCAATTTCTAAAGTTGTTAACGAAACATTTAACAAAATATCGGTTGACGGCGAAACCAGTACCAACGACATGGTGCTTTTGATTTCCAACGATCTAAGCGGAGTGAAAATAGAAGCTGGTTCAGTTGACTATCATTTATTCGTTTCTGCCCTCAAAAGTATTTGTAAGAAGATGGCAAAAGCAATTGTAGCAGACGGTGAGGGGGCAACAAAGCTTATCACTATTTCCGTAAAGAATGCTAAGACCGATTATGATGCCGATACTATAGCCAAAGCAATTGCTAAATCGCCATTGGTAAAAACAGCTATTAACGGTTGCGACGCCAACTGGGGAAGAATTATATCCGCAGCGGGAAGCTCTGGGGCGGAGATTAACCCGGTGAATACATCAATCTTTTTTGATAACCACCCTGTTTTATTGCCAGACTACAACATCGTTTTAGATGAAGAAAAAGCAAAACAAATTTTATCCAAGAATGAAGTCAAAATTGAATTGGATTTAAGCGATGGAGTTTCGTCGTCAACATGGTGGACGTGCGATTTTTCGGAAGACTATGTCAAAATTAACGCCAGCTACAGGTCTTAGGAGGTAGTATGAAAATTGCATTGATAAAACTTAGCGGAAAAACAATCGAGCAATTTACAACCGGTAATACCGGAGTAAACTTAATAAATAAATTACAGCTCGAGTATGACGGGGTAGTAGTTGTTCACGGCGGCGGAAAGATTATAAGCGAGTGGTCTGAAAAGCTCGGTCATGTCGTCAATTTTCACGAAGGTCAAAGAGTTACGTGCGAAAATACAATTGAAGTTGTCTCTTCGGTTCAGGGCGGATTGATAAACAGTAAAATAACTTCATACTTATTTTCTCATAAGATCAGAACCGTCGGGCTCAACGGTGTTGACGGCGGATCATTCATAGCAGATCAAATAGACCGGAAGCTGGGATTCGTTGGTAAACCGAAGCAGACAAGTCAAGTGGATTGGATATTCGATTTGTTGGCTAAAGGTTTTGTACCTGTCTTCTCCAGTATTTGTGCAGGAGCCAGCGGACAAATAATGAATGTAAATGCCGACATTTTTGCAGCGGAACTCGCAAAAGCATTGAGTGCAGAAGCGCTTCTGTTTTTTTCCGATGTAGGCGGCGTTATGCTTAATGAGAAATATCAATCATTCTTATCAAGCGAAGAAATAGTATCCGGCCTGCAAAGCGGCGAGATAAACGGTGGTATGATTCCTAAAATGAATAGCTGTATGGAGTTACTTTCAAACGGGATTAAAAATATTTGGATAGGCAATAGTTTTGATGAGTTCATAAGTTCATCAGAAAATAAACAAAGAGGAACCTGGATTGTTGACTCAAAAAGAATCGCAGTATAACGATTACAACAAGTACCTGCTTAACACCTACAAAAGACATAACATTAATTTTGTTAGCGGCAAAGGCTGCTACTTAACGGATGAACAAGGTACGGAGTACCTGGATATGTTATGCGGAATAGCGGTTACGGGTTTTGGGCACAATCACCCGGCCCTGGTTGATGCGGCCCAACAGCAAATCAACAAGTTATGGCATGTATCAAATCTATTTGAGTCGGACTTGCAGGCATCGCTTGCTTCAAAGCTTGTTTTGGGTACGGGATTGTCATCCGTGTTTTTTTGTAACTCAGGTAGTGAAGCAAACGAAGCTGCTATCAAATTCGCTCGAAAGTATGGTAAAGGAAGGTCAACAATCATTACTACTCTTGGCGGGTTCCACGGAAGAACAATGGGCAGCTTGTCCGCATCTGCACAGTACAAGTTATGGGACGGCTTTCATCCTTTAACACCGGGTTTTAAGTATGTGCCGTTCGATGATATTGAATCAGTATTGCACTCAATTGATAAACATACCGTTGCAATAATGGTCGAACCTATCCAGGGAGAGAACGGTATTATCGTTCCTTCGAAAGGCTATTTAAAGAAGCTTAGAGAAATTTGTAATGAACATAATCTATTATTAATACTTGACGAAGTTCAAACCGGTATCGGGAGAACGGGTAAGTTATTTGCTTATCAATGGGAAGACGTTCTCCCGGATATCGTTACTTCCGCAAAAGGTATTGCAAACGGCCTTCCGTTAGGCGCTGTGATTTGCTCGGAGAAAGTTGCGAATGAAGTTAATCCCGGTATGCATGGTTCAACTTTCGGCGGCAACCCGGTTTCAGTTGCTGTGGCAAATGAAGTGATAGATCTTTTAACCGAAGATGTACTTAAGCGTATCAATGGAATTGGAGAAACAATTAAAGAAAAAGTTTTATCGATGAGGAGCCCGCTGATTAAAGAAGTGCGCGGTAAAGGAATGATGATTGGGATTGAACTTGTTGATAAAGTAAAAGCTGCGGACGTTTGTTCAAAATTTTTGGATGGTGGTGTTGTTAGTGTGACTTCGGGAGGAAATGTTCTTAGGTTGCTTCCTCCCTTTATTTTAACGAAGAAGGATGTAGATTTTTTTATTGAAACTTTTGCAGATATTCTGAATAGTTATGAATATTTAAAAACTGAAATTAAAGTTGATAAAAAAGCCGATCGCATTGATAATGTTGTTCAATTTGTAAGTAATCGCAAAGCTTAATAGTTTGTGGGTATGAATATTCTTACATTAAGCTGGAATTTATTTACAAATCAAATGGTGCTAAAATATGGCAGCAAAACTTAGAAGACAGAGCATTATTAAACGCATTCTGAGGGAACGTTCCATTTCAAACCAGGAACAACTCCTAAAGATGCTGCACAACGAAGGCTTCAAAGTTACACAGGCTACTCTAAGCAGGGACTTTGCGGACCTCGGCGTAATCAGAACTTTTACGGATATCGGCGTTCGTTATGTGATTAGCAGCGATGATTTTGGAAAACATATCTCCAAATTGGTTGGGTTAGAGATATTAAACGTATCGCACAATGAGAACGTAATTTTAATGAGAACCATTGCAGGACGCGCCCAGGGGGTTGCTCATTATATTGACAGGTTGAACAGGCAGGAAATACTTGGTACTATTGGCGGGGATGATACGGTGTTGGTCATTCCGGACAAAGTAAAGAATATTCCCGGGATCCTTGAGTTGATTGATGATATCATCGCTAGAAAGCCCGAATAGCATTTAATTTGTTGATCCCGCGATTACCATGCGGGGTCTTTATACTTTACCCGCCAATCACCACCGGAAGTTTTCTTTCAAAAAATTTTAATGCAAATAAAAAAATGAGGTTAAAATGAACCCCAAGAAAATAGTTGTAGCCTATTCAGGCGGATTGGATACCAGTGTAATGGTGAAATGGCTCAGTGAAAAATATGACGCTGAGATTATTGCGGTGACAGGTGATTTAGGACAGGAAATTGACAGCGCCGCTCTTGAAGATAAAGCGCTGGGTACGGGTGCATCCAAAGCATATGTAGTTGATTTGAGTGAAGAATTTGTTAGTGATTACTGCTGGAAGGCATTGAAAGCCGGGGCTGTTTATGAAGGACAATACCCGTTAGCCACGGCAATCGGCAGACCACTGCTGGCAAAGCTGATGGTAGACATTGCACATAAAGAAAACGCGGACGCGGTTGTTCACGGCTGTACGGGCAAAGGCAACGACCAGGTAAGGTTTGAAGTCGGAATTAAAACGCTCGATCCCGAATTGCAGATTATAGCTCCGTTACGGGACTGGGAATTCAAATGCAGGGAAGATGAAATTGATTATGCTATTGAAAAGAATATCCCTATTCCTATCACAAAAGAAAAACCTTACTCCATAGATGATAACTTATGGGGTGTTGCAACAGAATGCGGTGAACTGGAAGATACAACAAATTCACCGCCGGAAGATGCTTTTCAAATAACCGTTAATCCTAAGGCGGCTTCAGGCGAACCGGAGCAAATTAAAATCATTTTTGAAAAAGGAGTTCCGGTTGCTATTGATGATGTCGAATTATCTGCCGCACAAATTGTAAAGACACTTAATGAAATAGGCGGCAGGAACGGCATAGGCCGGCTGGATATTGTTGAGAACAGGGTTGTGGGAATTAAATCAAGAGAAGTTTACGAAGCGCCCGGGGCGATGATTCTTCACGCTGCGCATTTGGAACTTGAAAAACTTACATTGGATAAAGATAGTTTCAGGTATAAGCAAAATGTTGCCAACGCCTACGCAAACTTAATTTACGACGGCTTGTGGTTTTCGCCTTTGTTTGAAGCGCTAACCGCTTTTGTGGATAAAACTCAGGAAACTGTTAACGGGGAAGTAATACTTGAACTCTATAAAGGAAACTTGACAGTGCTTTCAAGATCATCAGCAAACAGTTTATATAGTAAAGAACTTGCAACATACTCCGCTGATGATGAATTTGATCACAAGTCGGCTGAAGGATTTATCCACCTATATGGATTACCCTTTGAAACCATGACGAAGATAAAAAACAGTATTGGAGTAACTCAGTAATGTTATGGGGCGGCAGGTTTTCGAAGGATATTGATAAGTTCTTTTTGGATTTTTCTTCGTCAATTCAGTTTGATATAAACTTGCTTAAATACGATTTGATGGTTAGTCGGGCGCATGCAAAGATGCTGGGTCAAAGCGGCAATATAACAAAAGATGAATCCAGGGAAATAGTAAATGGCCTGGATTTAATAGAGGCTCAATTCGTTGCAGGAAACTGGAATCCTTTGGAGGATAATCAAGAGGATATTCATTCGGCAGTTGAAAACTATTTAACGAAACTTATCGGTGATGTTGCGGGCAAGCTTCATACAGCTCGCAGCCGTAATGATCAGGTTGCAACCGGGTTTAGGCTGTGGGTGAAGGATTCATCCCGGCAGCTTATCGACAAAATAGTTGAATTGCAAAAAGCATTTATTGATTTGTCAGAGCAGCATGTTGAGACTATCATTCCCGGCTATACACATTTGCAGAGGGCTCAGCCTGTATCGTTGGCGTTTCATCTTCTCGCATATGTAGAGATGTTTGAACGTGATAAAACCCGTTTACTAAATGTAATTCGAGATGCCGATGTTTGTCCGCTTGGTTCCGGAGCGCTTGCAGGAACAACATTAAATATTGATCGTGAGTATACGGCTAAAGAGCTTGGCTTCAGCAAAGTGTCTTCGAACGCTTTGGATAGTATATCGGATCGTGATTTTGTGATTGACTTCCTTAATGCGTGCTCGGTTGGAATGATGCATTTGAGCAGGCTCTGCGAAGAATTGATTTTGTGGAGTTCATCTGAATGGTCCTTCATACAAATGGATGATTCGGTGACAACAGGTTCGTCGTTAATGCCGCAAAAGAAAAATCCGGATGCCGCTGAATTAATAAGAGGTAAGTATGGCCGAGTACAGGGAAATTACATCGCTGTTTCTTCAATGATGAAAAGCCTGCCTCTTAGCTACAACCGAGATATGCAGGAAGATAAGGAACCGGCATTCGATTCTTTTACAACTTTTCATAATTCGTTGCATTTAACAAAAATGATGTTTAATAACATTTCAATCAATGTTGATAGATTCAAAGATGAACTTGAGGGAGACTACATCTTTGCTACAGATCTGGCGGATTACTTAGTCTCAAAAGGCATCCCTTTTAGGAAAGCTCATCAGATCGTCGGTGAAGCGGTGAGCTACGCTATTTCTCAAAACAAGAAATTGAATGAATTATCAGTTACGGAATTTCAACAATTTGACCAAGTTTTTGACAATAGCGTTTACGGATGTTTTGACGTTAGCACATCACTGGATCGGAAAAAATCTTTTGGTTCTCCGAATCCCGCACTATTAAGGCAACAAATCCAAAAACTAAAGTCCAAATTTTCCTGAATATCAATATTTGTGTTAAGTAAATCACGCTGGGAACTTCCAGAACAAAGAATGTGTTGCAACATTATATGTTATAACATATATTAAGATTGGAATCAATTTTAATTATACAAAACATCTTATTTTAACATAAATCAAGGAGTAAGCTATGAAAGCTTTCAAATATATTCTTCTGGCGGCAATCTTTGTAACATCCTCAGTTTTTTCACAAACAAATTGGAATGTGGACGCTTCACACACAAACGTTGGTTTTGAAGTCGACCATATGGTAATATCTTCTGTGGAAGGCGAATTCAATAAGTACGAGGCAACAATATCAACCGACGGCACCGACTTCACAAACGCGAACATTGAATTTACTATTGATGTTTCGAGCATCAATACCGATAATGGCGATAGGGATAACCATTTAAAATCCGACGACTTTTTCAATGCTGAACAATTCCCACAAATTACCTTTAAATCAAAATCAATGACTAAAGTAGACGGTGACAACTGGAAATTAGTAGGCGATTTTACAATGAGGGACGTAACAAAAGAAATTGAACTTGAAGTTAAGTTCAGGGGACTCGTCAATGATCCCTGGGGAAATACGCGAGTAGGTTTTGCAATTACGGGTGAAGTAAGCAGGTTCGACTATAATCTGAAGTGGAATAACTTGCTTGAAACCGGCGGGCTCATAGTTGGTGATACAGTAACATTAAACATAGACTTGCAGTTAATAAAAGCATCATGAAATTAGAAGAAGCGATTAAACAAAAGAAATTTAGAAATGAATACCATAAGCTGGCCGTGAACCTGATCTACACTCACGGCTGGTTTGTAGAAAAGCAAAGCAGGGTGTTTAACGATTATGGATTGACCAGCACGCAATTTAATATATTGCGGATATTGCGCGGTCAGCACCCGAAGCCTGCTTCAATAAACTTGCTGAAAGAAAGAATGCTTGAGAAAATGTCAGACGTTTCCCGGCTTGTAGACAGGCTTATGAAAAAGGGTTGGGTCGACCGGCAGATTTGTCCGGAGGATAGACGACGGGCTGAAGTTATTATTACGCAAGAAGGCCTGGAATTATTAAGCAAGCTGGATAAGCGCGATTCCGAAATAGACAATATTTTTAAAGGCGTTACAAAAATGGAGGCGACATCCGCTAATGAACTTCTTGATAAGTTGAGAGGTTAGGTAAATAATATGAAACAAAGCGAAGTAAGAATTTATAAACCTGAAGACCAGGGCTCCGGTGAATTTGATAACGGAAAGATTACGGAAATAAAACCGATTGATTTTCCCGGTGGAACAGGGGCCGGAAAAAGATTAGGTCCTTTGTTCTATTGGGCTTGGGCTTCGGCAAATGGTGATGGAGTTATTGGGATGCATCCTCACCAGGCATTCGAAATTATGAGTTACGGTTTAGTTGGCGAAATTGGTCACTCTGATTCACTAAATAACAAGACACGAGTTGGTCCGGGGGGCGCTCAGCTAATTCAGGCAGGCAGTGGAATTTATCACCAGGAAGAAATGTACGGTGAGCGCACTGAATTTTTTCAAATATGGTTTGAGCCGAATCTTCGCGAAACGATTAAACATGATCCGTTTTACGGTCAGTATGAAAATGAAGAGTTCCCGGTTACTGAAAGTGAATCGGCGATTATCAAAAACGTAATTGGAAATGAAGCGCCTCTTAAAATAGTTAGTGATGTTCTTGCTGATGATATAGTTATAAAAGCCGGTAAATCGCTAACTCTTGATATTTATGCTGAACGATCGATGGCGTTTAATTTAATAAGTGGAACAGGCAAACTGGTTGTTAATGAATCGGAATACCTCATTGAGGCAAAAGATTATGTTAATGTTGAATCTGATGAGGATATGTCTATAAATATTGAGGCTAGTGGTGTTGGTGACTTGAGAATATTTAAAATTGATGTTCCGAAAAAAGTGGATTATCAATTATACGGTGAGTAAAAAATTATTTGAAAGGATCGGAAATGGAAAAGGCTATAAATGGAATCCATCACATAACCGTAATGGCGGGGGATCCCCAAAAAAACTATGATTTTTACACAAAGGTCTTGGGGCTAAGGCTAGTAAAGAAAACAGTGAACTTTGACGCACCGGATGTTTATCATCTATACTATGGCGATGAAACCGGAAGTCCTGGAACTATATTAACGTTTTTCCCTTTTCCAAATGCCAGGAGAGGGAAACGAGGTGTTGGCGAAATAAACGCAATAGCTTTCAGCATACCAACCGATTCGCTTGATTACTGGATCGATAGATTAGCGGGAAAAGCAATTGATTTTGACGGACCTGTTAAACGATTTGATGAAACTTATATAACATTGCTTGATCCCGACGGAATGAAGATTGAATTGGTAACTGACAAAACAGCTGATAATATACCTGGATGGAATAATGAAGGCGTTTCTGTTGAACACTCAATCAGAAAATTTTTTGGGGCGACTTTTTATTTGAAATCGGGTGAAGAAACAGAGCAATTGCTGATAGAACACATGGGATTTCGAACCGGACCTTCAACAAATTCTATAAAAAGATTAGACACCGGTGTAGATAAAAGCCTTGTGCATATTGACATGCGTATTGATCCCGAGTACGATTGGCCAACTAACGGCGCAGGCACTGTTCACCATATAGCGTGGCGAACAGCTAACGATGATGAGCAACTAAACTGGCGTAGAAGATTAATCAAAGCCGGAATGAACGTAACCGAAGTGTTGGATAGAAACTACTTTCATTCTATTTATTACCGGGAACCGGGCGGAATACTTTTTGAAATAGCTACCGATCCACCGGGTTTTTTGGTCGACGAAGCAAAAGAAGAGCTTGGAGCAAACTTGAAATTACCTGAATGGTACGAACCAAGACGGGAGCAAATTGCAGGCAGCTTGATGCCTTTGGTAACCTGATAACTAGTGGATTGCTATTGAAAAAAGTTATTATTCGGAGGTTTTAGTACCTGTACCTTCGACTACGCTCAGGCACCTGTAATTGCATCGTTATCGAGCGTAGTCGAGATGACCAATAAAATTCAATGAATAAGAAGTATTTATAAAAATTACGCGACTTTATACGGGTGAAGATAATGAGTGTCATTTTGAAGATGTTGAGATTGAATTGCATGGCGCTTGCGACATCGGGAAACTATCGGAGAAGTTAAGTGCAATCGGTGTTATTTTTCGTGAAACTGGCATAGATATTCTATTAGCTGAGGATACAACAGGACGTGGTCATATTTCGCGAAGTATTGACGACAAGTTACGAAGATCAATTTTTATCACTTTGGATTAGTTTACACATGGGAATTTATAATATAGATACATTTGATATTCCGGCGCCTCATCGAGGGCAACCCGTGCTAACAAGCGGAGCCCCGGTAAACGATTCGGATGCTGCAATGATACTCATCCATGGGCGGGGCGCAACAGCGCTTAGCATTTTGGAGTTGGCAAATGAATTCGACGTTGCCAACGTTTCGTACATTGCACCACAAGCCGAACAGAACACATGGTACCCTTATCGTTTTATTGCACCCATTGAAGATAACGAGCCGGGTATTTCTTCAGGATTAAGTTTTATTGATCATTTGATTAGTGAACTTTTATCTAAAGGAATAACAGAAGATAAAATGTTCTTATTGGGATTCTCTCAGGGTGCATGTTTAGCATTGGAGTATGCCGTTCGGAATCCAAGAAATTATGGTGGAATTATAGGCCTAAGCGGTGCGCTCATTGGACCTAAAGGAACTCCGCGAGATTATGAGGGAGTCTTTGATAATACTGATGTATTTCTGGGATGCGCTGATTTCGATTTTCATATACCGATTGAGCATGTAAATGAATCCGCCGAAGTATTTAAAAAAATGGGTGCGAAAGTTGAAAAACGAATTTATGAAGGTCTTGGTCATTCAGTGAACAAAGATGAAATAAATTTTGTTAAACAATTAGTCTCACAAGTAAATTAAAATTTAATACCTCGTAATTTCTAAAGGAGGGGTTGTATGAGTATCAGCAAACGACTTCATTATAAATCGGATCAAATTGAAGTTACCTACGATCCCAAAATTTGTATTCACGCTGCTGAATGCGTAAAAGGATTACCTCAAGTATTTAATCCGAATAAAAAACCTTGGGTTGACCCGAATTCGGCCGAAGCAGATGAAATCGCTGCAGTTATTCATAAATGTCCTACCGGTGCGCTTAGATACAATCGTCTTGATGGTGGAGCCAACGAGCCGGTACCTTCATCAACAAGAATAGTAGCGGTTAAGAACGGGCCGATATATGTAACCGGTAATATTAAGATAACCGGCTCAGACGGAAATCCGCTCGATGCAGCGCCTCGTGTTGCATTATGCAGGTGCGGTCATTCCGGGAATAAACCATTTTGCGATAACACTCATAAGGAGATAAACTTCGATGCAGAATAATGAATTAAACGTTACGGTAATAAAAGGCGGGCCATTAAAGGTAGAAGGTGATTGTAAAATTACCAACCAAAGCGGCGAAACAATCAAAGAAGGTGAAAAAATATTTTTGTGTAGATGCGGTCAATCAAGCAATAAACCCTTTTGCGATGGCGCACATAAAAACGTAGAGTTCGATCAATAATAGCTAGTGTTTTACACCTGCTTGTTTCATTAGCTTTAAGCCGTACTTCCTTATGCTTTCGATTAATGGAATTGCTTCACTGCCTTTCTTGGTAAGGGAATATTCAACTTTTGGAGGTACCACTGCGTATACTTTGCGTATTATCAATTCGTCGTTTTCCAACTCTCTTAATTGTGTGGTTAGCATCTTATCAGATATTCTGGGCATGCTCCTTTTTAATTCGCTGTATCTGAAAGTCTTGTCTTTAAGACGCCAAAGAATTGGCATCTTCCAGGTTCCACCGATTCTATCGAGCGCAAATTCGACCGGGTTATAATAAAGCTTTCCGTTATAAATAAATTCCGGCATCGCATGCTTTCCAATTAGTTAGTATATAACTTTTAGGTATATATATTGCCGAAGATAAGTTAATGCGGGATATTTATGCAACACAAAAATAGGAGTATAAGACTATGAGCGATCCAAATCATCTGAATAAATCTACTCGTAAAAAGGTTTTAATGATAGTTGCAAATCCATCAAAATCGGAAACTACCGGATGGCCAATTGGTTTCTGGTGGGCCGAACTAACCCATCCGTACTGGGCATTTATAGAGGCCAGGTATGAAGTTGAAATCGTATCACCAAGTGGCGGAGACTTGCAGGCAGATAATTTTAGCGATCCTGAAGATGAAAGCGGATACTCAGCCGACGACATTTTATCGCTGGGTTTCAAAAAATCTCCAAAGCACAACGAGTTGCTTAAAAATACCGGAAGCATTTCAGATGTAAACACTCAAGATTACGAAGCGGTTTTTGTTGTGGGCGGGCAATCTCCAATGTACACAATGATAAATGATGAGGGACTTCACAAGTTTGTTTCCGATTTTTATGAGTCGGGCAAAATTCTTGCATGCGTTTGTCACGGGACTTGTATCTTGCTTAAAACCAAACTAAGTGACAATGCACTTTTAGTTAATAATAAAACATGGACAGGCTTTGCAAATAGTGAGGAGCAATATGCAGATAATTTTGTGGGTAAAAAGATTCAACCCTTTTGGATAGAAGATGAAGCCTGAAAGATTGAGAACACAAACTTCATTGTGAAATCAATGTTTGAGCCTTTTGCAATTAGGGATGGCAACTTAATAACAGGACAGCAACAAAATTCAGGTACAGAAGCAGCAAAATTAGTTGTTGAAGCGCTTGGTAAATAAATGTAATAGAGGGACTGCTATTCATATAAGTGCAGTCCTGTTCTTTCATCAATTGTTAACCCTTACTTTACTTGAATATTTTATATATTCCCTTCGTCCGAAATTTTAGTTTACTATCAGTATATAGGAAGGTTCCAATTGAGAACACTAATTTTATTTGCGCATCCTCTTTTGCAGAAATCACATGTTAATATACATTTAATCGAAGGGCTAAATTCTATAGAAGGGATCACATTCCATGACCTTTACCAGAAATATCCCGAGTTTGATATAGATGTTAAGCGTGAACAACAACTCCTGTTGGAGCATGATGTTATAATATTTCATCATCCCTTTTTTTGGTATAGTGCGCCAGCTATTATAAAGGAATGGATTGACCTCGTATTGGAACACGATTGGGCTTACGGAGCCAAAGGTAATTCACTCAAAGGAAAATACCTGTTTAATTTTATTACTGCGGGTGGGGGTGCAAAAGCATATTGCTCCGATGGATATAACCAATACACAGTAAGGGAATTTCTTAAGCCTATAGAGCAAACCGCTTGTTTATGTAAGATGACTTATCTTCCTCCATTCATAGTTTTCGGAACACATTCGATTAAAGAAGAGGAAGTACGAGATTATAGAGAGAGGTACATTAAAATATTGAAGCTTATCCGTGACGATAAAATTAATTTTGATGAGCTGGCTGGTCATGAAATAATGAACGACGTAACACTCTAATTAAGCAAACCAACTATCACGTAATATTTTGAACTAAAGGAACCATCATGCAGGATTCATTTTTCTTTCAAGCTTTCGTTTACTTAGCAGCGGCCGTAATTTCTGTTCCGATAGCAAAAAGATTAGGGTTAGGTTCGGTACTGGGATACTTGCTTGCAGGCATTATCATTGGTCCGTTCATCTTAGGTTTAATTGGCCAAGAAGGCCAGGATGTTATGCACTTTGCAGAGTTTGGCGTGGTTATGATGTTGTTCCTGATCGGATTGGAGCTTCAGCCTTCTTTGTTGTGGAAATTGCGAGGTCCTATTTTAGGAATGGGCGGAGTGCAGGTTGGGATGACAGCTGTAACATTAATGATTATTGGAATATTCACAGGGCTTGCATGGCAGACGGCTTTAGCTATCGGACTAACACTGGCACTATCGTCTACGGCAATTGCTTTGCAGACTCTTAACGAAAAAGGACTAATGAAAACAGGAGGCGGGCAAAGTTCATTCTCTGTTTTGCTTTTCCAGGATATAGCTGTTATCCCGATATTGGCAATTCTGCCTGTTTTAGCTATTGATGATTTCGCTTCAATGGCAGCGCCGTCCGATGTCCACCATTCTTCAAGTATTGTATCGGGGTTACCGATATGGCTGCAGACAACTGTTGTGCTGGCTGTTGTTGCGGGAATAATTTTAGCCGGTAAATATATAATGACTCCATGCTTTAGGTGGATTGCAAAAACCAGGTTACGCGAAATATTTACTGCCGCCGCACTGCTGCTTGTAGTAGGCACAACACTTTTAATGACACAGGTAGGGCTAAGTCCCGCACTAGGTACTTTTCTTGCTGGTGTTGTTCTGGCAGGAAGCGAATACCGGCACGAATTGGAAACAGATGTTGAACCATTTAAAGGATTATTGCTCGGCTTGTTTTTTATTGCTGTAGGCGCCTCTATTGATTTTAACATTATAGTTGATAGTCCCGTACTAATTTTCAGTTTAGTGTTGGTTTTAATGCTTGTAAAATTTCTAGTGCTTTTTATCATTGGTAAGTTTTTTAAGCTGGGTCTTGATAATAACCTGTTGTTTGCTTTTGCTTTGGCTCAGGGCGGAGAGTTTGCTTTCGTGCTATTTTCTTTTGCCTTACAGAGTAATGTAATCGATACAAATATTGCTAATACATTGATAGCTATTGTTGCTTTATCAATGGCATTAACTCCCTTATTTATGTTAGTTAATGAAAAATTATTACAACCGAGATTCGGGTTAAGGGAAGAAAGCGAAAGAGAATCCGATGATATGGATGAAAAAAACAAAATTATAATAGCCGGGTTCGGCCGGATGGGAGTTATAACAGGAAGGTTCCTGCAGGCTCATGGAGAGCAAGCAACCTACCTGGATACTAACCCGGATAATGTTGACTTACTTCGGAAGATGGGGTTAAAAGTATTCTATGGCGATTCGTCCCGTCGTGATTTATTACAGGCGGCAGGCGCTGAAGAGGCTAAGATAATAATCATTGCTGTTGATGACCCTGAAAAAACTTTAGAGATTATTGATACGGTTCAAAAGCATTTCCCCCATTTAAAGATTTTTGCACGCACCAAAGGATGGAACGATTCATACGAGGTTCTCGAAAAAGGCGTTGATAACATTTACCGTGAAACCCTTGACACATCACTTCGTTTAGCCGCCGATGCTTTGTGTTCTTTGGGATACCGCCGGTATACTACTCACCGGGCAATTAAAACTTTCCGAAGGCACGACGAGCGTTACGTCCGGGAGCTTGCCAAAATGAAACACGATGAAAAGGCATTAATACGAGGCGCCAAAGAGAGAATAGAAGACCTTGAAAGTTTACTAAGTATTGAATTTGAAAATGTCGGCAAGGATAAAGACTTAGGCTGGGACTCTACAACACTCAGAGATGAATATGGTAAACAGGTGAGAGATGATTAAATAATCAGCAAAGTTTTAATGAAATATCTTCAATCGGCTCAACGCTAAACAACTTTATCATTTGGTCTTTTCCTCTAAGCTTGGTGCATCCTAGATCCTTGAAATGAAAACCGTTCTTTGGTGAGATTGAATTAAGTAGCAGTTCGGAAATAAGCAGTAACTGATTTCTCTTTTTACTTTCAGATCGAATCCTGGAAGTAGCGTTTAATAATTCACCGTGATATACAATTTCTTTTTTAATGTCGCCAACTTCGGTTATAAGAGTTTCCCCCATATGCATTCCAGCCTTGAATTCCGGTACAATTCCGTATTCCGATAAATAGTAATCACGTCTTTTGTTAATACATTCTTTAACGAAGAAAATAAAATTTATTGCATTATTATTTTTTAACCCCTCTTTTAATTTCCAAACTACAACGGCTTCGTCCCCAACATATTGAAAAACTTGTCCTTGCGTTTTAATTAGAGGTTCGGTTAAGTCGGAAAAGAAATCCTTTAAATAAGAGCTGTATTTTTCAGTACCTAGTTTTTCCGCGATGGAAGTCGATGAATCCAAATCCATGAAAAGAAATATGCGCTGTTCCGGAACAGGTTTATTATACCTGCCTATCACGTAGTTTAGTAGTTCCCCGGGACCGAATAATTGACTTATCTGGACGAGTATATTTATGAAGAAGCTCATAAGTACCAGGAATAATAGCAAGAGGTACAAGCCGCTTTCAATCGAGTAGCCAACTATATTTTTTTCTCCAATTGCTTCAACGAATGTACATTGATGGACTATTGATAACTTAATTGTGGCGAGCATTGTAAATGAAAAAAGTATTATTAGTGAATAAACAACAGAACGGTAGATTACAGCTACAAGGAATCGTTGTTTTCGTAATTTAACCTGGGCAATAAAATACTCAAAGAGACCGGTTAAGAGCCCAATCGTGAAGCCCAAAATACTCGTTTCAACAATTATATAATGTTGCTTAAAAAACAGGTTTATTACAAAACTAAGTAACAAAGCTGTTATTCCAAGTTTAGTACTCTGCCAAAGATTATTTTTTTGTGTTCCGGTTAACTTCATTTCAAATCACTACTTTATATTAGCCTTCTTTAAAATTGTTTCAAGTGGGCACCATTTTGTAAATGATGATTGAAGCAGGTTCAGACCTACAAACGCAGTAAATAAGAACCAGTAAGGACTTACAAAATATCCTAGTGTTAAACTAACTAGCACAAATACTCCTGCTACTCTTCTAATTATATTTTCCATTTTTAGTTCTCCTATAATTTTTTCTAATTTCATTCAATGCGGCTAAAGCCAACACCGTTCAGTTTTTAATCGCCCGTTTGATAAATCAAACGGTGATAATCATCCAATATGTTTTTCTATACCCAATTGGAATGCGTGCACGTTATTAGGGTCTTTATTTAACTTACACTGTTCTAATGCTTCCATTAGTTGCGTTGCTTTCTCTTCATCAACCATTGTAAAGAATATTTTCGAATTATCAGGGTAATGTTTTGCAGCGAACCAGTTTTCGGATTCGTCATCATCCGATAATTTATATCCTCTGATATTGGACTCGCTATAAGCAACTACTTTATTTTCCTGTAGAAGTTTTCTCGCGTCTTTCGCGAATTCATCAACACACATAAATACTACTAGTTTCATTAGTTAGTCTCCGATTTCGTTTCAACTTTTTTCTGTGGTTCGGTTGTCTCATGCTTTTCCTTTTCAGTCATAAAGTACAACAGAGGAACCATAATAAGCGTTAAAGCAGTTGAAGCTAATGCTCCACCGATAAGTGCTATGGCGAGTCCTTCAAAAATCGGATCGAAGATTATCACAAAAGCGCCTATTATAACAGTACCCGCCGTAAGTAGTATTGGTAAAGTTCGCACAGCACCCGACTCTACAACCGCTTGTTCTAATGGAATACCTTCCTTTAACCGCAATTCAATAAAATCAATCAATAAAACCGAGTTCCTTACCATAATACCGGCAAGAGCTATAACTCCGATCATCGAGGTTGCCGTAAAGAATGCCCCGTAAATGAAATGACCGAATAACACACCGATAAGTGATAACGGAATCGCAACCATCATTACTATCGGTACTTTAAATGATTGGAACCAACCAATTATCAACATGTAAATTATAACAAGCACAACGGCAAATGCAGCACCGAGATCGCGGAACACTTCGTAAGTGATTTGCCATTCACCGTCCCATTTAACGGAGATTTCTTCCTCGCTTAGCGGTTGGGCTCTGTAGAATTGTTCAACATTTAATCCCTCTTTTTCATTCAGCTCCCGGATCTTTTCATCTATTGCTAATATTGCGTAAACAGGACTTTCCATTTCACCGGCTACATCTCCTATTACATAAACTGCACGCTGCTGGTTTTTTCTGTGAATACTTTTATCCTGTACCTGCTCTTTTACTGTCACAAGTTCAGATACAGGGACAAGCATTCCACTTTGAGACATTACTTTGATATTTTTCAAATCCATTATGCTTGACCTATCATCTTCTGATAGTCTTATGTTTATCATTACAGGCTCAATATCATTTGGTTGATAAATTGCGGATACATCCATCCCGTGTAGTGCAATGCCTAAAACACCTACTATTTGTTCGGAGCTTATACCCATAAGCATCGCTTTCTTTTTATCAACTTCGAACTTATACTCAATTTGATCGTCTTCAACCAGCCAGTCAACATCAACAACTCCGGGAGTGCTTTCAAACAATCCTTTTAATTTCCTTGCGTATTCAATCTGGCTCTCTTTATCCGGTCCGTAAACTTCAGCAACAAGTGTCGACATTACCGGTGGACCCGGAGGTACTTCGGCAATTTTAACATTCGCATTGAATTTCTTCGCTATCTCTTGCACACGTGGTCTTATGCGCTTTGCGATGTCGTGACTTTGATCCGGCCGTTCCGATTTATCAAGCAGGTTCAATTGAATATCCGCGACGTTTGAACCTCTTCTTAAATCGTAATGACGAACCAGACCGTTAAAATTGATGGGCGCAGCAGTTCCAACATATGTTTGATAGTTACTGACCTCGGGAACGGTTCTAACGTAAGCAGCGATTTCTTTTGTTACACTTGCAGTTTGTTCAAGTGTAGTTCCTTCAGGCATATCGATAATAATTTGAATCTCATTTTTATTATCAAATGGAAGCATTTTTACCGTAACCAGCTGCAGGAACAATAAGCTCACAGAAGCCAACAGAGCGACAACTACTATAACAATTACCGTCCATCTAAGCGGGACGCTTTTTAATAATGGTGTAATAGTTTTCACGTACATTTTATATATCAATGTATCATGTAAATTATATTTCCTTGTTTCCTTTTCATCATCACTCTTTAGCGCTTTGTATGCGACATAAGGAGTTACTACAAGCGCAACCAGCAGTGAAAATGTCATTGCTAAAGCAGCGCCGATAGGCATTGGAGCCATGTAAGGTCCCATCAATCCGGTGACGAATGCCATTGGAAGTACGGATGCTATGACCGTAATCGTTGCTAGAATTGTAGGATTACCAACTTCATCGATAGAAGCAAGTGCAGCTTGATAATGAGGTAACTTTTTCATCTTAAAATGACGATGCATGTTTTCCACAATAATGATCGAAGCATCAACTACTAAACCGGTTACAAAGACTAACGCAAAAAGAGTAATCCTGTTTAAGGTGTAGTCCATCATGTAGTAAGCGAAAAGCGTAAGCGCGAATGTAATCGGAACACTTGCGAATACTACCCATCCGCCGCGCAGCCCAAGAAATAAAGCTACGACAGTTGAAGCGGCTAAAATGGCTCCAAGCAGGTTTAGCAGGAGGTCAGTTACTTTTTCCGACGCTGTATCTCCATAATTACGTGTTGTCGTCACTTCAACTTCGGAAGGAACTATTTTACCTTTCATATATTCTACTTTTTCTTCAACCTGGTCGGCAATTACTTTTGCATCCGATCCTTTACGTTTTGCTATTGATATAGTCACTGAAGAGTATTCACCTGTATACTCATTTTTCTCAAGCGCTGATTCGCCAAATGCAAACGATGTGTAGTTTTCAGGCTCGGCAGGTCCATCTGTTATCTCAGCAACATTTTTTAAGTAAACCGGGCTTCCGTTGAACACACCAACAACAGTGTTTTTAACGTCATCTACACTTTGGAAAAAGTTTCCTGTCTCAACGAGATATTCAACATTATTTCTGTTAAATGCGCCCGACATCGATTGCTGGTTTGCGCCTTTCAATTGCATCATAATCATTAGAGGATCAACATTGTATGATGCCATTTTACTTTTGTTCAGTTGAACATTGATTTTTCTTTTTCGTCCGCCGATTACATTTGTTTCCGAAACATCGTTTATCTTTTTTATTTCATTAGCAAGTTCATTGCTTATTCTTCTTAATTCATAATCATCATATTTATCACTCCATAAGCTCAAGCTAACAATTGGCACATCATCGATAGATTTTGTTTTAACGAAAGGCATGGACATTCCCTTCGGCATCTTGTCCATGTTACGCATTATTTCATTGTATAGCTTTACGATACTTTCTTCGGCATCTTCGCCAACATAGAATCTAACAATGAGCATGGCCATGTTCGGCATTGATGTAGAGTATACATATTCAACGCCTTGTATGTTGGAGATCAGTTTCTCCATTGGTTCGACTATACGTGATTCTACTTCCGAGGGACTGGCTCCGTTGTACATCACAAATATATCTGCCATCGGAACAACGATTTGCGGTTCTTCCTCGCTCGGGGTCAGGTAGATGCTAAACGCTCCAATTGCTAAAGACGCGATGATCAATAGGAATGTTAATTTCGATTTAATAAACGCCTTGGCGACTTTTCCTGCAATTCCTAGTTCCATTACATCACCTCAACTTTTTGACCTTCTTTAACACTTTGAACATTTGCGATCACTTTGTCACCTATATTCAAACCTGATAATACTTCGTATGAGCTTCCAGTCTTTTTACCCAGGCGAACCCAGCGCAGCAAGGCAGTTTTACTTTCGCTTACAGTCATAACGCCATTTAGTTGACCTCGCTTAACCAGCAGGGATTCATCAATCGTGATTTGTTGATCAGTTTTTCCATCATAAATTATTTTTGCGTACATGCCTGATTTTAATCCGAATGACTTTGCATCAGTATCATCAATTGTAACTTGCACTTCATATTGTCGACTGGCAGGATGAGCTCCCTGATTAATCTCGGAAACGGTTCCCGTGAACAATTTGCCCCCAAGTTCATCCATTTTTACTTTAACTTCAGTTCCTTTCGAAATATCATTTACATCGCTTGCGGAAACAGATGCAACAACTTTGAAGCGATCAAGGTTTTCGATTATTGCCAGCGGATGTCCGGGAGCGGATAAGTCACCTTCATCAAAAAACTTGTTCACTAAGTAACCATCAAACGGCGCTTTTATTTCAGCATAGTTTAACACGTCTTCTATTTCAACTTCCATTGCCCGGGCAGCTTTGAGTTGTGCTTCAGCCATCGAATATGCCATTTGAATGTCTTCCATTTCTTTCTGCGTAGCGCTTCCTTTATCGAAAAGATTTTTTACTCGTTTGTAGTTCGTAGCCATGTTATTAAAAGCTGCTTCTGCCTGAGCTATACCGGCTTGTACTTGCTGCTTCTTTGCGATTAGATCAGAGCTGTTTACTTTTGCGATAATCTGACCTTTACTTACTTTGTTGCCTACTTCGAATGGGAAAGATGTTATAGTTCCCATAAGTTTAGTGCTGAGTTTTGCGCTTTCCACTCCGGCCACATTCCCGGAGAATTCAATACGCTGAGGAGAGGACTGATATTGAACTTCAACAACGGTTACTCTTTTCCCCGCCTCCGACAGTCCTTCCTCACTATCACCCCCGCAGGAAGTGATGAGTATAGTGGTGAGTAACAAAACTAAAATTGACTTTATAGTGGTTTTCATATTAACCCTCTAGTTATTTTCTAAAACTTTTTGTTCTAACATTAATTCAACTTTGTATATGGCTACATTGTAGAAGAACAATGCTTTTATGTAATTTAATTTTGCTTCCGAAGCTGCAGTTTCAGCATTTAATAAGTCCGTTGTTTTTTCTAACCCTTGTGTATAGCGGTCTTTAATAATTTTTAACGACTCTTCGGATTGAGCTACGGACGTTTCGGCAACCTTTAATTTTTTCCTTGCTGTTTCAAGATCTTTTAAGGAAGCATCAATTTCATTTTTACCTGATGATAGCGCTTTTTCATATTCAACTTTTGCGGAATTATATTCAGCTGTAGACTTCTGAATGTCGGCTATATTTTGAAAGCCGTTAAAAATATTCCATTGTAAGTTAACACCTAACATCCAATTGTTAGCGCCTGTACCAAATAATTCGTCATCATTATATTCATAACTTCCAAATGCATTTAGCCTTGGTAAAAGCTTCATCCAGTTCATTTTTTTTGCATTGCTCATAGCACTTAGTTTATTGCTGTAAGCGAGAATATCCGAGCGGTTATTAATCGATTTATCATTCCCTTCAAAATCGCCATCAATTGAGGAGTACGTTAGAGCATCGGAAGGAACTACTAATCCGTCTTGTTCAATTCCAATCAACTGTTTAAATCCGTTACTGGTTTTATGTAGTTCGGCAATCACTTCAGCTTGTTGACTTTCAAGATTAGATACAAATACTTCTGCCATTAAGTAATCCGCTTTTGTGATAAGTCCCTCATCGTAGTAATCTTTAATCAGCTTTCTACTTGCATTGGCTGTTTGCAACGCTTCATTTACCACAGATTGGCTCTCATGCAGTAGATTCAACTGATGGTAAGTCATCTTTGTCATGAATTCCATATACTTTTCAGTTCGCTGCTTTTTGAATTTCCTGGCGGCTAATCCATCCGCCGCCGCGGCTCTGCCGTAGAATCCATCCAAATTTATCAGCGGTTGTTTTATTTCAAGTTTCGTATTGAAATTGTTTATTTCGCCGGGATCGTTCAAAAGCGCTGGATTAAAATCAAACTGGGTTACGATTTCCTGCTTGAGCTTTAATCCGAATGAGTTTAACGGATCATTCGTTCTGATGAATGTTTCAGATAAAATTATCTGTGGTAACAGCGCCGCTAAAGATTTATTGAAATCCGCTTTAGCGGCGTCAACTTCGCTTTGCGCAAGTCTTATTTCAAAGTTATTCTCCTTTACTTTTTGCAATGCGTCATTTAATGAAATTTTAATTTCACTATTTTGCGCTATAAGTAAAGTTGTTATTAAAAAATATATACCTGTAAAAAGTGGTATACGCAGCCTTATAAAAGACATAGTAATCTCCATAATTAAAAATTTATTTGGTGAATCAATTGACCGCTAAGTCAGAAGGGTACTAACTAAGAATAGGTTGAAAAATATTTCTCAGTAAAAATCACTTTCCTGATACTTTGCAAAGTGCAGCGTACCATTTTTTTACAGCATGATTTTTTACTTATGTTCATTTTTTATCCGGTATTTAAATTATTTTGTTGATACGTATGATGCAAGTATTTTTTGAAGGATTCAGAAGAACAAATACTTTTATTTAATAAATGATTACTCTAATTTGTATGTATGATTCGTAGAAAGCTTATAGTGATTTTCCTTCTAACCTGCTATTTTTTAATGACATTCAATTATTTGAGTCCATTGATTGCGCATCACGTTAATATCGAATATATCGTCGAATACTTATGTGAGCAGAGGGAAGAAGAAGTGAATCATTGTATGGGCAGCTGCCAGTTGAACAAAACAATCATGGATGAGTTAACAAAGACTGAATCTGATAATAATAAAAAATCTGCGTTGATAACTATTAATAGAATTTCGCCTCATTATACTAATGATTGTGATTATCTGAAAAAACCATTCCTGAAGCAAGAAAGTTATCAAACTGAATCGTCGAGTCTGATGTTTTTTTATACCAAACCTCAAACGCCTCCGCCCAAAATATACTCCTAAATATCGATTAAAGAGTTTCCAATATTCAGAACTAACTAAAGAAGGAAATTAATAAGAGGAGTATAATGATTAAAAAAACTTATTTGTTATTAATCTTAATCACCGGCTTTGTATTTGCTCAGGAGCAGGTAAAGATTAAATTACTCAATCAATCATCCTTTCTCCCTATTGTTGGTGCGAGTTTTCAATATGGTCAACAAGCGGGACAGTCCGATAAAGATGGAGTTATCAGCTTTGAATTAATTGTCGACGAGCCTATTACACTATCTCACATAAGCTACGGTAAGTGGGAGTTGAGCAATAAAAGTATTCTCTCAGCAATTAAGTCCGGAGTAATTTATAAGGAACGGCAAAGTGTAAACTTATACCCTGTTACAGTTGTTGCAATTCGTGAAAAATCGAATGAAGTGGAATTATTCGATCTCGACTACCGTGATAAAATGGCGCACGACGGCGGGGCATTACTTACACAGTCTCCTGTGATCAATATTATTAAGAAAGGCGGCGCTTACGGGTTCGATCCCGTCTTACGCGGCTTTAAATATGATCAGTTAAACGTTGTTCTGAACGGAGCACAATGTGCCACGGCTGCGTGTCCGAATAGAATGGATCCTCCCACCAGTCAAATGGCTCCGAATGTGCTTGATAGAGTGGAAGTCCTCAAAGGTCCTTACGCTTTACGTTATGGAGGAGGATTCGGCGGAACAATTAATTTCATTCCCGCGCCTCTTCGATTCTCATCAGCTACTCAAACTTACGGGCGAATCTCCGGTGGTTTCGAGAGCAACGGCGATGTACTTCGTAACGAGGGATTGATTGGCTTTTCCGGTAGCGGGTATGACATTGGACTCTTCGCATCATGGTCGCAGGGAAATGATTACCAGGATGGAGATGGAAATGATGTAGTATCTGACTTCACACGAGGAAGCATAAGCGCAAATATTGGATTGAAAGTTGGAGAAAATAATCAACTTCGAATTTCAGCTACGCGTAACTTTGCGCGGGACGCCGACTTTGCCGCTTTGCCAATGGACTTACGTGATGATGACACATGGATGTTTAATCTTCGTCATGACATGTCTTTCGGAGAACGGAAAGTTAATTCGTGGAACACATCGTTGTTCGGGTCGTTCGTCGATCATCTTATGGATAATTTGATGAAGAATATTAATCCGCGGATGGTTAACGCCAGCACAAACGCGAAAACTCATAATTTTGGCGCACGTACGGAGGGTATTTGGCGATTCAGCGAAAGTAATTTATTCGCGGGCGCTGATTTCCGGGTTGAAGGCGCTGAAGGAAAACGTGTGCGTGAATTTGTGATGGGACCAAATAACGGAAAAATGTTTACTGATAATGCCTGGCAGGAAAGTCAAATTGCAAAAGTCGGATTGT
>JANQLA010000341.1 GCA_028280855.1 Melioribacteraceae bacterium
TATGAGGCAAGTTATTAATTATTTTGCACTTTTCTAAGTCTAATTCTTTATATCCGGTTGCTGAATAACTACTTATTCGATTTTCAGCAAGCCCTAATTGACGACGGCGAAATCAACTCTTCGTTTTCGGTAATCTTAATAAGTTTTGATTTACTCTGCTCGTTGGTAATAACAGCAATAAAGACAGAAGTATCAACCACTATACTCATAAATTTTTGCCTCTCTCTTGTACAATTGTACAATAAACTAATCATAGAGTTAAAAATAATCAAGGAAAAACATACACCGACTTCTAACTAGGATTATGGATAGATTTTAAGAGTAGAAGCATCGAAGTTAAATAATTATAATGTGTCTAGTGCGGTTTTCATCATGTATTGCACACCAAATAGCTTTCGTTGAAACTGGTTTACCGAGGTCTAAAAGCTCACCGAATTTTACGCATTGGTTGTTAAAGGATTCGTCTTTTTTTATAAGGTTGTCCGGCAAATTATTGTCTAATCAAATTCCAAAGTGAAGGTTAATATAATAAAATAATTTGAAGCGGAGTTCAAATAATGTAGACAACGTTGCAAGTAAGCCGTATACCATGTGCTATCTATGAGGCGCCCCAACACCGGAAAGCAGTATCTTCAAAAATGTTTTTAGACCGGTGGCTATGATTTAACGAAATTACAAGCGGCAATAATTTTATTTAATAAAACATTGGTCAAATGCTATGTTTTAATATCCCCATTTTATATCGAATACAAAAGCCAACAGATTAAGTCGTCACGTTGGACTTAATGACGGCTCTTGTTTTTCAGAATACGATCAAGAACGATTTATTTAATATTAGTAATCTAGTTTGACTATTTAAGAAATTTTGGAATTAAGTTCGATTTATTTTCTAAACTATTCATCAAGTCATAATTATTTTCATCAATAGTCATGGGCGTGATTACGATATAACCTTCTTTAAGGAATGAATCATCATATTTTACATCGATATTATTTAGTTGCTCTTCGATTTCAACTACCCAGATTGTCGTATTGTCTGTAGCATGAGGATTTTCACCGTAAATTTTGTTAACTCCAATCAGTTGGGGTTTATCAAAAGAAACTCTTCTTGCAGCTAACTTCACGCCTTTAATTTCTTCGAAAGGTATTCTTGGAAATCCTACAGTGAGATAGCTGTTTTTATCAATTTCACGAATCAATTCAGATGAAATAAAATCCCTAATCCAGTTTGGAATGATTGTGAATGACATTTTATTGTTATCATCGAATCCAGAGAAAGCTATTGACTTCACTCCTAAATATGCTGCCGTTCTCGCTGCACCAATTGTACCGGATCCAAACCAGCTTGCTCCAATGTTTGGGCCGCCATTAATACCTGAAAGAACTAAATCAGGCCTATCATCACCAAAAAAGCCGCTCAAACCTAAGAAAACGCAATCGGCCGGATTAGCAGGCAAAGTGTATACGAAAATATTATTCTCTTCATCGGAGTATTCACAAGTTACTTCGAAAGTAGATTGATTTTTACCATAGATAGAATAATTTGACGTACCGGATCGATCGGAGGAGGAAACAATAATTGAAACGCGGTTCGTAATGTCCTTTACACTCTTCGCCAATGCCAGTAATCTATCGGCATCTTCTATACCATCATCATTTGTAATTAATATATGATTAAATTTTGTTTGGCTATAGAGAGTAAAGGAGCATAGTAACAATATGAGAAGAAATAATTTTCTTTTCATGGATTACCTCAATTTATTTGGATTGGGTATTTGACAACAATGAATACAAAATGGTTACAAATATTGAGATTGATAGATGTTCGAATTAACCGAACACAGTTAGATATAAAAGCCAATGGTCTAGCATGCGCTATCTATATCACATTTCGGGTTAGGTTTATTAGGTGAGGTATTGCCGGTATGAGAAGATTGAAGGGCACGCCGAATTTTGCGCATTGGTTGTCAAAGGATTCGTCTTTGTTTATAATGTTGTCGGACAAATTATTGCCTTATCAAATTCGAAAGATCCTGCTTAATCACGGAAAGAAGTTACTTAAATTTTTAGACGAGCTTCAAATTGAGTTAATTTCGTTGTGATGATTTCTATACGATGGCGGGGGATATTTTTCATAAAAGCTGAAGCGTCCTAAAATATGCTTTTGATGGAGTCAGCATTTCAAGAACCTTATGCGGTCTTTCCTCGTATAAAATTCGATCCATTTTCTTTTTTAATTCTAAGCGCTGCTTGGCACCAAACTTTTTTTGAACGATTAATACATTTCCTACAATGTTACTTTAATACTTGTTTTTCCATATATTCGGCATCATGGATAAAGGATTCAAAAACTATGCTTTCATTGATGGTCAGAATCTAAACCTTGGTATTCAGAGTCTTGGCTGGAAAATCGATTACAAAAAATTCCGGGTTTACCTTCGAGAAAAGTATGGTGTACAAAAAGCCTATTATTTCATTGGCTACTTACCAGAAAATAGTAACTTGTACTCCTCACTACAACAACATAGCTACATTTTGATATTTAAACCTACCCTGAGATTAAAATCAGGTCATGTTAAAGGAAACTGTGATGCTGAACTTGTCCTACAGGAAATGATAGATATCAAAAAGTATGACAAAGCAGTTTTAGTTAGCGGAGACGGTGATTTTGGGTGCTTGGTACGCTATCTCCTCAAACAAGGCAAGTTCGAACGGGTGTTATCCCCGAATAAAGAAAACTGTTCCCATCTTTTAATAAAAGCTGCTAAAGGGAATATCGCTCACATGGCAGATCTGCGCAACAAACTTGAATACAATG
This sequence comes from Melioribacteraceae bacterium, assembly GCA_028280855.1. Lineage (GTDB taxonomy): Bacteria > Bacteroidota > Ignavibacteria > Ignavibacteriales > Melioribacteraceae > PGYT01. The sequence goes on from JANQLA010000341.1 coordinate 2,819, forward strand.
GTGAGTAATCCGGTTTAAAAGAAAAGAACCTCATAAGGACGGAACCTCATAAGGCGCTTTTTGTCGTAATACTTGTGACAAATGTAATACTTGTGCTATACGTTGTCAAGACAAATCGTACGGACGATGTTCGCAATACTAGTGAGTAACCGGTATAACCCACTGAGTCTATACAAGTACTATCGAACTTTACATCTATAGTTTTATAGCTGTCTCTATTTTTCAATTCCGTAATTTTTGACGGGTTGTACTTGTATTTATCTTTGAGAATGGACAGCCCTAGGAACTTGAGTGTTACAAGTCTTTCTCGTGCTACTTTTTGGGCTAGGACTCTGGCTTCTGTATAGTCCTGGAAAAGGTTGCAAAAGAAAGCAACTAAAGACAGGACTATGCAAGCTTATATGATCGCATTCCACCCGCTGTAAAATTTATCTTCAACTATTGATTTTAACTTTGCAGGCATTAAAGTCCCCTCCAATGCTGTTTTATTAAATGTATAAAAATCATCTAATGAAAAACCGAACGTTTTGTGTATCTCATAATACTCATTGGTTAAAGTCGTGTTAAACATCGGCGGATCATCCGAATTGATAGTTACTTTGATACCGTGATCAATTAGTTGAGGGAGACAATGCACCGATAACTTATCGAAAACACCAAGACAAATATTACTTGTTGGACACACTTCCAAAATTATTTCGTTATCTTTTATAAAATTCATAAGCTGTTCATCTTCAACACAACGAACGCCGTGTCCAATTCTAATCGCGCCCAAATCATTGACAGCGCCCCAAATACTTGACGGCCCTTCGGTTTCGCCGGCATGCGGTACCGAAGAATACCCGGTTTCTTTAATTAAGTCGAAAGATGCTTTGTGTTTTTGTGGTGGGTGCCCGTATTCAGGGCCTCCTAATCCAAGTGCTACAATAGAATCGGAGCCTGATGTTGTTAACCACTTAGCCGTAATCAATCCTTCGTCGGTGGTAACTTGTCGTGGTATATCAATAATAAAATTACAATAAATACCAAGTTCATCTTCAGCCCACTTACGTGCTTTATTTAGAGCGACTAATTGATCATCAAAGCTTATTTTCTTTTGTATGCAGTGAGTATATGCCGTATAAGTGATTTCGGTATAAACTATATTTTGTTCGAATTGACCTTGCAGAAATTCACGCGCAATCAGCTCAATGTCTTCAACCGTTTTTATACATTCGCTGATTTTTAAATACACATCACTAAAGTGATCAAAATTGGAAAAAGTATACCAGCTCAATAAGTCGTCAATATTTCCGGAAGGTAACTCAACGTTATTTTTAGTTGCCAACTTCAGAAGGGTAGAAGGTTGAACAGAACCTTCCAAATGAACATGAAGCTCTATCTTCGGCATTTGTTTAATTTGTTTATTCATTGTCATATCTGTAAACCAGGTTAATTTAATACAGAAAAAAAGATAAATCTATTTCACTAAAATCATTTTCCTTGTTTCGCTGTACTTACCATTAGTTAGTCTATAATAGTAAACACCGCTTGGTAAATGAGTTGCATCGAACATAACATTATACATGCCGGCTTTGAGAGGTTTATCAACCAATGTAGCGACTAACTGACCGAGGATATTGTAGACTATCAGTTTTACGTGTTGCCCTTCGCGGAGTTTATCCCGCCCGGCGGGACTCAGGGCGTCCACCGGAATATTGTACTGGATGGTGGTGGACGGATTAAAAGGGTTAGGGTAATTTTGATACAACCGATGCCGGGTTGGTATAATGTTTTCAACACCGGTTATGTTATCGTAATAGTTAGCAAAGCCCGGTGTGGGAGCTGTTAAGAATCTTAATGTGTCTGATCCATCGGGGATACGTCCAAACGAAACGTCTTCGGACTGCGCACCGAACGAAAGTGTATCAATCCAAACTAATTCACCGTTTACTTCCCTGGATATGCCAACTGTTTCACCGTTACCGCTAAGTTTAAAGTTGGTATGCAAAACACCTTGAGTAGAATCGCCATCCGTCCAAAGCAGTATAAAGCCGCCGGGAGCAATCGTGGTTGAGTCCGGTGCGGTTGTTGGAATCTGCCACATGTTTGGTACGGCAAAATCGTCCGTTAAATACATACCTCCGATATCAATAGCATTTGGACTGTCGTTATAAAGTTCTATCCAATCATCTGCTTCACCGAATTCATCAGTATTGGTGTTATTATTTACAGCAAGAATTTCATTAATCCTTAGGCCTGCAAACTCGCGTGAATCGTCAATTTCAAAAACCGCTTCTATGTTTGAATCCCCTGTTAGAACAAAACTTGTGGAGTCGTCGGTAGAGATGGATGCTCCTCGCCATTCAATAAATTTATATCCATACGCAGGAATCGCTTTTACCTGCAAAGGTACATCGTTCAGAAAGATTCCTGTAAAACCGGCGGACGATAGCTCAATTCCCTGAACGAAAACTTTACCATTTTCTGCGTTTACTGTTAACCGGGATTGACCACTGAGACTAAACTTCCGAACAATGTGATCAAACACGTTTTCTCCCCGCTTCGTAGCAAACTCGTTCATCTTGTCTAAATGGTATTGCCATCCACCATTGAATGATGTTGACTGCGGCCACTTCTCAATATGCCTTGGCATCTCATCTTCAATTTCCGTTTTAAGGCTGTCAATTATGTTTAGCACCCTTTCAGGATAAAACGTTGTATTCATATGAGTCGCAAATCTTTGAATAAACTCATTCTTAAAACCATTGTTTAGCAATAAGCTTCTTAATAATAGTGTTGACCATGTAGGGTTGGCATAATAAGTTTCGACGGGTGACGTAGCGTTTTCGAGAGTATTGTCATCGTATTGGCCTTGTGTATGCGCACCG
>JANQLA010000382.1 GCA_028280855.1 Melioribacteraceae bacterium
ATTTTGAGTTAATCCCTGTTCACTTCCGAATTTTTCGAAATGTATATTTTCAATACCGCCTGCAAATAGGATATTGCAGAAACCGGTTAAAAAAATGAATCGCCGAAACGGGTTAACCTTTGAAAGCACGTATTCTCACCAGCGACTTTTTAAAAATAATTTATGAATTTGGGGATATGTAATTCGAATATAACAATCACAATAAAAATCTCAAAGAATCTAACTCAAACAGTTTTAAAAAATAATACTGACCTTTTATGATCTTTGTCGAACCACTTCATATAAAAGAATTCCAGCCGATACTGAAACATTAAGCGATTGTATTTTCCCCTTCATCGGAATATTTACCAAAAAGTCGCAATGTTCTGCCGTAAGTTTTCGGATTCCTTTTTCTTCGTTCGAAACAATTAAAGCGATTGGTGAACTATAGTCGACCGAGGTATAAGGCTGCGAATTTTTTAATGAGCTTCCAACTATCCAAAATCCTTCATCCTTCAGGGTTTTGATGAGATTCATAACATTAGAAATTTCTGCGATTTTTAAGTGCGAAACAGCACCGGCAGACGTTTTTTCTACTATCTCGCTAATTGGAGCAGAGTTATGCTTTGTAACGAAAATACCAACGACACCTGCAGCTTCTGCTGATCGGAAGATAGCGCCAAGGTTGTGGGTATCCTGAATTTGCTCACAGATAAGTAATACAGGGTTTTTAATGTTTCGAGAGTGCTCAAGAATTTTTTCAACTGATAAAAAGTCTACCAGTGATTTAAATGCTACCACACCCTGGGTATTAGGGTGGTTGCTGAGAGATGAAATTTTTTGTTGAGGAACTTCGTGTAATTTGATTCCGTTCTTTTTGGCAAGCGATTTTATTTTGTAAAAAATATCGCCTTTTAAATTTTGCTGTAAATAGATGCGATCTATATCAACACCTGCCGAGAGTGCTTCAAGAACAGGCTTACGACCAACAATTATATTTTTTTGATCATGCAACGGCAATTAATAACTATGATTATCTAGTCGGCAAATGAAAAAAGAGAATCTTCTACCGAGAATGAACAGAACATCCTGTTATTCTTTTTCTTAGGCTGAAACTCTTCTACAATTGAAATCTCTCTGGTGTAAAAGTTTATCTTAAACACCGCGGAGTTTATTGCGCCGTCTTGCTTTACGATATGAACGGTATATTCTCCAACAAGATCATCAAAGGATAAATTAGTAAATGCAGGCTGTACTTTCGGCACCATGTTCGGTTTAGCTTTTAATCCCATAAGTACAAAGTACAATTCTCGCCCGTCAATAATTTGATCGATTGATACTTCGTAAGCGAAGCTTGTGAATTCTGCAACCGTCTCTACCCTGAAAACTATTTTTTGAGAATTCGAAGTTTTATCGAAACTGAAGAATGCTCCGCAATTATATTCCGGTTTATCCTCTTTCTTTTCGGGAATCGCTTCAATGGCTGCCTGGGCTTTCTTTTTGCGAGTCTTGGGAATTTTCGGTAATTCTTTCGGATTTTTTAACGGCACTTGTTAGCCTTTTGTTTTATTAATAATATTCTCTATTTCTTTAATCGAAATATTTTCCTGCTCGCTCGACTCCATATCTTTCAGGACCGCCTGACCGGTCTTGTACTCTTCTCCTCCAAGAAAAATAGCTTTCTTTGCGTTCAGCTTATTTGCTTCGCGCATCTGTGCTTTAACGCTGCGTTTCAAATAATCTAATTCAACTAGCAAGCCGGCCTTTCGTAATTTCAAAGATAGATCATAGGCTTCGCTTAATAACTCCTTGTCTAGACGAATAATATAAATATCGATGGAATCCTCGGGCAACTCAAGGCATTTTTCATTCTCGCACGCCATTAGCAATCGTTCGATGCCTGCAGCAAATCCTACACCTGGAACAGATCTATCGCCAATCTGTTCGGCCAACAAATCATATCTGCCTCCGCCGCATAAAGCGCTTTGCGATCCGATATTTCGGCTGATGATTTCAAAAGTTGTGTGAGTGTAATAATCCAAACCACGAACCAGCTTAGGATCAATTTCAAATGGAACGCCTGCCGCCAGCAGGATCTCTTTAACCTGCTCAAACTTTTCAAGGCTTTCATTATCCAGGTGCTCAATAAGCAAAGGGGCGTCTTCCATTATTTTTTGATCGCTTTCAATTTTACTGTCGAAAATTCGGAGGATGTTAGTGTCCAATCGTTTTTTACTGTCTTCGGACAGGCCGTCAACTTTATCGTTCAAATATTCGCATAAAA
>JANQLA010000443.1 GCA_028280855.1 Melioribacteraceae bacterium
ACAAACCATTGTGCTAATTTTGAATATTATTTCACGAATTATAGAAAATCTTTGATTATATCAAAAAATAACTTGACTACTTTCGAGGATATTCCTATAATTAGCACAAACGATTGTGCAAATTATGAAAAACAAGCCTAACACTACAACTCTACAAACTCTCTCGTTAAAATTGGGAATTTCTGTTTCAACAGTTTCGAGGGTTTTAAACGGTAAATCCGAGAAATATAGAATAAGCAAAAAAACCCAGGAAATTATACTAAATGCGGCGAAAGAACTTGGGTATACACCAAACCAGGTAGCGAGGGGATTAAGACTTAACAAAACCAACACAATAGGATACATAATCCCTGACATCTCTAACCCTTTTTTTTCAAGTATCGCACAAAGCATAGAAAAATTTGCCAGAAAGTTGGGTTACTTAGTTCTTATTAGCGATTCGGAAGAAAGTACTGATATCGAGTCTCAAACCATAAAAATATTCCAGGAAAGAAAAGTTGACGGTCTAATAATCTCCCCTGTTGGGCAGGAAATTGATCACATTAATCAACTAAAAGCAAATAATACACCTGTTGTATTAATTGATAGATTTTTCCCGGACTCAAATATTCCGTTTGTTACATCGGACAATTACAACGGAGCTTTTTCCGCGGTTTCACACCTAATTGACAACGGTCATAAAAATATTGCCTGCATACAAGGACTGCATGATACCATGCCTAATATTGAAAGAGTACGCGGATACCGAGAAGCTCTGAAAGCCAACGGAATAGAAGTGGATGAGAATATAATTGTAGGTAACAGTTTTGGCGAAGCTAACGGCTATATTGAAACGAAAATACTTCTAAAGAGAAAAGAGATTCCAACTGCTTTATTTGCAGCAAGTAATCTTATTTCCCTGGGCGCTTTACGAGCGCTTAAAGAAGAGGGATTAAATGTTCCTGATGATGTATCAATTGTCTCGTTTGATGACCAGCCATATTCAAACTTTCTTGCAACACCCATGACCTCCGTAGCACAGCAAAGTTCGGAAATCGGATCGATAGCGACTAAAATCCTAATAGACAGAATTGAATCAAAACGTGAATTCGAATCGCACGGAATCTTTTTGCCAACTAAACTGATAATCAGAAAGTCCGTAAAAAATATCAAAAGCTAACTCAACAGACCCGGAGGAAGGATTGATAGAGTTTAACGATAACAAAGTTGCACATATCGGCATAAAAACAATTTTGATCTTATTCCTTACCTGTATTGTAATTGCCGCTTCTGGTAAAATTACGGGTGTAGTTGTAGATAAAACAACGGGTGAACCGTTAATCGGCGCCAATGTTATGATCAACGAATTAAAGAAAGGCGCATCAACCAATTCTTCAGGTGAATACATAATCATTAATGTAAGACCGGGTTTATATTCCGTCCGAGTATCATACATAGGTTATAATTCCGTTACAAAAACGGAAGTTTTGGTAATAACAAACAGAACTGTTCAAGTGAACTATGAATTGGATACCCAATCTTTTGAGCAGGAGGAATTGGTCGTAACAGCGGTAAGGCCGGAAGTGGTAAAAGACCTAACCGCGAGCGAACAAATATTAAATAACGAAAGGTTGTCAAAATCATTCGTGAGATCAATTCCCGAAGCTCTGGAAACGCAGACCGGTATTTTTCAAGGTTACTACCGGGGCGCTACCCAGGTTGAAGTATTATACAGGCTCGACGATATTAACCTGAATAGCGGTTTATTTTCAGACAATTATACCGGTTTGAACACATCAACAATTCAGGAAATTGCAGTTCTGACGGGCGGATACAATGCCGAGTACGGTAATGCCAGGTCGGCTGTGATAAATGTTACGACCAAGGAAGATGCAACGGAAATTCACGGTAGTGTAATTGCCAGAATGAGAACACCTGGGAAGTATCATTTTGGCCGCAATATGTTCAGCAAAGATAATTATGAGTGGACGCATTTCGATTATTCCTACTGGGAAAATCAATCCCTTGATGAGAACAGCCAGTTTTTCGGCGAAAATCCAGATGAACTGCTTGCCTTATGGCATAAGCAAATTTCGGCAAGCGATACGTTAAGGAATTACACGGAGAGAATTGAATATGAAACCGAAGCAACAATTTACGGGCCTATAACCAATGAATTGAGCTTTTTAGCTTCCGGCAGATTCGTAAATAATGTCAATATTTTTCCCCAGGTGCTGCCTTATAACCCTGAATTTAATTTCCAGGGAAACCTAAAATATAAAATTGGAACAAAAGCAGAGTTAAAAATCAGCGGTCTTTACGGTGGATGGGAAAGCGCAGAAAGGTTAGCTACTAATTTCAATTCTACAGAATCCGCGCAGGAATCTCAATGGTATTCCCAAATGCAGGTTACCGATCCTTATATGCGACAAAAATACGCTCTAATGGGCGCATTCCTCTACCAATGGCCCGAAAAGCGAAGATGGACGCAAATTTCATCCAAGCTAACTCATTTTCTATCCAACCAAACGTTCTACAATATCTCCTTGAGTTTCTTAAATGATAACATGGATAGGTCCGACAGGTACGGCAGAATACCTGATTCACTTTACGCTCTCAGGGATGATACACAAAAGCTTGTCAGATTTTTAGACAGGGGTTACATGCACGCCTATGATAAAACAAATAGCGATGTTTATTCAATTAAAGCTGATATCACGAGTCAGGTTCATAAAAATCACCTTGTAAAAGCCGGCGCGAATTTCACTTTTTACGAATTTAATCAAGAACATTTCATGGTTGAATATAAAGGCGGAGGACGGGAGAACTTTGTTAATATTTTTTCCGGTAAGCCATATGAAGGCGCCGTGTATATCCAGGATAAAATGGAGTTCCCGGGCCTAGTTGTTAATGCCGGTATTAGGTTAGACTTTTTCAATCAAAACAGGTCTGCGCCAATTAATAAGTTTGATCCGCTTGCTTTTCAGACCGATACGGAAGGACATAACCCCGACGAACCATACGGTTTCCCTGGGAATCCGCCGAGAGAAAAAACAGAATTGCAATTAGCAGTGTCCCCCAGGATAGGAATATCACATCCAATTAGCGAGAATGCAGTGCTGCATTTTGTTTACGGACATTTTTACCAGAGACCTTCATGGAGCAAGATGTTTGGATTTCCCACGGTAAGTTATGTGGAAAATGACAGCGCGGCTCTTGATCAGTATGGCGATCAGGTTACATACATGGAAGAATGGCACGGATATTACGGAAATCCCAAACTATCTTATGAACGAACAATACAGTACGAATTAGGAGTCGATTATAATATTAGCGGTAACCTGCTCCTTGATTTAACAGGTTACTACAAGGATGCATCAAGGGAAGCAAATTTTAGCGCAATTTCAGGAGTATATCCCAGAACGCATTATTCCAATAAAGCATTAATGATTTTCAACGGGGGTTATTCCGATGTTAGAGGAATAGAAACAAAATTGGAGTCCAAGTTCAAAGGGCCCTATAATTTTGGAGTAAGTCACGACATCTACTGGTCATGGGCAGGTGTGGTAGGTTACTCACGACTGTATGAGCCAGGTGCAGATAGAGAGGATGTTCCCAAAGGACTAAGATACGATAAGGGCGCCTGGAGCAGTTTCCATAAAGTAAAATCATGGGTATCGGTTAATTATCCAAAAGATTTCGGACCGGAGATTTTTGGTATTAAGCCCTTAAGTGATTCTTACGCATTTCTATATTTCTGGTTTAGAAGCGGTGATCCTTATACATATCATCCCCCGGGTGCAACGTCAACCAAGCCCAATAACAGAAACTGGTTTAACTACTACCAGATAAATCTAAAGGTCGCGAAAGCTTTTCATTTCTTTGGAGTTAGAACTGAGCTCAGTTTAGATATTTATAATCTTCTTGACAGCAAGTTTTACCGAAGACTATACGGTGATGATCTGGTAAGATGGCACGAAAGAACAGACTTGCCGGAAAAAGACAGGCTGCCGAAACACAGTTTCTCTAACGAACCGAACGAATGGCAATGGTATACTTATGAAGTGCCGCCAAGGCAAGTTTATTTTCAAATAAAATTTGATTTCTAAGAAGGCGAGAAAGCTATAATGAATAATGTTAGACAGCATAAATACCTTTTTATCAATTGCTTTACACTCATCAACCTAACGCTGATTTTGACCTTAGCTAGTAATGATATCAACGCACAGGTAACATGGAATTATGAAAGCCTTACTAGGGGAAAGCTTTGGCAGACTATATGGAACTCTTACCAGTATGGAGAGCCAAACAACTTATTCAGCAGTCCGCTTTTTACAATTGATTACCCCGGATATTCAAAAGGAACAGATGCTTCAGACGCGTTAAACTACGCTGAAGCAGCAGGTTATGCTATTTATGGTAAAAGAGATTCCGGGCCTGCCGCTTATACCATAAATACAAGGTTCAAACCTTCGGGCAGGTATGCTTACCCGCTAGAGGAAGCGTTAAAAACAAAAAATTACAACCTGGAAAACCCGCTGGAAAAAGCAGAAGAAATAGTTACCGGGGCTCATCATGTAATAGACCTTAAGGTTGATGTTCAACATAAAAGTATGGCATGGAGTTTCCCGGGTTATAGCGATTTTGTTATTCACGAAGTTACTATTGTAAATAATCACTGGACGGAAATTACCGATCTACACTTTGGATTACGTTATGGAATAAGAATGACTCTGCGATCAGGTACTGACTACGATGAAAAATACGGATGGGATGATGATCATAACATCTTTTATTTCTATGATCACAGAAGTTTTAGATGGGAGGACGAAACACCTGTTGTTTATAACTTCGGCGTTGGTCCGGAAAGAGGGGACCTAGGCGATTCTAAGGATATATATGAAGCCGGCACAAGAGAACATGAGTTGGACGCTCCGGGTTATTTTACGGCAGTTTGCCTTGACTCTAAAGGAGAGCAGGTTTACCAGAACATTCTTGAACATCTTGGAGGTGATTTTACCACGGAAGCTCCGCTCGAAGACCAAATGTTTAGGCTAGATCAAATTGATGTTGTTGGTCCCGACAGGTTAAAACAAGTTATGATACATCAGCAACCGCCCTTTTCATGGGATGAAGCAAGAGCAAATGGTAACGAAGGCGGAAATAAATATGAACGAAAGCCTGAATTTTTAGTCAGCGCCGGGCCTTATACAATCGCTCCATACGAATCCGTAACCCTGGTTTTTGCCGAGATTATGGGCGAAATGAATAGGAGCAAAATTGTTGAAGGCGGAGTAGCAAATATTGATTTACTCGAAATCGAATCTAAGAACAAACTATTAGAAAATGTAACCACAGCAAAGAATTTTTATTTGAATAATTATGTGCCCGAAGCTTATCCGCCGATGACAATTGCAGATGGGGAAAATTCCGTTGAAATGGTTGCTGAACCGGGAAAGGTTATTCTCTCCTGGTCCCCTGTGCCTGAGACTTATACTGATCCGGCAACGGGAATTAACGATTTTGCAGGATACAAAGTATATCGCTCAACTTATTTTACAATAGGTCCGTGGACGCTTGTTGCCGATATAACGAAGGATG
>JANQLA010000484.1 GCA_028280855.1 Melioribacteraceae bacterium
GGGTGCCCTTTTGTTTTATGAATTTTTACATTCTTGATACCAATTCCTTTAATATGATCTGCAACAAACTTAGCGCAGCGCGCAACCTCTTTTTTATGAGTCGCTAATGTGCTTATGCTCGGAATGTTAATATACCCTTTCAGTTCTTCTAAGTATCTTTCCCGGTTACTGTCAATATAATTTAGAATTTGATCCACGTTTGGCTCCTTAATATCAGAGTTATAGAGAATTATTATTTTGATTACTTAATTTACTGTTATAATTACGTCAATTCAAGAATGATTGCAATATACATCTATTCAACCCAATATTAACAATTAACTTCGGAATATTTTGTTATTTTTGAAACAATTGTTCATCAAAGTGATATAAACGACTACGAGTAATGATACTATTCCGATACATATTGAAAGCACATCTGCTTCCCTTTCTTTTCGGCGTTATTGTTTTGATATCGGTCTTCCTTCTTCAATTTTTTATGAAGTTTGCAGACAGGCTTATCGGCAAAGGACTGGAAACTATGGTGATTCTTAAGCTGGTAACCTATAACCTGGCGTGGATGATCGTACTTGTTGTACCTATGGCAGTGCTGGTCGGAACATTAATGGCGTTCGGCAGCATGGCGCAGAATAACGAGATTGCAATTCTTAAAGCTACAGGGGTTAGTTTATACAAAATGATAATTCCCCCGTTGCTTGCCAGCATTTTAATTGCTTTCCTCCTTATTCAATTTAACAACCATGTGTATCCAAATGCCAACCATGCAGCGCGCGTTCTTGCTCAGGATATATCCAAGAAAAAACCTACTCTCTCCCTGGTGCCGGGCGTTTTCTCTCAGGAAGTTTCAAAGTATTCAATACTGGTTCGGGAAATAGACAAAAATACCAATGACCTGTTGGACCTTACCATCTATGATAATACCGACTCGCGTTACCTGAATGTAATTACGGCTAACAGGGGCAGGCTTTATTTTGCAAAAGCACTGGACAAACTAATTATGGATTTATGGGACGGGGAAATTCATACATCCGAAACGAACAATTCCGTTCCTTATCGTAAAGTGCTTTTTGAAAAACATAAAATAGTGATGAATGCCGATCAGTTTACATTCAAGGAAACATCGCCCGGAACAAAGCGAAGAGGCGACCGCGAACTTAGCGCATATGCAATGCTTACTATTGTAGACAGCCTCAATATTTTACGTGCGGGATATCACTCCGACTTCAATGATAAATACAACAAACATATACTTAGTCCTATTAATGACGAGAATTCAAAAACTGATCAAACTTACTCAAACGACCGGATAGTATTACTCAAAGTTGAAGACCATGTACGAACTGCACGAAACATGTTGAAGTCGACTGTAAGAAAAATTACTTATAATAATAAAAGTGTAAACAAGTACTGGGTCGAAATTCATAAAAAGTATTCGCTTCCGGTTGCATGTATTGTGTTTATTTTAATCGGTGCGCCTCTTGGTACAATGACGCGTAAAGGCGGTTTCGGAGTTGCGGCCGGCATTAGTTTGATCTTCTTTATGATATATTGGACCTTTCTAATCGGCGGTGAAAAATTAGCCGACAGGAATTTATTGAGTCCGTTTTGGGGAATGTGGAGCGCAAACATTTGCCTGGGTCTCCTTGGAATTTACCTAACCGTTAAAAGCGCAAAAGAAAGAGTCACGATTAACTTCGATGTTTTCTTGAAAGTTATCCCGAAAAGATTCCGAACATTTAAAGAAGCTGATGAAAATAATTGACCGATATTTAGTTACACAATTTATTCAAACCATATTGTTTGGTCTGCTGGTCTTTACACTGATCTTTGTTATTATTGATATGATCGAAAACCTCGACGATTTTATTGACGAAAATGTTCCCAACAATATTATTATACAGTACTACATAGTTTTTATCCCGGAGATAATTAGGCTCATGATTCCGGTTGCCGTTTTACTTGCAAGTTTATTTGTTGCGGGTAAGATGTCAAACCTAAACGAATTAACCGCTATTCGTTCAGCTGGTGTAAGCCTTTATCGATACATGCTTCCTTTCATAGCAGTTGCCTTTTTGATTAGTATTCTATCGGTTTATTTCGGAGGCTATGTTGTTCCGATGGCAAACAAACAAAAAGTTTTTATTGAACGCGAATATATGAATAAAGGTGTAGTAAGTTCAGGATCAAATATTTTTTTCCAGGATACAAAAACGCGCATTGTAAGTATTTCTACCTACAATGTAAATACAGAACAGGCTTACAGGGTAAGTATACAGGACTTTGACGAAGATGATATTACAAAAATGGTAATGCGCTATGATGCACCCAGAATGAGGTTTGATTCAAGCAAGCAGGCTTGGAACCTTTTTAACGGCACCAAAAGACTTTTTACCGACCGCAAAGAGACGATTGAAAACTACGTTTTAGAAACTATTGAAAATCTTAATTTTACACCGGGTGAAGTAATTGAGAAACAACGTAAAACGCAGGAGCTTAATCTTTCGGAGCTGGAGCTATACGCCGAGAATCAATTACGTTCGGGTAATAATCCAACCAGGGTACTAATAGAATACCACTCAAGGTTTGCATTTGCATTTGCAAGTGTTATTACTGTTTTATTCGGTTTACCAATTTCAGCCAACAGGAGAAAAGGCGGATTGGCGCTTCAATTCGGTATTAACCTTTTGATTACTTTTGTCTACCTGGTGTTCATGCAAATCAGCAAATCCTTCGGAAAGAATGGCGTTTTGGACCCTATACTAACCGCGTGGTTTGCCAACGGGGTATTTCTGCTTGCGGCAATAATTAATTTAATCAGAGTAAGAAGATAAGTTGGCAATGTGATTTAGCACCCTTCGAGATTAAAAAACCAACAACCTCGAAGGTTTTGACAGATTATCAATTTATCAACAAAGAAGTAATAAACGCTACTTTGTTTTCATTACGAAAACGCCGCCCCAGCTTTCTTCCGGTGGGTTTTCAATGTAATACTTACATCGCTCCATGTAAACATAAGAAGCATCTTCCAACAAACTTTTATTAAACGATTCTTCAAAGAACTGAAGCGCTTTATCAAATTCTTTTGCTTTGTACAGTTTAAGTCCGGCAAAGTAACTTTCAAGCTCTTTGTACTTTTGCTCTGCTAGATTATCATGACAGTAGCCAATTAATTCATAAACCATTGTAGGCTTTGCTTTGCCTTTTACCAGGATAGTGTCAAGCTCCCTCACTATAAAATCATCTCTAACTTTGTTGTAAGTAGATTCACTGATCATTATAGCTGTGCCATACTGCTTATTAGCGCCTTCAAGCCTGGATGCCAGGTTCACATTATCACCCATTACGGTGTAATCAAACCTACTTTGTCCCCCGATATTGCCTACTACCACGTCACCGCTGTTAATACCAATGCGTATATTGATCAATGCGTCGTTATCTCTCTCCCATCGTTCGCGAATGTTCTCAACTTTCTCAAGCATTTCAATCGCTGTTTTGCAGGCTAAGTATTCGTTATTCTCTAATTCAATCGGTGCACCCCAAAAAGCCATTACCGCATCGCCGATATACTTATCTAGCGTACCGTTATTTTTCATAACGATTTCAGTCATTTCAGTAAGATATTCATTTATAAAATCGACAAGCACTTCAGGTGGAAGTTTCTCCGAAAAGCTGGTAAAGCCCACAATGTCGCTAAAGAGAATCGTTAGATTTTTTCTTTCACCGCCAAGCTTTAGTTTCTCGGGATCACCGATTAATGTATCCACAAGATCACGGCTAACATAAGTGCTGAACATACCTCGAATCAACTTATTTTGCAATCGTTCCGATATGAGCCTGTAGGCGCTGCTGCTGATGAATGCAATAGCGATAGCTAAAACCGGCGATGTAATTGTAAGAAGGAAATTAAACTTAGAAAAAGAATAAAACGCAAGTTCGTAGTAAAGGAATACAACTATTATAACAAATGCAAAGATTATTATTTCGCTCACTATGTGAGATTTTATACTAATGATTCTGACAAAAGATGAGCCGTAAAATACGATAGTGAAAAGAAAAACAATGATGATAACCTCAACCATCTGAGAATTTTTGTGTATATGATCGTTCCAAAGTACATTTTGAATAACGTTAGAATGTATTTCTACGCCGTATAAAATATTATCGCCTTCGTAATCACCCTTTGAAAACGAAGTCTGAAACATATCCTTGTCTTCAGGTTCGGTTGATCCTATCAAAACAATTTTGTCTTTAAATTTATCCACCATCTGTTTACGTATATCTTCATCGGATAGATCCCAGGAATTAATATCAACTTCGTATTCTATTTCATCAATGGTTTTGAAGTCCTCATCATCAAGCACATCCATAAACTTTACGCGTGGGAAAGTTCTGTCACTGCCGTAATAATTTATTAGAATTGATGATTCGGTGAATTTAGGAACAGAAAACTCATTGTATAAAAATTGATCGGTACGATTACCTGCAATGTAAAAGGGTTCCAGGTCAAAGTATTTATTCAATACCGCAAAAGAAAAAGTGGGGATGAACTTTTCATAAACTTTTGAATAATAGTACGGATAATATCTTCTGAAAACATCATCATCATCTTCAAGCATTTGTACAATTCCGAGCGAACTGTCTGCATGAAAAAAAATGTTGGCGTAATTAAAATCTTGTTTAACAATTCTTCCGGCTGAGAATGTTAAGCTATTCTCGTTGCGAGCTTCTGTAAGGAATTCCGCTTTAGTATCCAGTTTTCCGGCTATTACAACATTCTTATATTTTTTAATTGTATGCAGTAATAAGCTATCGTTAGAAGTATCGTATGAATCCTTATCGGAAAATACAAGATCAATCGCAACAACCTTTGCCCCAACCTGAACAAGGTTTTCTATAACCTTAGCATAAAATGATCGTGGATACGGGAATTTGTATGGAGAGGGAACTTGGTCATGCGACTCCTGGTTCAGCTCAAGTATTACTACATCAGAGGAGTCCTGGATATTTTTCTGTCCGCGATATTCAAATCTTTCGTCTATAAGTTGATACTCAATGTTCTCCAAAATAGATAAGTTAACTAAATTCTTTTGAGTAGTTAATAGTACCAGAAGGATAGAGAGAAAGTAAATTCCTAATTTTAATGTAGTACCAGTTTTTTTCTTTTTTGTGATCTTCATTGAGTGAGGATGCCTAACACACATTTTTCAGCAATTAATATAACAGGTTGTAGTATAAATCGCACCCTGAAATAGCATCGTCTGATTAGAATTGGATTACAACCTATAGCTTACTGTTACTCCACTTACACTGTTTGTGGATTCGTCGGGAATTCTATACACCCTTACCTGGATAGTAAAGAGCAAGTTCTCCATTAAATCGTAGTTAGCCCAAATATCAAGGGCTTGCCTTTTAAAGTCGCCAAAGCTAGGAGTTATTGATGCGTTTAATACTAACTTGTTATCCAGTAGTTTATAACGGCCGCCGGCAGATATAGTTATATATTTATATTCAACGCCTGCAATGTCGTTTGAGAAATATACCAGGCTAACAAAAGAAGACAGCTTCGAAGTCCAAAAACTATTAACCGAAAGAGAGGTCGAGAATGTTGAAGCATCAGCATCAACTGGAGTTTTGTCATCGCGTTCCGACGTCATAAAATTTAGTGATGTTCCGTGTTTTACGCTTGCTTTTATGTCGTAGGAAAACCTGGCCGTAAACCTGTTTGTTAAATTATCAATTAGGTTTGCGATGTCTGATGTATCAGCTACTGCAAAATCGTTTTCATTTTTGAACTGAGAATAACCGATTGTGATATTCGGAAAATCAATCCGTGGGAAGAAAGACACCGAAGTATTCAATCTTTGAAATGTAGTTGTAGCAATTTTAGTTTCCTGAAGATTATCTTCAAGTCGCTCATAACCTAAGGTTAGAAATAATTTGTTCCGAAGTAATCGTACTCTGTCTGAAATATTAAACCCCTTTATATCATTCCGAATAAATTCCTGTCCAAATGATTCATAATCATTTCCCCTGTATAAATATTTCGCCCGAAGCCTGTTGTTAAAATAGTTCAATTCAAGTGAAGCCTCGGCAGCCAGTGAAGAAAGCTCCCCGGGATTTATCGGTCCAACGAATTGATTAACGGTCATAAAATCGCCGAAAATATTCTTTAACCTTTTTACCTGGTTGGGAGAAACATTAATAAAATTATCTTCACCGCTGAAAACTTTGTCTATCTCCTCATCGGTAAGTGAACCTTCTGAAATGTCTGAATTAAATAAGCTGAAAAACGCCTGGCTACGGAAAACAATATTCCTGTTATCAAGATTAAAAGATAAATCGGTTCCTGCCAAAGCGTTCTCTTGGGGTCTGCCACCGAATTCAATCGAACCTACATCGTCTTTAGAGTGGAGGTAAGTAAGCCCCCATTGAAAAGCTTCACCGCTTCCGAATGATGGGCGCACGGCAAATATATCACGGCTATAAGTTCCCAAATCAGCACGTCCTATTGGATTCCCGTATTTAGCAGAATCAATATCAATAAAGTTAGATCCTAATTCCGCCTCATCTGAGCTATAAGTTTCTAAAAGAGCTCCTTCAACAGATCTTCTAACTTCTCCGAAGGCTGCGTGTACATTAAAAATACCTAACTCAATTCCGCCCGAAATACCCCGCACTCTTTTTCCGTTCATGACTAATTCGGGAAAGCGCGGATAACTATCTCCAACTTTCAGGTTTAACCAGCTGCTTTCTATACTTCCTGAGAAACGATGCTGAGGCTGCAGCTTCTTATCCTCTTCAGATGTAAAGTATGTATAGCCACCGAAACGCCACTCACCATAGTTACCAGCAAAATCTGCGGTAAAGTTGTTATACCAAACAGAATTATTGTTAAAATTTTCGTTTCTGGATTCTGCTTGAAAATTACCGCGGTAACTAAATTCAGTAGCAATTCGTTGGACTTCAGCTCTTGTTTCAGCATTGAACGAAGAAGCAACTGAATGATATAAAGCGCCTGAAGAATCATAAACCTCAACCCTAAGATTCTGCGCCCCAAGGCTTACTGCATCGGGAAAGTTAGAAGAATAAAACAAAATTAAATCCCCGGCAAATAAACATTTGTCGGTAATGTCTGTATTATTCAAAATAATTTTTGTTGCTGAAGAATTAACATTGTCCGACGCTTTTATTAATGAAACGGATATAAAAAAGTCTTCTATTGGTACAATTTCTCCCCGGGTTGGGTTTAGAATTAAAATTTCCTTATCCTTTTCATCGGCAGCTTTTACAGTTACTTCTTCAGGTACTCCGGTTTCGGGAATACCTAAGGGGTAGGTTTCAACTGTTCCATCGTTTAATTCAACTATAATATAGTAAACTACAACCGGCAACTTAACTACCGAAGCAGGAATAGTAAATAAAACTCTATTCCCGATTATCTCCATATCGCTCACTGTAAATTCCGATTCGGTAAAAGAACGGAAAGCAATAGATACGTTTGATGTAATGTTTGGATGCAAAAGTTGAGCGGAAACAGAAAGTTCTTTTCCTTCAATGGCTTCTCCAACCGATACGGAGGAGAGTGCAGTGCTTATTTGGGCATTAACCTGATAAGCTGAATACGAACAAAGAATTATTGCAATGGTAAAATATACACGAAAATTAAAGAACGCTATAAATTTATCCACAAAAATTTCCCCAAATTTGAAGTAATAAATTAAAAGTAAAACGCATGCTAATGCGACTGAATTTTAGTTATCGCCGCTAAGGTATTCAATTTCAATTATACCATTTGGAGTTCTAATTCTTATTTTCTTAGTCTCAGTCTGTTTTGTCCTTTTCAGCTGGTTTTGTTGTCCTTCGGTAATTTGGCTTATAAAAACTTCACCATTGTTGTTAATATTTGCAGTATTACCGCCTGTTAATGTTCCACTTTGTCTTTGTCTACCGGTAGCTTGCAATTCTATTAATCCTGTTTCACAAACTATTGTACTTGAGGTATCATCAACATCAAAATAGCCGCTGGTCCCCCTAATAGAAGCTACCACAGTAGGAGTAGTAAAAGTAAACTCTTCATTTTCGTTTTGTTTGTTTACATCGAAGCCCACTCTGCCTCGTGCAATAAATGTATTTTTGCTGACAGTTCTATTTTCTGCTTTGCCATAAATGTTTGCGATTGAATTTTCACGTACCCTGAGTAGACCTGAACCATCGGTAAACAATATCAAAGCAAGTGATTTTGAACCGGTTCTAACTTCTTGGCCATCGGAAAGAGGTAAACCGGTTTTGGCCAGTTCCCAATCGGAAACATCATCTTTGCGCTGCTCAACATCTTTTATTATTTTTTTTATTAAAGCTATCGGAGTAGAATCATCTGAAATAAGAAGACTACCATTAACCGTAAAAAAAAATAATAAAATGAATAACGATGTTAAAAATCTTTTAAAGAATAGCATTATATTTTTCCTTAATACAATTTTTCAATTTTTATCTTGGTTGAAACGATAAATTTATTAACGCATCGGGATTTGTTTGCAAATAATTTATTAATGACTGAAGCTCGGATATGGATAAAATCTTCCCGTCCTCATCTGTGATACGTACATCTGAAAAATCTATATCGCCGCTTTGTATTAATGAAAGCAGCCCGCCACTTTGAGAATCACCCAAATTCTGAAAAAGATTGGTTAAGAGATTTTGAATTTGTTCTTGTTGAGGATCATTAGCATTGTTAAAGAAAAAATTAACCGGTTGGCTGAAAAGTTCATCGCCTCCTCCCGGGCCAGGTATTTGAGCTGATACTTGCAAGACAATTTCCTGGCCAGGAAGCCACTCACGATCTAAATAATTCCTAAGATTAACGCTTGTTACCAAACCCACATCCTTATCATCTATTATTGGATTCCCCGTATTCAAAGCCTCTTCCAAACTTTGATTCGCATTTCTTCTTATGTTGGCTCTTATTTTATAACTTGAAGCTCCTATAACTTCATCCCATTCCGCCAGTACTCCGCCAATGTCCTGTATACTGCCAATATCGGGAGATCGTATTGTAAGTGTTTGTGCAGGATTAGTGAAGTCTAACCTTTTTTCGTCTCTGTCTAATTCGACATTGTTTTCATCTTTTATGATAACGGTAATAATAAATGAACCATTTGGCTTACCTATTTTTAAAAGTTCGTCGGTTAAATCGTCATTTGCATCGCTATCGTCAATTCTAATATCACTATTACCGACTTCATTATTAAAAAAACTCCTTGCACTAAAAGGCTCTGTGGTAAATGAAAATAAATACCGAAAGGAACTTTCACCCGGCTTCTTCCAATCTATACCAACGGTTGCAACAACGGTTTGACCTTGGGGGTTCATTGTTACCTGGGAAATTCTGGGAGCGCCTGCTAAATCATTAACACTAGCAAAAGCGGCAAAATCAATCTCCGGCAAGGGTTCAAAAACAATCAAATCAACATTAAACTGTGCTAACTGCTCTTTAGGAAAAAACAGAAGCAGTGATAAAAACAGATGCAAAAACAACCCTGTAAACTTTTTCATAAATCACCTCGCTTAAATTGCCTTTAGAATAATTAGACAAATTTAATGTAGAAATAAATTTGCTGTTGTTGTATGACTTACATCAAACATTTTCTTAAGTAGTGCCCTGCGTCAAATAAACGGAAAGATAAATATTGCAAATAAAATAATAGTTTTTGAGGAGTATGTAAAGAATTTTGAAGTAGACGAACCAAAGGGGAATTAGTTAATCTTTTCCCCTTTGTTAACATTTGCGAATCCGAATTGCGGCTGAACGGGGCCTTCGACTTTTATCTCGCCGAATTTGGATTCGAATTTATCAACATTTTCCTGCAAAGCTCTAAGTAACATCTTTGCATGCTGCGGAGTTGTTATAATCCTTGCATGTACTTTAGCTTTGGGCGCGCCTGGTACAACCCGGGTAAAATCCAGAATAAACTCGGCTGGAGAATGCGTAATTATAGCCAAATTCGAATAAATACCCTCAGCTTCTTTTTCGCCTAGTTCAATATTTATTTGCTGTGCTTTTGGATCGGGAGTTTGTGTCATATCATTCCTCGGTTTTACAATAAAAAACCCACCTTCAAAAAAAGAAAGTGGGTTATAACAAAAATAATTGATTAACTTCTACCTGTACCGGTCTGCTTTTTCAAATGCGTTCTTTGATTCATCAGCCATTCCCAGGTTAGCATATACTTTACCAAGAAGATCCCAGACTGCTGCGTCTTCTGGTTTGAATTCAAGAAACTTATTCAACGGGTCAAGTGACAGTTTGAATTTATCTAGGTATTCCATGTTTTCTTCGTCTTCAATATTGGCTTCTCTTAATTTGGTACCCCATTTTACATAAGTAACGCCCAGGTTATAGTATGCATTTTCATACTCCGGATCGAGTTCCAGGGCTTTTTCAAACTGTTCGGCGGAACCTTCAAAATCATCAGCACCTAAAAGCAGAACGCCATAGTTATACCTGTACACCTTATTATCGGGTTCATTTTCGATTCCCGCTTTAAATGCTTCCATTGCAACATCAAGCTTATTTGCATTTATATATGCATTGGATAAAATTAACAGAATGTCGGGGTCACTTGGATGTGCATTTTTACCCTTCTCTAAAACTTCAATGGCTTTATCAAATGCAGCCATTGCAGTAGTACTGTCTCCGGCATTATTTAATTTTACACCGTCGTTATAGTATTTTTCGCCTAACATTGCATATGAATCAGCAGCTCCTTCCAATTCAATTAACTTTTCCAGTGGTTCAACAACTTCGTCTTCTTTTCCGGCATTCAATAATGCAAATGTTAAGTTCTTGTATGAAGACACTGAGTCCGGTTGAGTAGCAATTGCATCCTGAAATGCAGCAATCGATTTATCATAAAACATTCCACTTGTGTCTTTGGCGGTAGCCTTGGTGGCCCGGTTAAAAAGACCGACTCCCCTGTTGAAGCTTTGAGACCAGTGATAAACTTTTGAGTCATCAATATTAGCCTTAAATTTATCACTTATGCCTAGGGACTTTTCAAAATTTTCCAGCATTTTAGGTATATCTCCCTCTTCACCATATACATAGCCTAAAAGATAAAACCCTTCGTCGCTTTTAGGATTTTTCTCTACTTCCTTCATTAAAGCTTCTTTGGCTTTAGTTAAATTCTTTTGCTGAATATAAAGCTTAGCGCTTGTTAATTCTGTTGATGAACATTGAAACGCGACCAATCCGAAAACCATTGACAACAGCAGCAATGCAGATACAACCCTTTTCATTATTTCTCCAATTTGATTTAAAATATATAAGATAAGCTTCGAAAAATTACCACTTTACCCTAGTATAGTCAAGGACTATTTGGTCTTCAAATGCCTGTAAATAAAGGTTTTCCAAGACTTTATCAATGTGAACACGTTGCTTTTAGAAGTCAAAAGAAATATTTTAGGTATTTAAAATGGAGTAATAAAGATGGACACAATCGACATAATTAGGGGGGTTCCAAAAGTTCAGCTGCATGATCATTTAGACGGCGGATTAAGGCCATCGACAATTATTGAACTTGCAAAGGAAATAAATTACGATAAACTTCCAACAAGTGATCCAGGAGAACTTGCCGAATGGTTCCACAGAGGCGCGAACAAAGGTAATCTCGTTGAATA
Organism: Melioribacteraceae bacterium; assembly: GCA_028280855.1. Classification (GTDB taxonomy): domain Bacteria; phylum Bacteroidota; class Ignavibacteria; order Ignavibacteriales; family Melioribacteraceae; genus PGYT01. The sequence continues at coordinate 11,677 of JANQLA010000484.1, forward strand.
CTTACAGGGATTCGAACATACCTGCGCAGTTATGCAGACAAAAGAATCCTTAGAGCGAGTTGCATACGAAATGATGGAAGACATGCATAACGACGGTGTCTGTTACATTGAAACAAGGTTCGCCCCCATCTTGCACCTGGAAAGAGGATTGCATTACGATGATGTGATGAAAGCTGTGTTAACCGGCTTGGAACGGGGACAAAAAGATTTTGGAGTTGGTTACGGGCTAATTCTTTGCGCATTAAGAAACATGCAGGTTTCCCTGGAAATAGCCGAACTTGCTGCCAATTACAGAAATCACGGAGTGGTTGGATTTGATTTGGCAGGCGAAGAAGGCGGCTTTCCCCCGAAACATCATTTGGATGCTTTTCACTTTATTCAAAAGGAAAATTTTAACATTACAATTCATGCAGGTGAGGCGTTTGGCAAAGAATCGATCTGGCAGGCAATACAATGGTGCGGAGCTCATAGAATCGGTCATGCAACCCGGCTGATTGAAGATATGACTTTTGACCGGGAAGGAAACATTGTCGGCAAAGGAGAACTTGCTCAGTACATTCTCGATAAAAGAATTCCTCTTGAAATTTGTCTGCTTAGTAATGTGCATACCGGCGCTATAGACAAGTTGGAGAGCCATCCGTTTATTCATTTATATAAAGAAAAATTCAGAGTGTTTCTTAATACGGACGATCGTTTAATGAGCGATACTACGCTAACCAACGAATACATGACAGCCACGGAAATGTTCGGTATTACATTAGACGATATCGAAAAGCTAAATTTAAACGCAATGAAATCATCTTTTCTGCCTTATGACAAACGCCTTAATTACATATATAATATTATTAAACCCGGCTATAAAGAAATGCGCGATAGATTAATTTCACTAAAGGTATAGAGTAAGTATGGCAAAAAAACTATTCAAAAATTATACTTTCAATTTCGATTCGAATGAAGCAAAAATCATAACAAGTTTTTGCAAGCAAGCAATAAACCAGATGATGAGTGACGAGCGCTTTGCCAAGGATCTATCAGCTTTTCAATCAATTGGCGATAAAATAAATTCCAACTCATCCGAAGTAAAGTTAACCAAAGATGAAAAAGTTAGACTTACCAGGCAGATGGAAGAAAATGTAAAATTCATCGAAAAAAAAATGAAGAATGCGTGGTTTGTAAAAAAATGGTTTTATAAATCAATGTATACGCAATACCAAAATCTATTAAATAATCACTTTAGAGATTAACAAATGTATAACAACGAATCCGTTATTAAAGCCCCAACCGGTACAGCCCTTAGTTGCAAAGGATGGCTCCAGGAAGCCGCACTCAGAATGTTAATGAACAACCTTGACCCGGAGGTAGCCGAGCGACCCAATGATTTAGTTGTTTACGGCGGTATTGGTAAAGCAGCACGCAACTGGGAAAGTTTTAATGCAATTGTAGAAACTTTGAAAAAGCTTGAAAACGATGAAACTCTTCTCATTCAATCGGGTAAACCGGTTGCGATCTTTAAAACTCATTTAAACGCTCCGAGAGTAATATTCTCGAACTCAATGCTGGTCCCTGACTGGGCAACCTGGGATGAGTTTAGAAGACACGACCAACTCGGGCTGATCATGTTCGGGCAAATGACTGCGGGAAGCTGGATTTATATTGGCACTCAAGGAATATTACAAGGCACCTACGAAACCTTTGCCGAATGCGCAAGACAGCATTTCAACGGATCGTTGAAAGGAAAATTTTTACTTACCGCCGGACTTGGAGGAATGGGAGGAGCCCAGCCATTGGCTGCTACGATGAACGGAGCCGCATTTTTAGGCATTGATGTTGACAAAACACGAATCGAAAAAAGGTTGGATACCGGATACATTGATAAAATGACGGAGAATATTGACGAGGCTTTGGAAATTGTGTTGAACGCAAAAAGTAGCGGTGAAGCATTATCGGTTGGTTTAGTGGGAAACGCGGGCGAAGTTCTACCCGAAATCCTGAACCACGGAATTTTACCGGATGTTCTTACCGATCAAACATCTGCGCATGATCCGCTTAACGGATACGTACCGATGGGAATGACATTTGAGCAGGCGCTTGACCTCAGGAAATCCGACCCCGACGAGTACTTGGCTAAGTCGCGTGCAACAATTGTTAAGCACGTTCAAACAATGCTTGAATTCAAGTCGAAGGGTGTAATCACATTCGATTACGGTAACAACATACGAGGGGAAGCAAAAGAGAACGGTGTTGAGAATGCGTTTGATTTTCCGGGCTTTGTACCGGCTTATATTCGTCCGCTTTTTTGCGACGGCAAAGGTCCTTTCCGATGGGCCGCATTGTCCGGGGATCCAGAAGATATTTTTACTACCGACCAGGCTGTAATTGAAGCATTTCCCGATGATGATGCTCTAATTCGATGGATTAAAATGGCTAAAGAAAAAATACACTTTCAGGGATTGCCTTCGCGAATCTGTTGGCTCGGCTTCGGGGCTCGCGCTAAGATGGGCAAAATATTCAACGAACTTGTTGCCTCTGGAAAAGTAAAGGCACCAATCGTAATTGGTCGTGACCACCTCGACTGCGGATCCGTCGCATCACCTTACCGGGAAACCGAAGCAATGAAAGACGGCAGCGATGCAATAGCAGATTGGCCCATACTCAATGCATTGCTAAACAGTATAGGCGGCGCAAGCTGGGTTTCGGTGCATCATGGCGGAGGTGTTGGAATGGGTAAGTCAATACACGCCGGAATGGTAATTGTCGCCGATGGTACGAAAGAAGCTGAAGAACGTTTAACAAGAGTATTAACTTATGATCCGGGTATGGGCATTGTAAGACACGCCGATGCAGGGTATGAGCAAGCAATAGACAATGCAAATAAATTTAATGTTAGTATACCAATGCTAAACAATAAATAATATTACAAGGAGAACGAAATCATGATAGTGCTTATAGCAGATAAGTTTCCGGAAAAATACGTACAACAATTGAAGGACAACGGATTAGACGTAGTATACGAACCGAAACTTGGTGAAAATGATTTGCCCCAAGCTGCAAAAGAGGTGGATATTTTAGTAGTGCGCTCTACAATAGTGAATGAGAGTACAATACATGCTGCTGAAAAACTTAACCTGATTATACGTGCCGGCGCAGGAGTTAATAACATTGATATCGCTGCAGCAAATAAAAAAGGTATATATGTTGCTAACTGTCCTGGTAAAAATTCCATAGCTGTTGCGGAATTAGCTGTTGGATTAATGGTGGCTTTGGACAGACGGATTGCCGATAATGTTATTGACTTCAAAGCGGGTAAATGGAATAAGGCAGAATACTCCAAAGCCGACGGACTTGCTGGAAAGACACTAGCTATTGTTGGATACGGTAATATCGGCAAAGAGGTTGCAAAACGCGCCCAGGCTTTCGGTATGAACATTTACGTAAAAGATATTTCGCGTGTTGAGGGATACGGTATCAAAGACTTTAGCGAATTCGATTCAACGCTTCCTATCGCGGATATTGTTTCTGTACACCTTCCTGTAACTCCAGAAACAAAAGGACTGTTTGGCGATAAAATGTTCGGCTATATGAAAGACGGAGCAACTTTTATCAATACCAGTCGCGCCGGGGTTGTTAATGAGGATGCCTTGATAAAGGCGGTAAAAGAAAAAAATCTTAAAGTCGGTCTGGATGTTTTTGCCGATGAACCTGAAGGTAAAGCCGGTGAAGTTTCATCCAAGCTTCAGGAACTTGATAGTGTTTACATTACACATCATATAGGCGCCTCAACCACTCAAGCACAAAACGCAGTGGCTGAGGAAACTATAAGGATAATTTTAAATTACATTAACAGCGGTGTAATTGCTCATTGGGTTAACAAGGTTAAAGCACGCGAGCATTATCATCAACTGGTTGTTAAGCATTATGATAAGCCGGGAGTACTAGCTTCAATTCTGGATGTGCTTCGACAGGGTGACATAAATATTGAAGAAGCCGAGAATATAATTTTCGATGAAGGATTGGTAGCATGCTGTACGTTGAAGCTGGCAAGTCCCGCAACAGAAGAAATGCTAACGGCTATTAGAAATAACCCGAACGTACTTACATCTTCACATACCGGTGTTTAGCAGCTTTGTTTCTATTAATAAGGTCAAGGAACATGCCTTGGCCTTTTCTAATGTATCAACAGCAAAGATTATTTCATCAAGTTATAGAGTTTAAACCCCTCTTCATTTTATTTTATAATAACCCATCGGATAAACCAGATAGCAATTAACCCATAATCAGGTTGTGCAACGTACATTGACAGAAGTCCGCAAAGCGGACATGTACTTTGATTTTTATTTCTAAAAAAAGCGAATGATTGAGTATGTTTTGTTGTTAGAGTACTAGCTTAACTTCGAATAAATCTTCGGTAACACCATGGTAATAAGGGAGTTTAAGGAGTTCCTGCAGCCCATCAACTTCGTTTTCAGTCATTTCGTAATATACGGTATCTATATTTTCGGATATATATTTGTTTAGTGTTTCATCAAAATTCATTTTATCCAAAATTTTAAAGATGTTGGCTTCTATCTTTTCATCGATATTTTCAGCTAACGAATTGATCTCCGTAATTAGATCTTGCTTCACCGAAGATAAAACAAAATTGACGTATGGATAATTGATAAATTCTGCTATTTGATCTGAAAAACTGACGGCATTCTGTTTAACAACAAATTCATTATTTTCCTGGCCCGCAATAAGGTAATTGCTTTCATGAAAATCAATATTGCCGGTATCCAAAACAATTTCAGATTCAACACCGTAATTTTCTGCGAATAAAATTTTTGAAAGAACTATTTCGTTTGAAGTAACATCGCCCCTAACAAAGACCTTATCAAACTTATTCTGATCGGGCATAAAATAAAAATAAGATTGCGACAGAGCCCCATCGAACGACAGTGCGAGCTTGCGCGAAACAAACATTTCATTATGATTTAGTAAATCCATTGAAGGAATAAGCCCCGCAGCTTCTTCATCTTTCAATAATTTCTCAGTAATCATCGACGCGGGCAAAATTTCGATTTTGGACTTTATATCATCGGGAAGCATTATTCCCAATATCGCGGAATAGATATTTGATGGAAAATATAACTTCATCTTTAAATAAACCTCGTAAATAAAAAAAGCCGCACATCCGGCGGCTTTGTTCAACCCGGTAAAATCACTTCTGGTTCTTATCTTTAATCCTGGCGGCTTTGCCAGATAAGTTTCTAAGATAATATAATTTTGCTCTTCTTACTCTTCCTTCCCGAATCAGGTCAATCTTAGCAATTTTAGGAGAATTAATAGGAAATATTCTCTCTACGCCAACACCGCTTGAAATTTTTCGAACTGTAAAAGTTCTTCTAATACCCGTTCCGTTGAAAGCGATTACATCGCCTTCAAACGGCTGTATTCTTTCTTTATCACCTTCGATAACACGTACGTGTACTTTTACCCTATCGCCGGCTTTAAAGTTCGGGAGGTCTGTTCTAACCTCTTCACCAATAAGTTCTTTAATTTTGTCCATGAGTTACTCCAACGTATTTATATTTTTCCATTTCTTTGTCAATATTTTTGATTGTTCTTCCTGCCACTTTCTAATTTTTTTTAAATGACCTGAAAGAAGAACCTGAGGAACTTTCATTCCTTTGAATTCTGCCGGCCTGGTGTAATTGGGAGCTTCGATAATTTCACCATCCATGAGTGAATCGTCCAGCGCCGATTCACTATCGTTAAGCACACCAGGAACAAGCCTAACAGCGGCATCAATAAAAGATAAGACCGGTAACTCCCCGCCGCTTAAAACAAAATTGCCGATTGAATATTCATCGGTAACAAACCTATCAATAACCCGCTCATCAACCCCTTTGTAATGCCCTGCGATAAAAATTAGGTTTTCGCAAAGTGAAAGTTCTTTTGCATCCGATTGGTTGAATAGCTTACCGCGCGGGGTAGTAAATATTATTTTCCGGTAATCTCTTTCGAGCTTCATTTTTTCAATGCATTCGAAGAATGGTTCCGGTTTAAGCAGCATTCCCGCAGCCCCGCCAAAAGGCTTATCATCTATCTGCTTATGTTTATTACTGCTATAATCGCGAAGATTATGAACTACAATTTCGACCAGTTTTTTATCCTGTGCGCGTTTCAATATACTGGTATTAATTATGCTGTAAAGCGAATCGGGAACAGCAGTAATAATATCAATCCTCATCTAAAAAATACTCTCCATTTTTCGTTTTAATCTTATCTGTCTCTTTGCAACATCAATGCTGTCAATGTAATCATCAACACCGGGAAGTAGAATTTCTCGACCATCGGACTTTTGAATAACATAAACATCATTAGTTTCAAGAACATAAACATCTTTCAGTGTTCCCACTACCGAATTTTCATAAATTATTGAACTGCCAATTAAATCATGAATAAAATTAGTCCCTTTATCAAGTTGGACTGCATTCAATTCATCAACATACAGTTTCAAACCAACCAGCGCCTGAACGCTTTCGGCAGAATTAAAATTCCTAAACTGAATTAAAATGTTTCCGCTACTAGTATTTACATCTTCTATATATAGTTTTTTTACTACACCGTAAATCTTAGTATAAACAAATTTCAATTCAATAAATCTATCATCAAAATCAGAGAACGATTCAATACTTACAAAGCCATCCTTATCAAAGACGGCTTTGATTTCACCAATTAAAAAAAAGTCTTTCAACGCAACAATCTAAATCCTAGTCAAGGATTTTCAAGATTGCCCTTTTCCCGTCCTTGGCGGCAATAGCTGTTAATAAGGTTCTCATTGCCTGAGCGGTTTTGCCTTGCTTACCGATAACTTTACCAACATCTTCACCGCCAACTTTTAGGGTCAGCTCAATGGTTTTATCGTTAGGCTGTGCTTCCTCGATACTTACACTATCGGGAGTATCGACAAGGTGTTTAGCGATAAATTCAATAAAATCCTTCATGAGAATACCTTTATAACTGTTGTTAAAAAGGGCACATAATTTAAAAGTGCAAAAAGCTATTCAAAGAAAAACTAATCTGCAGATTTAGCTTGTTCTTCGTCGGCTTTATCAGAAGCAGCGCCCTCAACTTCCGAAGCACTTGAATCAACTTTTTCTTGTTCTACCGTTTCGGATTTTTCATCTGCACCTTTTACAACTTCTTCTTTCTTCTGCTTTGCAGCTTGTTTAGCTTCAAAAACCGATTCCTTGGCGGACTTCCACTCGGCAATTTCCGTTTCAATTTGCTCTTCAGATAATCCGCGTTTAGTAAGTTCGCGTCTTAGCAAAATACCTTTTGAGGATAATAAATTCTTAACTGTATCTGTTGGTTGCGCTCCAACACCAAGCCAATACAGTGCTCTATCTTCTTTTATTTCAACAGTTGCTGGCTCGGTCTTAGGATTATAAAGTCCAATCGCTTCAATAAATTTACCGTCTCTAGGCGACCTGGCGTCAGCAGCAACAACTTTATACACCGGTTGTCTTTTTTTACCCATTCGTCTTAATCTTAACTTTACAGCCAATTACACTATCTCCTATAATTTATAAATTAATTAAATCTCAAATTTTTTGCATTTCTCATCATCTTTTTACCGCCCTTCCCTTTAAACATCTTAATCATTTTCTGCATTTCATTAAACTGCTTTATCAATCTGTTAACATCCTGAATCGTATTACCGCTTCCTCTCGAAATACGTTTCCTCCTGCTGCCGTTCAATATTTTTGGATTCTGTCTTTCGACCAAAGTCATTGACTGAATAATAGACTCAACACGAACAAGTTGCTTATCATCAATATCGGCATTTTTTATATTGGCTCCAATACCTGGAATCATCCCCAGCAACGATTGTAACGATCCCATTTTTTTTATCATTTTAATCTGTTTCAGGAAATCGTTGAAATCGAACTTATTTTCCATCAACCTTTTTTCGAGATCTTCGGCTTCTTTCTCATCAATCTGTTCCTGGGCTTTTTCCACAAGCGAAACAACATCGCCTCGACCAAGAATTCTCGAAGCCATACGTTCAGGGTAGAACAACTCAATTGAGTCGAGCTTTTCGCCAAGACTAATGAACTTAATAGGTTTTTCAACCACAGCCCTGATGGAAAGCGCACAACCGCCTCGTGTATCGCCGTCAAGTTTTGTAAGAACAACCCCGTCAAAATTGACACTATCGTGAAATGCTTTTGCCGAGTTTACCGCGTCCTGCCCCGTCATTGAATCAACAACAAATAGAATCTCTGACGGATTGACCTTAACTTTAATGGATTTCACTTCGTCCATCAATTCATCGTCAACGTGCAGACGTCCGGCAGTATCTATTAGAACAGTATTAAACCCGTTATTTTTTGCATACTCAACCGAATCGGAAGCAATTTTTACGGCATCTTTTGAACCGTCGATTGAGAATACAGGAACATTAATACTTTTACCCAATGTCTTAAGCTGATCAATTGCCGCCGGCCTGTAAACATCTGCTGCGGTCAAAAGTACGCTTCTGTTCTTTGCTTTTAAGTACCGGGCAAGCTTACCACTGAATGTTGTTTTACCCGAACCCTGCAGACCAACCATTAAAATTATTGTTGGACCAGAGGGGTTCAGTGTAAGCTCGGAGTTCGTGCCACCCATTAATTGAGTCAACTCATCAAAAATAATTTTTGTGATAAGCTGACCGGGAGTAACCGAAGCAAGCACCTCCTGGCCAAGCGCCTTTGCCTTAACATCTTCGATAAACTTTTTAGCAACCTTGTAGTTTACGTCAGCATCTAAAAGAACACGTCTAATTTCTCTTAAAGTATCCGAAATATTTTGCTCTGTAAGCCTACCCTGTCCGGTAATCTTTTTTAAGGCTTTATCTAATTTTAGGGTCAGGTCTTCAAGCATAGTACCTTAAATTTGTTAGAAAATAACAAAATTATAAGTTCAAATCCAATTAATTAAGCTTCCTTAAGCGCATTGGCGCCCGAAACAATTTCCAAAATTTCACCGGTTATTGAAGCTTGTCTTTCTTTATTATAAGTTATTTGCAAAGTTCTTATCATCTCTTTGGCATTTTCCGTTGCCATATCCATTGCAGTCATCCTTGCACCTAGTTCGGCTGCATAGGAATTTAACAACATTGTCCACAGTTGTGCATTCAAGTACTTGGGAAGTAACGAACTTATTATGCTCACTTTGTCGGGCTCGTAAATATACTCGGCGCTTATCTCCGTTCCTTCGGAACTTGGCGTAATCGGTAAAAGATCTTTCACAATTAAGTTTTGCTGTGCTACAGATTTAAACTCATTGTGAACAACTACCACCTTATCAAGTTCTCCGGAAATAAATTTTGATCTCAATCCCGCGACAAGCGAGCTTGCAAAATCAAACTTAAGTTCTGTGAAAATTCCAAGATGTTTATCGGCGACATTATATTCGTGTTTAATAAAATAGTCGTAACCTTTTTTACCGATACAGTACAATTCCAAATTACCTGACTTCTGGTAGTCGTAATACTTTTCTTTTATCAAATCCTCTGTAGCTCTGATGGCATTCATATTAAAACCGCCGCATAAGCCTCTATCCGAAGTCAATACAACAATGCCTAACTTTTTAACTTCCCTGCTTTGCAGCAAAACATGCGAGTAATTTTTTTCAATATGCAATAAATTGTTCAGTACTTCTTCTATCTTTCTTGAATAGGGCAGGGCATTAATAATATTTTCCTGAGC
>JANQLA010000516.1 GCA_028280855.1 Melioribacteraceae bacterium
TTTATACTAAACATTACACCCGGTACCTACGATGTCAGGATAAGTTTTGTCGGTTACAGTACAAAAACAATTACTGGTGTAAGAATTGTATCCGGTATAACTTATGAATTAAATGAAGCTTTAAGCCTTGGAATTGATCTCGAGGAGATTGTTGTTACTGATGAAAAATTCTTTGAGGAGAAAGCTACCAATACCGTAAAAGTAGTTGACTCAGAGGAGATATCCAAACTTCCCGTCAGGGGGATTGCAAATGTTGCTTCGCTACAGTCCGGTGTTGTTATTCAGGAAGGAAGTGGTGGTGTTGATGGAAACGCTGCAATTAACGTTCGAGGTGGTAGAAGTACCGAAGTTCTTTATATTATTGACGGCGTTCCTCAGAACAATTTATATTTAGGTAACAACGAGGCACAAGTTTCTAATAATGCTATTGAACAAATGTCTTTTCAAGTCGGTGGTTATGAAGCTAAATACGGCCAAGCTCAGTCCGGTATAATTAACATAACAACAAGAAGTGGAAATCCTCGATACACTTTTTTTGCTGAAGGAATGACATCAGAATATACCGATGATTATGGTTATAATCTTTATTCAGGTACTATTGGCGGTCCAATTATTCCCGGTATAAAAAATCACACTTTCTTCGCCTCTGTTGAAAGGGGATGGTTTGCTGATGCAGACCCGCGCGCAGTGCCATGGGAATTTGAAAGTACGGGTGAATCGTTTGCAACTACACCAAACAATAGTGCCGGTGTTTGGCGTTACTCTGCAAGAACAAATCATCTTTTTGGTGATTGGAAGGTTAGTCTCAGCTTTATTGGAAATAGAAGAGAGTCTCGCCAAGGGCCTGGCACTAAATTCAGTAATTTAACTAGATATATTAAACATAATTCTCAGTTTCTTGATAAAGAAATCGACGAAAATATGTCGATTGGGGGAAGAGTTTCACAGACTATTTCAGCAAACACGTTTTGGAACTTAAATTTTGGTTTCAGACAATATGATTATAAACAATTTCAACCAATGCTGGGCGAACCTGAAAGTATAGATGATTTATTAGCGTATGGAGATCCCGATATTTGGTTTGAGAAATTTGGCGTCAATGTTTTGGAAGATGGTCGTACTAAGGAATTTTACGATGATCAACCAGCGATTTTTTATCGCTACGGATTTTCATCTGGGGATTTCGTTAGACAAGAAGAAGATGCCTTTATTGCCGATTTCGACTTTACTTCACAAATTGATAACCATTTATTGGAATTTGGAGCTGGTATTTCTTTTAATACTTTACGTTATTATGGTGAAGGTAACATGCATCAGCTTTTTGTTGATCTAAGAGATGGTGATGAAACGGTTGAAGAAGTTTTGATAGATATGGAACCGAGTGTGTATGGATACGATCTGACTGGACTAAATCATGTCGATTCCGATTTTGCTAACAAACTTCAAAGACCTAGAACACCAGTATTAGCTTATGCATATTTACAGGACAGGTACGAATTAGAAGACTTAGTACTTAATGTTGGTCTTAGGATGGACTATTTCGATATAAATTCCTATGAATTGATTAATCCTGAGTTACCTTATGCGGGTGGTTCTGACCCTTCTCGTTTTGATGAAGATGACTTCGAGCAAAGAGATGCAGATGTAAAGTTTTCTCCCAGAATCGGAATTGGTTTCCCTGTTACTGAATCAACAGTTTTTCATGCTCAATACGGGAAGTTTATTCAAGCTCCACAATTAAGTAATGTTTATGCTGGACCATACGATTGGATACAATATACGAATATGGCACCTCAAAATGCCTTAAATCCTTCGCTAGATTCTGAAGAAACAACACAATATGAAGTGGGATTCCGTCAACTTCTTGGAAATAACGCCGCTCTTAATATTACTGCTTTTTATAAAAATATTAAAGGCTTAGTCAATGTTCAAAATATGCAATACCAGCGTACTGAAGGTGGTGAAATTATTAACGCTATTACTCCAAATAATTCCGATTTTGGCACAACTAAAGGTTTTGCTCTTTCCTTTGACCTAACTCGTTTGAGCTATTTTAGCGTTTCTGCCCAGTATACTTTTTCAATTGCAGAAGGAACAGGATCATCAACTAATTCAAGTTTTACCGCCGTATTTAGGAATGATGACGGGCTTGCTCCAAAAGTTATTGCCCCGCTTAATTTTGACCAAACTCATACCGGAACTGTTAACATTGATTTTTCGGTGCCGGAAGGTGAATTAGGATTGTTTGAAAGATTTAATGCCAATTTCCTTATTTCTTTTAATAGTGGACGCCCATATACACCTCTTTTGTGGATGAATCTTTTGTCCGGTTCTGCTAACTGGGGAGAGACAAAAGGCTACGTAAACAGTTCGTCCGGGCCTGGGAATTTTAGAATAGACATGAGATTGGAGAAAGAATTTAATTTCGCTGGAATTACTATATCGCCCTTCTTGTGGATAGAGAATTTGTTAGATACAGAAAACATAGTAGATGTTTGGCAATCAAGCGGTAATGCTAAAACAACAGGCTACTTATTAACTAGTGAAGGTCAAGCCGATGCTAAACTCGGAGGCGAAGCTTACGTTCAAGACTATAATACTTGGGAAAATACTCCTCTGAATTATGGTATTCCGAGACTTATAAGAATCGGAGCAAAATTGAACTTTTCAACTCTGTAATTATAATTATTGAGTAGTTTTAGCAATTTAATTTAAGGTAAAGTTATGAAAAATAAATTAATCAAATCACTCTTTTTGAGTATGATTCTAATTTTTGGATTATCGACAGTTTTATATTCTACTGATAATCCGAAGGGAATCAAAAAATCAAAGAATAAAGTCTATAAAATTTCTTCTACTAATGAAGGTGGTAAAAAAGGAGATGCATATGCTATGCAAATCAACAACATTTATCTTCCAATGAGTAGAAAGGGTATTATTGCTGCTGTGAATGTGGCCCCTACGGGTTCGGATGGCAGATATCCCGGTTCAGATGGAGATAATTTCCTTTTTTCTAGCGGTTTCTTTTTAAGCGGCTATGCTAATGGTCAGTTATGGGCGAATGCAGTTGCTTCTGCTTCTCTTGTTGAAGATTATATTCATGGAACAGTTGAATACGGACCAACAGACAGTCGTGCGCAAATTTATGTACTTCGATCCGATGATGAACCGTTTGGCCAAGCATGGCAAGACTGGAAAGATGCAGTTGATCTTGGTGCCGATTTTTACGACGGCAATAATGATGGTACCTATGATCCAAGGGATCTTAATGGAAATGGTGAATGGGATTTTGATGAAGATAGACCAGACCTTATTGGCGATGAAATGGTATGGACAGTTTATAATGATGCTGAAGCCGGAAGTCGTTGGGCAACTGTAGATCCTATTGGTATGGAAATAAGACAAAGTGCATTTGCATTTTCTTCATCAGGCTCTTTAGGAAATATTGTTTTTGTTCGCTACCGATTCAAATATGTAGGACTTGGTAATGAGGGTGAAGCAGAACGTTTAGATAGTGTTTATTTTGGGGTTTGGGCTGATCCTGATTTGGGAGAGTATTCGGATGATTTAATTGGTCTTGACAGAGCAAGGAATGCGGGTTTTACTTATAATGAGGGCGAAGATGATGTTTGGGGAGCAAGTCCACCTTGTTTCATGATTGACTTTTTTTCAGGACCTAGATCTTATATAGCCGGTGAAACTTACGAAGATTTGAATGGCAATGGTGTTTATGATCCTGATGTTGATGTTGCTCTCGATACAGCATATAGTTCAAGGGGTCAAACGATAGGTATTGCCGAATTTCCAGGTGCAAGAAATCTAGATGTTACATCTTTTGTTCAATATTCTTATGAGCTAGATGAAATAGATGATCCAAATAACAAAGAAGAAGCAAGGTTCTACATGTTGGGCGCAACCAGAAGTGGTGATTTCCTGGATCCATGTTCTTGGACAAGGGGGGAAGTAGTTGGTGGAGTTGACTGTTCAACAATTGATGAACATTTTTGGTATAGCGGCGACCCAGTTACTGGTGAAGGTTGGTTAAATAGTGTTAGCGCAGATCAAAGGATGATGAGCAACACCGGACCTTTCACATTAGAAAAAGGTGTTGAAAATGAGATTACAGTTGCCTACGTAATAGGTCAAGGAGAAGATGCACTTTCTTCAATTACTAAAGCCAGAGAAATTGATGATGGAGCGCAGTTTATTTATGACGGAAACTTTTTAGCTCCAAACACTCCACCTAGTGTGGTGCCCGTTGTTGAAACATCAGATACTTTTATTGATATTACTTGGGAAACTGAAAAAGCTGTATCTTTTAAGGATAGTACTGATGCATGGAATAACCAATTTGAAGGTTTCTTGGTTTATGCTTATAGGCAGAATTCAACTTTACAAACAGTGGATAATGAACCTAACCGTAAGTTATACACAGCATATGATCTTGATAATGCAGTGGAAAATATCTTTTTGGAAAATGGAGATACAGGCGGTTTAGACTTACTTTATTCAAAATCAGAAAATTCCATTGACTATGAATTATATTCTGATCCTGCGAAAGGAAAAATTAGGCTTAGAATTACTGAGGATCCTTTTACTGGAGGACCTTTAGTAAAGGGTAAACCGTACTACTTCTCAATTGTTACCTACGCAATTAATCATTATGCTTTGCTAAACAGAGATGACGGTACTCTTGGAGAAGGCGCAACGGGTGATTATTTCCTTACCTTGGAATCATTTGTCCAAAACGCTGAAAATATTGAAAAAATTATAGCTGGTCAAGAAGGGCAAGCCGGCATTATTGTTGGTGAGGATATATATGCACCTCCAGTGCAAGAATTAGTTCCAACAAATAGAATTCAAGGAGCTTCAAACGGCCAAGTTACCTATGATGTCATTAATAAACCTGATTTAACTGGTGAAACCTATCAAATTACTTTTACAATAGATAATTCCGATGTAGGGCAATACACCCCTTTCTGGACTTTAAAAAATGTCACTACTAATGAAGTATTGCTCGATTCTATGCAACAATATCTTTACGAAAGCCCAGAAATTGCCTATAGTGTTGTTGACGGTATTTTAATGAAAATTTCTCAAATAACGCCAGCACCTTCTGAAATGGTCGCAGAGACAGCAACGAAGTGGTTTAAAGACGATACTACTAATTTCTTCTATATGCCTAATGATACCGAATATAATTTGGAGAGTAATAGGAGAGTTCCTCTTACACTACCTGAAGTAGGAGGAAAGTTGAGTTCATTTACAACTTCAAACAATCTTAAAAAAGTTGAATTGAGATTTGATGGCGGTGGTAAAGCATACAGGTATCTTAATGGTTTTGTTGGAGGCCCCGTTTCAAGTAAAAGAAGGTTTCTTTTTGCAGAAGCTGTAACCGAAACCGATACTGCGGGTAAGGGAACGGTGGGTAAATTAGGAGAAGGATTTGTTGATGTTCCATTTACGGCTTGGATTGAAGATCCGATTGTTGGTGAATCCAGACAACTTGCAGTTGGTTTTATAGAAAAGTCAGCTGATCAAGGCGGAAATCCGGATGGAGTATGGGATCCCGACACAAGTCTTGAAAATTCT
>JANQLA010000552.1 GCA_028280855.1 Melioribacteraceae bacterium
ACCTGTGTAGAAACGGATGCCGGTTTCAGTCCCATTTTATCACATACGTATTCCTCAACCTTCGGTGTAAGGTGCTCAAACGTGCCAACCGCGCCTGAAATCTGACCTACTGAAACAACTTCTACACCGCGTTGCAGGCGATCAATGTTACGTTTGCATTCTTCATACCAAAGCGCGAACTTTAATCCCATAGACGTTGGTTCTGCATGTATTCCATGGCTTCGTCCTATGCACACGGTATGCTTGTGTTCAAGTGCGCGTGCCTTCAATGCATCTTTAAGCTCCTTTAACTGGGAGAGTAAAATTTCACCGGCGTTTTTCATCTGGTAAGCCAAAGTAGTATCGAGTATATCTGAGCTTGTCATACCGTAATGGATATGTCGTGATTCAGGACCAACATACTCTGCAACGTTTGTCAAAAAGGCTATTACATCGTGCTTTGTTGTCTCTTCAATTTGTAGTATTCGTTGAACGTCAAAATCAGCCTTATTTTTTATAACAGCTAAATCTCCGTCAGGTATTTCACCAAGTTGGGCACGCGCTTCGCAGGCTAGTATCTCTATTTTCAACCATGTAGAAAATTTAAATTCATCTTCAAAAATTTTACCCATTTCAGGGCGGGTATATCTGGGTATCATTGCTTCTCCAACTTCATAGTTTTATTTATAAAATCGCCGTCTCTTAGAATAGTGAATGCTACTGTTTCACCTGCCTTGTAGTCTTTGAGAATACCTTGCAGTACCTCTGAATTATCAACGCGGAAATTTCCAACATTTGTTATAATATCGTACTCACGTATTCCTGCATCCTCACCGGGGGAATTATTTTCAACTTCGCGTACTAATACTCCACGGGCGCGCGACAGAGAAAAATAATCCGCAATACCTTCATCGATGTCCTGTATGCGCAGTCCCGTCCAATAGTTTCTATCGAACTCACCACTGGTTTTCAATTCCTCTACTATTTTTTTAATTTTATTTGCCGGAATCGCAAAGCCAACGCCTACGTTACCCGAAGATCCTTGTGCAGTGTAAATAATAGTATTCATCCCAATCATTTCACCTACGCTGTTAACAAGCGGACCCCCCGAATTGCCTTGGTTTATCGATGCGTCCGTTTGAATCATATTCATATAATAACGGCCGTTTAACGGATTGAGGTTCATTCCGAGTGCGCTAATAACTCCAACCGTAACAGTTGGATTATCCGTCATGCTGAAAAGCCCGAACGGGTTTCCGACTGCAATTGACCATTCGCCAATAATTATTTCATCGCTATTGCCGAATTTTACAAACGGTAAATCATTTTCTTCAATTTTTAATAAGCAGATATCAGTTGTGAGGTCAGTGCCGACTATTTCTGCCTTATATTGCGTACCGTCCGTAAGTGTAACAACAATTTCATCCGCTGTTCCGGCAACATGATCATTGGTAAGTATGTACCCGTCGGATGAAATTAAAACCCCCGATCCAACACCCTGAACGGTTCGGTTATAAATTCCGCTTCCGAAAAACTGGCGCCAGAAGGGGTCATTACTCCACGGTGATCTGTATTGACGTATTTCTTTAACATTAATACCAACCACTGCCGGACTAACATTTTGAACTGTCTGCGTTATTATATTTCTGCGTTGATTCCATAGCTCCTGGTTTGCAGTATCACGTTCGTCAAGGTTTACTAACTGGTGTGAGCCAGGTGAATGAACTTTTTCTGTTGACTGCATCGGATTGATTAATTCTTTCTCTTGTGAAAGAAAGAAGGCGAATGTAACCGAAACTATGACCAGGGTTAACAACGATGAAAGAACGGCGATTTTTACTTTACTCATTTTTCCGAACTCCGAATATTATTTCTCTGATTCCTGAAATATTCTTTTATTGGCTCGATGTGCCTGCTTAAAATAATTAACATCATGGCACAAGTTAACAATGCAAAAAGCAAATTAGTTTCAGCGGGAGGATCTGTTAACCAGGCTGCCGAGTTTATAACATCCGCCGAAGAGAATGCCAAAGCGCCCACCAGGATAGTAGCTACTACATTGGAGAAATGAATGTTCCTCCGAAAAGCAAAAGATATTAACCAAATGACTAGCCAAAGGATAAGTATTATTGGCACTACAAAAGATGCCCCGCCCGCGGCGGTTGCCAATCCCCGGCCGCCTTTAAATTTTAACCAGGGTGAGTAGCAGTGGGAAAATACGGCAAAGGTAACAGCTAACGTTTGTAACTCGAAGGACTCGCCAAATAGTAGGGCTGTGAATAGTGCGCTTGCAGCTCCTTTAGCAAAATCTATTAAAAGAACGGTTATACCGATAAGTTTTGATTTGCTTACTTCATAAGAATTAAGGGCGCCAATGTTTTTGCTTCCGTTCTGCGAAATGTCAATTTGTTTTGATTGTTTAACTATCAAATAAGCTGTAGGGATAGAGCCGAGTAAGTAACCGATCAGAATACTTATTATATAATTCATCTTGTTCTTACAATTATTAACAGTGAATATCAAAAATAGTTAATAAGGATTTTACAAACCGTATAATATTTCTAAAAATGCAATTTCTCTCAAACCTTTATATAGCCGATAATTTGGAAAGATCGATAAAAATGCAGACAGTTTTGTCTATCGATATAAATTTCTATTGATCAACATTAATGCAGTTCTTCCTTATACACATTTAGCTTATGAAGATATATTCTACATAGCTTGAACAAGTAACAGTAAACAGAGGCTTAAAGTACAGTATTTTGAAGCCGTAAAATTATGCGAAGTTATACAAGAGAATATTTCTGCCTTGAAACTTCAAAGATTGCTTAGGTTTTTTTGAAAAAGGAAGACGATTCTCCATCCTTGGCAAAGTGTTAAGATATGTGAGATAAGTCGTTTTTGTAGCTTATTTAGCTCTAGTGTAAAATGCTGCTCAGATGTTGCAGAAGTTTTTAATACATTTCTCGGTTCTTACTTGATTTAAGATATTTAATTTTTAGTTGACGGCAAATACCAACATTAAAACCCTTTATTTAATATAATGTTGGCATAAGCCAACATACATGATTATTTTCTTGACAAATAGCATGTTGGTTCTTAATTTTGCCGGTAATTACCAACATTATAATAATATAAGAGTATTAGTGATGGAGAATACCAACACTCAATGGGCTTCGATGAGTGATAAGACCATTATCGCAGCGATAGGGGAATACCTCAAACACGAGCGATTGGCTCAGAATAAAACCCAGTTAAAAATTGCCGAAGAAGCTGGTGTAAACCGTTGGACGATCAACCAGATAGAAAAAGGTGAGCCTGTTTCACTTACTTCGCTTATTCAAATCCTCAGGGCCTTGAAACTGCTGCAAGTATTCAATGCATTCAATATTGGAGAGGAGATCAGCCCGATTGAACTTGCAAAGCTTGAAAAACGAAAACGACAGCGAGCGAGTAACAAGTTGGGTAATCAAACAGCAAATGACGATGGGGCGGAATGGTAGTTACTAAAACAGCATTTGTCAAAATTTGGGGACAAACAATCGGCGCGGTTTCCTGGAATGATGAGAGGAGATATGCTTCATTTGAATACGAACCGAATTTCATCCGCAACGGCTGGAATCTATCCCCGTTAATGATGCCCATGGATTCGGGCAGCAGAATATTTTCCTTTCCCGATTTACGAACAAAAAGAAACAGCGAGTACGATGTGTTCAAAGGATTGCCGGGTTTATTAGCCGATGTTCTGCCGGACAGGTACGGTAATCAACTTATTAACAGTTGGCTTGCCCGAAACGGACGCGGACCGGATAGTATGAACCCGGTTGAACAGCTTTGTTTTATAGGCACGCGCGGCATGGGCGCTTTGGAGTTTGAACCTGCATACGATAAACCCACGAAAAGAACTTTCCAGGTTGAGGTAGATAGTCTTGTTGACATTGCCCGCAAGATGCTCGAAACGCGTAAGAAGTTCGAAGCAGAAATTGGGCAAGGTGATGAAAAGGCTATAATGGATATACTGAAGATCGGTACATCAGCGGGCGGCGCCAGACCAAAAGCCATTATAGCGTATAACGAAAAAACGGG
>JANQLA010000576.1 GCA_028280855.1 Melioribacteraceae bacterium
TCTAAGTTACATAGCAATAAAGGTATAGTTATTAATAACCGGAGTGACTTTTTCAAATGAAAAAAATTCTAACCGTTCTTCTAATTGCCAGTTCATCAATCATATTCTCGCAAGAGAGTGATCCGGGTGAAAACGGAAAACTTGCAAAAGTTAATACTTCAGAAGATGATGCGTTTGGTGTTTTGGATAAGGGAGAAATTTTAAACGTAATAGGTAATCAAGGTATTATATCCGATACATATTATCAAAACCTGATATACAATTTCAGATGGCCTAAAAGTAAAGGTGTCGCTCAACTTGATGGTACCAATGCTACAGATGATGTAAGCGTTCTATTTGGTCATAAAGGAAATGTACTGGATGCCTACAGCCGGTTTAGAAATGAAGATTGGCAAGCTCCGCCGGGAGCTCTTGGCCAATATCATGCGGATGATCAACCGGAAAATTTACTGGCGCCCGACGGCGCGCCTCGCCTGGCTCATAGCGATATACCTCTTACCTGGCCAAAAGGATTCTTTGACGATAATGATAATTGGATAGAGGCACCTACCAGCGCCTATGCTTCTTTATCAGATGCTAATAAGCAATTAGTCGATAGTAAAGGCGCTTTTTACGATGCAGATAAAAACGTCTGGAGATTTTGGCCTGGTAAATTCAGGAAAGATGTTGATCCGGAATCTCCGACTTTCGGGCAGGAAATACCCGGCGAATTTGCAGCAGACAGGGAAGTTTATGCCATATCTACCGATCATAACGCTCAGCTGCCTTCAGTTCCAATAGGAATGATCCTTGAATTACAGGCATACTCTTACGGAAGAAGGTTCGCCCAGGATTTCCATTTTTACGATTTCACAATCACTAATAATAGCGACCAAACTTTAGATAGTTGCTGGTGGGGTTATTACGTTGACTTTCAATTCGGTGATTCAGGCGATGAGGTTTACGGTAGTCACAATAGCGGAATAAATGAGAACGGCTACGATAACGTTTTCTATCAATATGATTTTGACGGCCCTGACCCTGGAAATATCGAAGAAGGATATACCGGAATGGCTGTATTAGGAACCCCGTTCGATTTAGGAATTACCGACGGTCATTTTTTCAGAGACTTGTCAGGCAGCGTTACGCCGGCAGACGATACCCAAATGTGGCCGGTAATGACGAGCAACCCGGATGATCCTAATATTACCGCTTCAAACTATTTTCACGGCCCGGATGTGAAATTCGACGACTTCAGCTTAACAGAGCCCGGTAAAACTCCCGGTGTTCAAAATTGGACTATGTTCGTAACCACCGGCCCGTTTACACTTCTGCCGGGAGAATCAGTTACCGCTACCATGGCTTTTGGATTCGGGAAGGACCTTGAAGACCTTCAGGGAAATTTTGCTACTGCCCAAACACTTTATTTAAACGATTTTGTAGGACCTTCGGCGCCCCCATCTCCTACATTAAACGCTGTTGCAGGTGAAAATAGAGTTACTCTTTATTGGGACGACATTGCCGTAAACACTATTGATCCATCAAGCAAAGAGAAGGACTTTGAAGGCTATAAAATCTACAGGAGCCAGGACCAGGGTTCAACCTGGGGTGAAAGGATTACAGACAACCAAGCGAATTTAGTCGGTTATGTTCCCCTTGTACAGTTCGATAAAGATAATACTATTCAAGGTACCGACCCTGTAAATAGCTTCAATTTTCTCGGTACCAATACAGGTATAGTTCACACCTTTGTAGACTCAAGCGTAATGAACGGGGTAAATTACAGTTACACTATTACTGCTTATGATTCCGGCTCGGAGGAAAGTCAAATCGAATCCCTTGAATCGGCAAGAGGAACAACGGCTGCCGATAATAATCTTGTTGATGTAACCCCGAGATCAAATCCAATAGGATACCTGACGGGGAGTTCGACAATTGAACAATTATCGACAACGGGAAACGGTGAGATTACTATAGAAATAATTAATCCTACCGAGCTTACCGGCGATGATTACCTTATAGCATTTAACGCATCCCCTGCAGATTCGTTTTATGTAATTAATAACTCAACTAATGATAAAGTTGCAACGGCTCCTTTTTCATCTGATGAAATGGTTTCTACCGAAGGCTTTAGAGTTGCAATTGTGGGTGACGAGAATACGGGAGAAGTTAAAAGCATATTGGACAATAACGGTAACGATGTAAACGGCGAAGAAAATACCCACCCTGATTATAACTGGTATGTTGATGTGTTAACGACCAATGGTATTGCCGATTTAAACTCCCAGGGCGCGGACTATCAATTCAGGTTTAGACCGGAAGGCTCGTTTGCTGCGGATTTAACGGGTCAAAACCAACCGATGCTAAGCAAGCATAAACTTCCTTTTGAAATTTGGAACACGACTCTTGAAAAGAAACAGTCCCAGGTTAACGCAATACTGATAGATAAAAACAACAACAACGAATTCGATTTTTCCGAAGAAATCAGAATTGTTAACTCCAAATACGAACCAAGAGGCGATACGCTTGGAATATTTTCTCTTCTCAACTGGTATTACTCTATTACAATTGATACGGTTGGCAATGACGCCCGTTCTCCAGGCGATGGAGATGTTTTCACAATGAAAAGCTCAAGCCAACTAAGTACGGCCGACACTTTTAAGGTAAGTTTAATTGCTCCGCAAATTGATAACTCCCCATCAGTTACCCGGAGCGGTTTAGATGAAGTTAGAGTTGTACCGAACCCGTTTCTTGTAAACGCCGCCTGGGAACAGCTTGAGAACAACAGGCGAATTCGATTTATGTTTTTACCCGCCGAATGCACTATTTCAATTTATACTACCAGGGGCGAGCTGGTTAAAAAGATATATCATGATAACGGAACAGGGGACGTGGATTGGAATCTTACCAACGAATCGGGAGTTGAAATTGCTTACGGGTTGTACATTTATCATATAAAGACCCCTGTTGGTGAAAGTAAAACAGGCAAATTTGCAATTATTAAGTAGAAGGTTTAGTAATGAAAAAAATATTTACTCTATCAATTATTTTTAACCTGATATTTACCATGGGGTTATTAAACGGTCAAGGATTCAGCAAGGTGGGCACATCTGCAGCGCAGTTTTTAAAGATTCCTGTAGGTGCAAGAGCTATCTCAATGGGAAGTTCATTTGCTTCAATTGCCGATGACGCTACTTCAATGTATTGGAATCCTTCGGGAATTGCCAATGTAAATTCGTTCGAAATTTATGCAAGCCATTCTCAGTGGATTGCCGAAATTGATCATAACTATTTTGGACTGGTCGTGCCTATTGATGAACAAAGTTCGGTTGGAATAAATGCCATTACACTTTCTTCCGGTGACATTGAACGTACTACCATAAGTAATCCCAGGGGAACAGGAACTTTTTTTGATGCAACCGATATCAGCGTTGGAGTTTCTTACGCCAGGTACCTTATTGAAGATATTAGTGTTGGGTTAAATGTGAAATATGTTAATCAACGCATTTGGAACACCAGTGCGGAGACATTTGCAGTTGACTTTGGGATACTATTACACACCGGTTATTACGGTATGACGCTCGGCTTGTCGTTCCAAAACTTCGGGCCTGAAATGCAAATGAGCGGCAGTGATTTAATAAGAACTTTCGACCAGGATTTGGAAAGCGTTTCAAATCCTCTTGTTGAAACAGAACTTCAGACTGAAAAATATAGCTTGCCTGTAAGCTACAGGGCTTCAATTGCAATGCCTTTGGTTGGGATTAACGCGCCTTTTCAAATACCTAATTCAGATATCGTACTTGCAGTCGACGCTATTCACTTAAATGAAAATTTTGAAAACTATAGCGCTGGGTTGGAGTACGGATTTCATAATACATTCTTTGTACGTTCCGGCTATAGATTAAATACGGATGAAGAAGGATTAACATTTGGCGCAGGTCTTAATTTAAGCGCTTTTAACTACTCAGCTAAATTTGACTATGCTTATTCGGAATTCGGTTTATTTGATGCCGTTCATACTTTTTCAGTTGGATTAAAATTATAAATTAAATTACCGCTTAAGGAGCCGGACGATAAATGAAAAGCTACTTTTCAACGCTTTTATTAATAATAGTACTCACCTACCCGAACTTTGCTATTGAAATAGAAAATCGTCCGGCTCTTCTTCTCGACGGCATTTACACGTTAACTCTAAGCGAACGCTCTGCCGACGGAGAAATTAATTGGACGGTGAGCAGAATACTTATTGATGAAAACGATAAATCGCGATCGATCCAGGAAAATAATCAAACCGCAACCGGTGATACTGCTCAATTCATATTTACTAAGGTTCCCGGCAAACTCACTTATTTCAGAGTTTACGCTTCTCAAAACGACCCCGTGGACTCCGTTGAATACCAGGCGTTTAACAGGTCAATAAGACAGCTGTATTTGTTTAACACAAATTCTAATCCATCTAAAGAAATGTTTGTACATATTATTGTGCCTCAATCGTTAAACCCTGATACCAAATTGATAATGATTATGCATGGAACAAACCGAACCGCCGATAGCTACGTAGAAACCTGGAAATCATTTGCGAATGAGAACGACTATATTGCTATAGCGCCCGAGTTCGACAAGGGGAATTGGTCGGGCTCATTAAGGTATAACCTCGGCAATATGTTTACAAATAGTAATTATTCGCAATTGCAGCCGAAGGAAAATTGGTCGTTTAATGTAATTCAGGATATTCGCAGGGAAATTGTTGATGGCTTTGGGTTGCAGGATTCAGCGTATAGCATTTGGGGTCATTCAGCAGGGGCTCAGTTTATTCATCGAATGATGCTTTTTTGTCCCGATCCAAATATTGAATATGCGATTGCTGCTAATGCCGGCTGGTATACAGCGCCTGATTTAGAAATTCAATATCCATGGGGATTACAAAACTCCGAGTTAGATTTTGACGAGGAGGGTGTCTTTGATTATACATACCGTAATTTAATTATTATGAGAGGTACCGATGATATTATTAGAGACAGCAATTTAAACACTCATCCATTATCAGATGAGCAAGGCCGGAACAGGTTTGAAAGAGCTTTGTATTTTTATAACAAGGCTCTCGAAGCAGACCCAACTACCAGGTGGAAATTATTTGATGTACAAGGCGCGGGGCACAATAGTAGAGAGATGGCTCCTACTGCCCAGGAATTTTTATTAAATGTTACATCGGTAAATAATGATGAATCAATTTCTCCCAGTGATTTTGTGCTTTACCAGAATTATCCCAACCCTTTTAATCCTATAACAAAAATTGAATATAATATACCTGCCAGGCATACAAACTTGTCTGCCGGTGTTTCAGGATTTACGAACCAGACGCATGTAACTTTAAATGTTTATGATATGCTTGGCCGGTTGGTCGCAACTTTAGTCAATGAATATAAGGGCGCAGGCAGGCATAGCGTCGATTTTGACGCAGCTTCTGTTGGCGGCGGGTTGTCCAGCGGAATATATTTTTACAGTATACAAGCCGGTAGTTTCACCGGCACAAAAAAATTAATCTTACTTAAATAAGGTACTATGCATGAAAGTTTTCAAAGTTGTTGCCTCTTTATTTGTAATTCTTTTAACCTTATTAACCGCAGTCAATTTCGGACAATCAAAAATAATTAATCAAGGGAAAGGAAGCTTTGTCTTTAACAATCCGGAATTGATAAACGGCAAGTCTATTAATGTATATTATTACGTACCGGCCAATTATACAAATGACTCACCGGTTTTATTTGTTCATCATGGCGTAAGTAGAAATTCCGATGATTACCGCGACCAATGGAATGAACATGCTGAAAGACTTAATTCATTGCTTGTAGTTCCTGAATTTTCAGAAGCCGTGTTTCCTTTAGACCAGGATTACAATATGGGCAATATGTTTAGCATGGCTATAAATGATTCCATTCTCGGCACAAAGCCAAAATCGCAATGGGCGTTTTCTTTAATTGAACCGATATTCGATTTAGTAAAAAAAGAAACAGGGAATAATTCCGACGGATATTATATGTACGGGCATTCAGCCGGTTCGCAGTTTGTGCATCGTTTTGTTCTTTTTACCCCTGACGCGCGTTGTATTAAAGCTATTTGCGCAAATGCCGGCTGGTACACTATGATTAAGCCAGATGATATATACCCTTACGGAATTAAAGGTACTGAGTTAAAAGTGGAAAACTTAGCTAAAGTGTTTGAAAAGAATTTCGTTGTTTTACTCGGTACTGATGACAACGATCCAAAACACAGACATCTTCGAATTACGCCCGAAGCCATGCTGCAGGGCGCACATAGGTTTGAGAGAGGACAAAATTTCTTTAATCAATCAAAAGAGTTTGCTGCTAAAAAGGGTTTGGAATTTAATTGGGAAATGGTTTTTGTTGAAGGCGTAGCTCATAATAATAAACAAATGTCGAGAAAGGCCGCAGAATTATTATTCAATCAAATCCATTAAAAATCTATTATGAGAAAATTCCAAATACTATTATTACTATTTGCAGTTTCCACAAGCGTTTTAAGTCAGAGCTACAGCGGGTATTTATCTTCAGACCTGAAAGAACCGACAAGCTACAATACTTATGTAGAGTTTTTACAAAAGGTATCGGAAGCCTCTCCAATTATTTCTTTAGACTGGATGGCAAATTCGTTCCAAGGCAGAAGGATACCTTATGTTACGATTTCGGAAAATGGTATACAGGATACAGGAAAACTAAAATTTTTAATTTTTGCCTCGCAACATGGGAACGAACCGTCCGGTAAAGAAGCTTTATTAGTATTAATAAAAGAATTTGCAGATGGAAATTTAAACCAATTTTTAAGCAACATTGACTTAATAATTGTTCCGCAGGTAAATCCAGACGGGGGCGAACTTGGACAAAGGCGCTCCTACAACGATTTGGATTTAAATAGAACCCATACGAATCTGGCTAATCCTGAAACTGTCGGATTGCATAAGCTTTTCCATAAGTTTCTTCCCGAAGTTACACTCGATGTTCACGAAACATACTTTTACAGGAAGGGGTGGCTCAATTACGGTTTTATTAAAACCTATATTCAGCAGCTTGGAATATTGACTAATCCGAATGTTGACGAGAAAATTCTTGAATACTCCAATAACAAAATCTTACCGGAAATATGCGAGTACGTTGAGGAGAAAGGTTTTAGTTTTAGTAATTATATACTTGGCGCACTTTACAGGGGAGAGCCTGTCAGGCACAGCAACCCTGGTGTTTACGATGGACGCCAGAGTTTTGGCATATATAACACTCTCTCGTTTTTAATTGAAGGGAAAAATGGTAGAACGCCTAATGAAGAGTTGAGTAGGCGCAGAGACGGACAATACGAAAATATTCTGGGATTAATTGAGCATGTAGCCGAAAATGTTGATGAAATAAAAACTATGGTCGGTGAAGCAAGAGACAAGCTTATGAATTCAAAAGAAGGCGAAACGGTTTCAATCAGATCTGTATACGAGCTAGGAGCTGATTCTATAAATGTTACTTTGCATGATCTTAAAAAGGAAAAAGATACTGTAATGACATTTCCATATAAATCGAAAGTTGTGTCTACGCTTGATATAACCAGTCCGAAAAGTTATCTAATTGAAAAGTTCGATCATGTGCTAATAGACTTATTGAACAAACACAACATTAAATATACTCCATATAAATTCAGCTCTGAAGATTGCATTTACCGGTACACCATTCTCGAAGATACTATTTCGATTTCGGATGATAAATTCTTTGATGTTGATAAAATAAACGTAACCGAACATACAGACTACAATGATTACGTTTTTGTCCCCGTAAATCAACTGGCAGCAAACATGGTTAGATTAATTTTTGAGCCTCAATCCATGCATGGGCCAGATTCCAGGCACGGTTTGATTAAAGGGAAAAAAATGGAGTATTTTACGGATATAAACGGGGCTTACAAAATACTGAGACTTGAATCAAATTAAATAATCTTAAATAAATTTTCGTAGTTTTTGATATGTAGATTTAGTTTTAAAGTGGTCAAGTAAATGAAAAAGATAGAAAAATCTTTAGTTTTTGATAAGATCAAAAACAACATAAACACTTTTACAAAAACCGAAAAAAAAATTGCAAAGTTTGTAAGCGAAAATCAGAAAGATATTGCGTTCTATTCGATACATGACTTATCTGAAAAACTTAAGCTCGGTAGGGCCTCTATCATCAGGTTTGCAAATAAACTTGGTTACGACGGTTTTGCTTCTTTTAGAAAAGAAGTTATTAGTGAGCTAAGAAATGACATAACTCCCCTTGAAAAGTATAAGATACATCTCCACGATTCATCAGACGATAACTTTTCTCTAAATCAAATTGCTAAGAACGAAGTTGATAATATAAATTATACATTAAACAACCTCGATAAAAAGAGCCTTGATAAATCGGTAGACTATATTAGGAAGGCAAACAGTATTTACATTGTTGGCATGAGTTTATCAAGCTATCTTTCGGGTATTACTTCTTACCTGCTGCAACGTATTGGATATAAAGCGTTTTATTTAAATCAACCAGGTCTTTCATTTATTGAGCAGCTAATTAATATTAACAGTAAAGATGTTTTAATTGCTTTTTCGTTCCCTGATTTTTCCAAGGAAACAATTCAAGCTGCGGAATATGCCGTTAAACAAAAAGTAAAAGTAATAGCTATTACAAATTCAATAACAGCTCCGATTGTGGAACATTCGTCAAGTCAATTAATTGTAAAAACAGACAGCTACAATTTTACTAATTCTCTTTCTCCAATTGTAGTAATGATATACGGATTAATAAGCGAAGTAGTAGTTAAAGATAAAAATCGTTCATTAAAAGCACTAGACAGAGTAATGTCAACAAGGTAGTAAGTAATATATTTCTGGTAAAATGTTCTTTCAATTCAAATAGGCGTTTATGATCTTAATATATTTTGTAATGAAATCTATTTAAGACATTGCCTTTTCTAAACACTCTTTCCTATTAATAAAATCATGTAAGGTTATGTTATGTGTCTAAGTCAAATTGCAAGATCAATAAGTCCTTCACCAACTCTCGCGTTAAATGAGAAGGCGGCAATACTACGAGAGAAAGGTGATCCGGTAATTCATTTGGGCGGCGGCGAACCAAAAAGCAAAGCCCCAATGGATGCGTTATTAGCTGCGTCCGCTTCACTAAACACGGGCGAAATCCGTTATGCACCCGCAGACGGAATACCTGCTTTGAAACAAGCCGTAATTCGTTATACTGAGGAATTTTACGGGAGCAAAGTAGCACCCGAAAATGTTATGGCTTCAGGCGGTGCAAAGCAGGCGATAATGGTTGCTTTACAAGCCATACTTAATCCGCAGGAAGAAGTAATATTCCCTTCTCCATATTGGGTAAGTTACCCAGACATGGTGAAACTGTGCGGGGGAATACCTGTTCCCGTGGCTCCTGAAGACGGAACGTTTTATCCGCGTATAAAAGATATTGAACAAAGAATAAATTCATATACGAAAGCAATAATTATAAATAGTCCGAATAATCCCAGCGGAGTAATGTATTCCGAGGAATTTATTGCGGACGTTGTTCATTTATGCGAAGATAAAAACATATACCTAGTAATGGATGACATTTACCATCGTTTAATTTTTGATGGGAAAAAACCTATAAGCTGCTATAAGTTTGCAAAGGATCTGTCAGAGAATTCAAAGCTAATTGTGATTAACGGGGTTTCCAAACAGTACGCTATGACGGGCTTCAGGATTGGTTGGGCTGTTGCAAATCAAAAACTGATTGAGGCTATGGCGAATATCCAGGGGCATCAAACATCAGGCCCCTCGGTTTTACTACAGAAAGCCGCTGTTGCAGCTATCAATGGCGTTCAGTCTAGTGTTGAAAATTTACGCGCCACTCTTGAGAACAACCGAAATGTTATGATGGATTATCTAAACTCGTTTGAGGGAGTAAGAATTTATCCTCCAGATGGAACGTTCTATACATTGGCTGATTTCAGTTATTATGATAAAGACTCGACCAGACTTTCGAACATGCTTATTGATAAGGTTCAGGTGTTAACTGTTCCGGGTGTTGAGTTCGGACTCGAAGGACATTTGCGTCTAAGCTACTGTGGTTCGATAAAAGATATTAAAGAAGGAATAGAAAGAATGAAATGGGCTCTCGACCTCAATTCGCCGAACGAACTTTATATAGGCGATAGAAAACTTGTGAGGGACTGGGCATGAGTAAATACCTAGAATTCAATACGCCGGCCCTAAAGGAAGCAAAAGAACTTGCTTCCGACTTTAAATTGAAAAATCAGGGATTCACTAATCTTGACCATGTATACTGGAATCTTCCCGACTCTGCTTTATACGAAGAAGCTGTATTCCGGAACGAAGCCCAC
>JANQLA010000578.1 GCA_028280855.1 Melioribacteraceae bacterium
TTTCATAAAGCTCGTATTTATAAGTTCCTGCCATTAACTGTTCCTGCGTATCATAGAATATACTGCTAAAGCATAACATCTTTTGCTCGCCGGATTCGGCAGTTCTTATTAAACGCTGGACTCCGTCGAGACCGCGTGTAATGTCTTCAATCGGGTTAAAAATGTCCAGCACGAATAGCCCGTCATCACTTAAGTGGTTATAAACATTTTGTAAGCATTGAATCGCATCGTC
Source organism: Melioribacteraceae bacterium (assembly GCA_028280855.1). GTDB lineage: Bacteria > Bacteroidota > Ignavibacteria > Ignavibacteriales > Melioribacteraceae > PGYT01. Next base: position 233 of record JANQLA010000578.1, read on the forward strand.
AATGCTGTCTATCATGCAGAAACTCCCGCCGGAAATAAAAATAGTATTGTATTGTTTGCCCGTTTCAAACTTTGTGATGTCGTCTTCATAAAGCCCGGCAGTCAATCCGTCCAAAGCTAATTTCTGTTTGCATATCTGAAGCATCTCGGGAGATATATCAATACCTTCAATACTAACACTGTTCTTTAACACGGGAACAAGCAACCTGCCCGTACCGCAGGCTAATTCCAGAGCGCTACCTCCTCGTGTACTTACTAAATCAACATAGTAAGTCACATCCTTTTGCTCGTTAACTAAAAGCCTGTCGTACCATTCTGCAAGCACTCCGTAGTAATGATTTTTCTCATGTTTATCCGTCATTACAAACTCCTTAATTTTCGTACAACACTTTTCCGCCTACAATAGTCATTTTAATTTCAGTTGCAAGTATTTCATCATCCGGAACGGTGAGCAGGTTTTGCGAAAGAACCGTAATATCAGCAAGTTTACCTGCTTCCAATGTGCCTTTAATATTTTCTTCAAACGATGCGTACGCCCCGTTGATCGTGTAAGATTTTAGCGCTTCAAGTCTCGTCATTACTTGTGAAGGAAAGAATTTAGAACCGTCTTTTAACTGCCTTGTAACCGTTGAATAGTAAGATTCAATTGGGCTGATTTTTTCCACGGGTGCGTCTGTGCCGTTGCATATAACAGCTCCTGCATCGATAAGTTCCCTCCAAACATAAGCGCCGATTTCAGCTCGACTGTGTCCGAGTCGTTTTACAACAAAAGGAGCATCGGACGTGCAATGAACTCCTTGCATGGCGGGTATTACACCCAGTTCGGCAAATCGAAAAATATCCTTTGCCGATAAATGCTGTGCGTGCTCAATGCGCCAACGTAGTTCTTTCATATCAGCATTATTATCGAACATCTTCTCGTAAATGTTGAGAACCTCGCGGTTGCCGCGGTCGCCGATTGCATGAATACACAACTGGTAGTTATGATCAAGCGCGAGCCGGGCTACTTCTCGAATTTGACTTAAAGGGGTAACATTTAACCCGGTGTGATCGGGCAAATCGCTGTAAGGTGCAAGCAGCCATGCCCCGCGCGAGCCAAGGGCGCCGTCCATAAACATTTTAATAGCTCTTACATTTAAGAATAAACTTGTGTTGCCGATGTTTCTATACGCTGCTAGGTTTGTTCGTAATTTGTGAAGACTATCTCCCACCATTACATGAAGACGTACTTTAAGTTTGTTCTCGTCATCAAGCTGTTTAAGTAAATCAATCGTTTCAAAAGTAGCTCCCGCATCGTGAAAACTTGTGATGCCGTTTTTTAAGCATTCCTCAAAGGCCAATTCTATTTCCCGTACTTTTTGTGTGCGAAGCTGTTCGGGTGATTGAAGAGAAAGGTATTCTTTATATTTATTGTATATTAAATTCTCTGCAGTTTCTTCAAATACGCCGATTACTGCGCCGGTTGAATCCCGAACAATTCTTCCGCCCGCCGGATCAGTGGTCTCGTCAGTTATCCCGGCTATTTCCATTGCTTTTTTATTTGCCATAAGCGCATGTCCGCTTGCATGTGTAAGCATAACCGGGTGAAAGGGTACTGCACGGCTTAACATTTCGTGAACAGGATATCCTTCGATATTGTCAACCGGTTTAGGATCCCATTTTTCCTGGTGCCATCCGCGCCCGATAATCCATTCGCCGGGATTCATCTGCTCCGATTCTGCGACTACTTCGGCAATCACTTCGTTCCAGTTCTTAGCGCGGCTTAAATTAAGGTTTACAATTGACTTTCCAAGACCCACCAGGTGTGCATGGCTTTCTATGAATCCGGGTATTACGGTTTGTCCTTTCAAATCAATTACCCGGGTAGTGTTCGATATATATTCTTGTACGTCGGCGGTTGAGCCAACGAAAAAAATTGTATCAGCGCTAATTGCTATTGCTTCTGCTTCGTCCATGTTGGAGTTAAGTGTAATTACTTTTCCGTTAAAAAGTACAATGTTCGCGGATTTCTTTTCCTTTGAACAACCGGCAATAGCTATCAGGGCTAAAAGCAAAATAAAATTGAATGAACGCATATATGGCCGCTTAAATTTATGGTTGCAATTAAGTGCTCTAAAAATAACATATTCTGAATGGTTGAGAAACAAAAGTTGAGTAATAAAACAACCATTTTAATTTTATCAATGTTATATTACATTTAAAATAATTGTTGAAAGCCAATAACTTCGGTAACCCCGGAACATTAATGCTATACAATCAATTCATAAAGCCGGTTATTGTAATTTTATTTCTATCGGTTACTTCCGTATTTACCCAATCCGATTTACAAAATGTTCGGGAAAATATTTCGGTCGAGAGAATAAAACGTCATATGCATTTTCTCGGAAGCGACTTATTCGAAGGGCGTGCTACAGGATCTATCGGCGCGAGCTTGGCTGCAAAGTATCTTGCCATAAGATTCGAAGAATACGGGCTTACCCCGGTTGGCAGCGGGTATACTTACTATCAATATGTTCCAATGCATTCCAACAAACCGAATGAAAATTCAATATTGACATTAAACACAAATGAAGTCGTGAAGGAATTGCAGCTGAACGAGGATTACCTGATTTACGGCGCCGGCGACAGAAGTTTTATTCCTTCGGAAACGGAGATGGTATTTGTTGGTTACGGTATTATAGCTCCCGAATTCGATTATAACGATTATGCCGGAATTGATATCGAAGGTAAGATAGCAGTTATGTTCGAAGGCGAGCCGTACTCCGAGGCCGATGATTACTTTAACGGTGAGAACAATTCGGTGTATTCTTACTCCGGTTCCAAGCAGAGAATTGCTTTGTCCCGGGGTGCAATCGGTACCGTTATTATTCCGCACTATGATAATAACAACTGGGAGAACAAGCAGCGGGAATTTTATTTTGAAGATGTATACCTGGCGTACTCGGTTAATACCGGCTTAAATATTATGCTTAACCCCAAATTTTTGCCGGATTTATTTGCCGCAAGCAAGTTCACGGGAGACGAAGTTGTAAACAATATTAAAAAAGGGTTGGTTGAAAGTTTTCCTCTTAATACTACACTGGTATTTAAAGGAAGTTTTAAGCGCAGAGATTTTGTTGGACAAAATGTAGTTGGTCTCGTAAAAAGTTACAATGAAGAGTATGACCAGAACCCGATTATTATTACCGCCCACTATGATCATTTGGGAATCGGCTTACCGGTTGAAGGCGATTCGATTTATAACGGTGTGTTTGATAACGCAATTGGGTGCGCGGTACTCCTGGAGCTGGCAAAGCTAACTGGTGAAAATAGAAGCAGGCTTATGAGACCTGTTTTGTTTCTACTTGTTACCGGCGAAGAGAAAGGTCTTTTGGGTTCCCGTTATTATCTTGATCAGCCTTTATTCCCGCTTTATAAAACAGTTGCTAATATTAATATAGACGGCGTGCCTTTTATTGACGAATTTGACTCGATAATACCATTCGGGTATAATTTATCTACGCTGAAAAACAGTATAGACAGGGTTGCCGGGAAGCTTAATTTAAGTATTGAAGAAATTCCCGAACTTTTTTCAAATTCCGAAACATTTAACCGATCCGATCAAATTGCATTTGCCAATGCAGGTATTCCGGCCGTGCTGATTATGGACGGAACCGACTATAAAAACATTTCGACCGAAACCGGGATGAATAAGTTAATAGAATACGCAAACAGTATTTACCATACCCCGTTTGACGATTTATCGCAGAGTGTAAATTATAATGCCGTTGAGCAATATGTTGAATTGCTGTACCGTTTTATACTCGATATTTCCAACAGCGAAGATGAGCCCGAATGGTTTTCAGGGGTTCCTTATCGCTCAGCCCGCTTAAGGACAAAGGCCGAAAGGAGGTAAATATATTCGTGAAAAAATTAGTCCTATTTACCATTTTGAGCGCTATCATGGGATGCGGAACGGCTCAACAGCAATTAGCTGTAGTAAAAATAAAAGGCTCCGATACTATGTATTCCTTAAACCGTTTACTTGCCGAGGAATTTATGTTAATGAACCCGGGAATTTCTGTATATGTTGAAGGCGGCGGAACCGGGTCCGGCGTAAAAGCGCTTATTAACGGAACGACTGATATTTGCAGTGCATCCAGGGCTTTAAGGCCTGCTGAAGCGAAGCTACTTGCAGATTACTACGGTTCTCTTGGATTATTTTATTTAATTGCTAAAGATGCATTGAGCGTATTCGTTAACGAAGACAACCCGGTAAATAACCTCTCGCTCGGCGACCTAAAAAAAATCTTTACCTGCGAAATAACAAATTGGAAAGAAGTTGGGGGTAAAGACGAACCGATAATGATTGTTAACAGGAACTTTAACTCAGGCACTTATTTATACTTCAAAGAGCATATCCTGGAAGGTGAAGAATACTGCTCAAGCGAGATGATTGAACCGACGAATGAAGCGGTTGTAAATTCCGTAATTGAGTTCGACAACGCGATTGGCTACGGAGGAATAACTTTCGGCGAAGGAATTAAGATACTGACTATTGACGGCATTGAACCAAATGAAACAAATGCCCGCAACGATAAATACCCGATTACCCGCTACCTGCACTATTTTACAACAAAAACGCCAAGCGGTGCAACAAAGAAATTTATCGATTGGACGCTAAAACCGGAAGGGCAAAGAATTGTAAAACGTGCGGGTTTCATTTCTTTGTGGGATGTTTCAAGATAAGAGGGTGGAAGATCAACTTTTAAACAAGCTGATCTTCCGCGGCAAATTAAAATGTTAGTGTAATGCCGAACTTGAACTGCTCGTAAGCAAGCGGCGCTTCGGTATTGAAAGGCCAATTCATTTTTTCTTTCTTCAATAAATAAAACGCGTACTGGTAGCCGCTGCGTAAAATTATATTCATTATTGGCCCTGCTGCCGGTACCCGGTCCATAATTTCTTCAGCAAATTCACCCAACGCCGCATAGCCGGAATGTTCTATTACAAAGCTGCCAAGCCATTTCCAAAACTTATGACGCGGATAAATTACCGTGCCCTCGTAAGAAACATTGAGCGCAATCATACTAGCTATTTCAAACTTTGCCCCGGCTTCCGCCAGCGAAGCAAATCTGAATGCATCGCCGTACCTGTCTGCAACAGCATCGGGATTATCCAGTTCAATAAAACCAGGTGCAAGCGGTTTGTTGCGTTCCAGCTTATTAAATTTATTCCACAAAATAGCGCCCTGGTTATAAGGTATAACGGCTGCCGGGCCGAATTTATAACCGTATCCCTGCCTGTTGCCGAAGCCTAACCGGAACGACTCGCTTTTATACTGGAAATCTTCAAGATCATTATCCGAACGAATCTTGTTATCGATTTTACTTGCGAAAATGTAGCGACTGTCGAGCTCTATTAAGTAATCTTCATATTCCGTATCAATTTCACTGTAGCCGAGTTTCAGTTCAAAAGAACCGATATCACCAAATCTTCCTTCGCCGAAATTATCATGTTCGAGTTTGCCGAGACCATAGTTAACTTCAATTAGCGGGCGCGAGTCGCCGTACCAGTCAAATATATCATCATCCCAGTCGTCCCAGTCGTTATCACCGAAGTTTTTAAATGTCTGCCCGTTTAATGCCGTAAAATAGCCTAACACTGCAATTATTAGAAGTCGTGAAAATTTCATAAGCATAGATTTATCCCCTTTTCTTTATAGAATAGACAAAGTTTAGACGAAATTATTGTACAGGATGTTACAAAGGAGTGTAGTAATTTATTTATATAATTTACCGTTATTTAGTAACTTTTTGATTAAGCGCTCTTACTAAAGTATCCATCAATACATCGTTCTGTACCGGCTTGGTTAAAAATATATCGATACCCGCATTGTAAGCATTGTCTTTGTCGCGTTGAAAGGCATGCGCGGAGAGACCGACAATAGGAATGTTCTCGTATTTATCCTTAGCTCGTAACTCTTGCGTAAGCTGCAAACCGTCTTTTTTCCCTTTTAAAGAAATATCCATTAAAATGATATCGAAGTTATTCCCTTCTATTTTTTCGTAGAACGTTTCGGAATTATCGCATATTTCCAGTTCAAATTTTCTCTTCAAAAATATCTGCAGGAATTTCTGGTTTTCGTAATCGTCTTCAACTACTAATAATCTTGGTTTCTTTTCTTCTGACATGGTTCAATGACCCTCTATTAAACTAACTTATCAAAAATAATCAAATAGCTGCTCAAAGAAAATAGTTAACTTAGAAATGAGTTACAAATCATTTCTTGGTGGAAATTTCTTCGAATTTCTTTTTTGAAATTTTAGGTACCAGGCAGTTATCGGAAGGGTAACCTGTTACCAAAATTAAATACGGTTTTTCGTTCGACGGGCGGGCGAGTATATTGTTTAAGAAATTCATAGGACTCGGAGTATGCGTTAATGTTGCAAGCCCCGACATATGCAACGCGGTTATTAACATTCCGCAGGCAATACCTACCGATTCTTTAGTATAATAATGCTTTGTATGCGATTCATCTTCTTTTATGCCGTATCGTTCTTCGAATACAACAATAAGATAAGGTGCGGAAGCTAAAAACGGTTTTGATTCATCGGTTCCTAGTGGTGCAATTGCTTCGAGCCATTCGTTGGGTGCCCTGTTATTGTAGAACTCCTTTTCTTCTGCTTCGGCAGCAGTCTTTATGACGTTCTTAATTTCCTCGCTCGCAACAATTACGAAATGCCACGGCTGCTGGTTGGCCCCGCTTGGTGCCGTTGCTGCAGCTTTAATCGCGTTTTCAATTATTTCAACAGGTACGGGTTTATCGGAAAAGTCTCTAACCGTGCGTCGTTTTGATATTTCGGTTACAAACCGGCGGGAACGTGCCAACATTTCGTCTTCATTAAAACTCAGTTTATCGCTGTAGGGTATAAAATCATATTTGTTTTCCATTATCAATAATATTTAGTTCTTATTTCGTTAATACTGGAGGCGTCGCCTATAATTGTTAACCTGTCGCCATCTTCAATAATAGTTTTACCTTTCGGAACAATAATATTATTATCCCTTCTAAGCAGGGCAACAAGGCAGTTCTCCGGCAAATCAACCTCGTACAAGGCTTTGCCTATTAATGTGCTTGTTTTATCAACATGATTAACCAGCATAGAATGAAAGCTCTCATCGTGCAGCATGCATTCCTTTAATTCCTGTTCGTCCTTTGCGCTTTTCCATTCTTCCATAAACGATTCATCATCCACCCGCCCGGCGATTTGCGCAAGTATACGAAGATGCTGAGTAGGATCTTTCTCCGGACTTACCAGGAAAAAAATTGCCGAAACAATTTCTTCGGCTTCTTCTTTATGATTAAGCGGGTTAAAGATAGGTATTTTTATGCCGTTAAAGGAACGCACCAAAACCATTTCCGGGTGGTCTATACCGTCGCATCTAAAGTGAGGTAAAGCCACCCCGTGTGTTACGGGCGTGGCACCG
>JANQLA010000055.1 GCA_028280855.1 Melioribacteraceae bacterium
GGATTGTAGTCGATAAACTCCGCTTTATATTTTGGTGTAATTCTCGTAATTATTGAATCTACCAATGTCATCAAAGGTCTGTTAAACGAAAAGTTAGAACATGCATAGATTCCTATTTCGTTATTTACTATTGACAGATAGCTTGAAAATGAAGGAAGCTGTCCGCCAATGTTCATCGAATGCAAACCATTGATAGTTCTTTCATAAACCGATAAACCATAACCCGGCATTTCGGGAGAATATTGAAAATGGGTTGCAAACAATGTTTTAATCGATTCCGCCGAAAGTATCTTCCGCTCAGATAAATCCTTATTTCCCAATAGAAGTTTCATCAACTTCCTCATATCGTACGGAGTTGCGTTAACCATACCAGATGGCGCAAGGTTACGGTAAAGCGTAATTTTAAATTCTTCAAATGATCCGCCCTCATTAGTGTATGACGGCATTACCCTTCTTTGGTATTCATCCTCTTCATAAACAAAAGATGAATCCATGCCCAGCGGGATTAAGATTTCTTCGGTTACATAATCAAAAAATGATTTGCCGCTTACCTGTTCAACTATATATCCAGCTAAAGCAAAACTATAATTACTGTATAGAGTAAATTCTCCCGGTGGGTATATAATATTTGGCATTTCCTCTTTCAAATACTCTCCCAAAGGTTGAACCTTATCAATTGATGCCGCGTAAGTACCCATTATCCTGTCTTCGAATCCGGCAGTATGTGTTAGAAGGTGTTTTAGAGTAATCGGCTTTTGAAATTCGTTTGGCACTTCAAAATCGAGATAAGTGTTGATGTTTTCATCCAGGTTAAGAACTCCTTTTTCTACCTGTTGAAGTACAGCAATTGTTGTGAACAGCTTAGATACGGAAGCAATACGGAAAACATCAGTTCTGTGGTTTAGGGGCTTTTCGGTTTGTAAATCACTAAATCCCGTATTTTTCACATATAGGACCGAATCAGGATTTGTTATAATTATTGACAGCCCGGTATACTCCTCGTCTAAGAGCATTGTATGGATTAAACTATCAATTTCTGCTTTATTTATTTTAACCTGAGCAAACGCTACTGAGCAGACAAGCAAAAATGTAAAAATTATTTTCAAAACAGCTTCCGAATTGGTTGCCGTAAATATAAAGAGGAAAACCGGCGTTCATGCCATATCAAACTATCGATTTCACGAAGTCGATAGTTTTCGAAACTCCCTGGGCGTCATTTTTACTATTTTTTTAAATGCTGTGTTAAAAGTAGAGATCGAGTTATAGCCTACTTCGACGGAGATATCGTCAATTTTTTTTCCCGACTCAGATCTTAACAGCTCCATCGCTTTTTCTACACGGAGTTTATTCAGGTAATCGAAGAAGTGCATTCCCGTTTCCAGGTTAATTGCTTTGGATAACTTATACTTTTGCAATCGCAGCTTCTTACTTAAACTCGAAACTGAGATCATATTATTTTTATAGCCCTCGTTTTCAACAAGGTGTTCATTTACCTGTTTCATTATGTCTGCCAGTTCTGTTATTTCATGACCATCCATTGCCTGCTTAATCTTAATTTCATTGGAAAAAATGAATGCGAAATAAATTATAACAGCATTGATGTATATCATGTCTAGATATACAGAGCTTAATTCGAAATCGAAAATAAGACGGTACATTGATATCAGCCATATTCCAAAAAATGCGATCCAGATACGCATTGCGGAACGACGGTTGATTTTCAGTTTATGAACCACTGCTAACGAAGCCATCAAATAAATAAAGATGTGTACTCTTCTCAGTAACCCATAGATAAGTGACTGCTGGTTCCCGGGTTCGTTCAATGCATTTAGGTAAAGAATTTTTTCCTGCCCGTTCAACATATACACAGGAATTAAACTTAACAGAATCAAGGCAAATGGAATGAGGTGAAGCAAATCTTTTTGTGAAAATTCATTTTTTGTGTAATACGAAGAAATTATGAAATACAGCGCCGGTCCGTATAGAAAAGTTAACGGGGTCTGTATTCTTAATAAGTGAGGATATTCAAAAATAACGTCTGTAAAAAATGAGAGTGAATTTGAAATATCAAGCGCAATGAGTATAAGCAGTAATGAAAATACCAGCCCACGAAAGTGACGGTTTTTCTGAACTAAAAATCTAACCGAAAGCAGAAGGCTTTGAACAATTGTGTAAGAAGTAATAACTAGTAAAAGCGGCATTGACACGGATTCCCAATAGAATATGCTTTAAAAATTTATGCACAGTAAAGCCCGATGCGGTCAATATTAACTAATTCATTGATGTATTGCAAGGAGGCTTTGTATAACATTCGTCAAGAAGTGGTTTTTGACAGCTGGGGGAAATATCAAATACTCAACACGGAACTTCGAATGTCGAAGTTTTCAGAACCAGACGTATTCCTTTATATCCACAATCAGTTATCACCGATTTAGCCTATCTAAAAATATTTTGGCAATTAGATAAGTTTTGTTTCTAAAAGTATCTTTATCGCTAAAGGTTAAATTTGTAGTCATTGCGAGTACAAGTTTTTGATTGGGGAAAAGTATCAGTATTGATGATCCGCCGACTATTGTTCCCGAGTGATGTACGATCCTGTAATTTTGTTCAGCCCCATCATCACTTAAAAACGTTATTGAATGAGTTCTCCACCCTATTCCATAATTCTGTTTATTCACTTCTCCCGTAGATAATTCTTGCGGTGTGAACATCATTTCTTTAGTCCTGCTCTCCAAAAATCTATTACTCAGCAAAGCATTCCCCATCTTTACAAGATCCGTTGGTGTGGAAAGCATTCCGCCTCCAGCCCACTTAATACTGCTATTTATAGATGGTGCATCCATCATGTAGCCTAAAAAGTTTACATAAAAGGAAGTGAGATTTTCATCCGTTTGATCCTTGCAATCAAAGGTAGTGTTATACATTTCCAGAGGATTAAAAATATGCTCCTGCATATACGTTAAGTAATCTGATTGAGCAGCTACTTCGATAACCGCTCCAATAAGGTTGTAGCCATATGTGCTGTATTCAAACTCAGTACCCGGCTTAAATTCCAGTGGATCATCTTTAAAGATAATAAAAGCTTCTTCAATGCTGTCGTATTGATCATTGCTGTATGTTTCATGAGGTGGAAAAAATGACAAAGACCATTCATAGTGCCTGATTCCGGCAATATGTCCTGCAAGCTGCCTTGTTGTGATCGGGTATTTTTTATGTGGGAAATACGGGACATAGTTTTGGATAGGTGCATCCAAATCCAGTAATCCTGACTCGTTCAATTTACCAACGGCTAGTGAGGTAACTGACTTCGTTATACTTCCAATTCTGTATTTGGTATTGATTGTTACGGGCTTTTCGGTATCAACATCTGTGTATCCGATTGCATCTGACCAAATCACCTTATCGTTAAGCCCAACGCTCAATGAAACCGAGGGTAGATCCAATTCATATTTTAACTCAACTAATTTTTGACGAGCAGCTTCAGCTTCAATATTATATATTGAGTCAAACAGTATGCTATCATGAACAGAATTACTTTCGTCAGGTATGCTTATAAACGGTGAACAAGCAAAGACGAAAACCGCCGACAGGGGGAGTGAAAATATTGCTAAAGTTCTTTTAGACTAATGTAAACGGAATATTGCTAAACTTGCTTTGGCTTTCAAAAACCTTAATAAGACGTTTGATTTATTGCTGCTTTTCATTCACCATTCTCCTTGGATTGTTTCTGCGAAGATAAATGTGTTTAATGCAGAAAGAGTCTCAATACCCTCAATGAGACCTCATATTAAGAGAAATTCAATTGATACCGCAACCAATTAGGAATGAGTTCGAAAATCCTTAGGAGTTTTACCGGTTATCTCTTTGAAAATGCGGTTGAACGTTGCCTTTGAACTAAAGCCGCAATCAAACGCAATCGCGAGGATTTTTAGATGAGAATTGTTTGGGTCACCAAGTCTTTCTTTTGCTTCTTCAACGCGGTATTCATTAACAAACCAATAAAAGTTTTTCTTGAGATGATGGTTTAATGCGGTCGAAATTTCTTTGCCGGAAAAATGGCTTACAGCACTCAACATTTTTAGATTTAGATCAGGATTTAAAAATAGCTTTTGTTCATTCATGAGTTTTATTAACGCCGCGCTTATTATTGAATAATCTTTATCATCATCTAATCCATTTAGAATATCTGGTCTGGAATAGACCATTTGTGCCTGCTTAAATCCACCGATAGCCAACCAGAAAATTGTAAAAGAATTAAACAGATATATATAATCTCGATAGCCAAAAAGATAACCCTGATACGTCTCTCTCGAGAAATCAATAAGCTCTTTATAGTCAATAAGCCTGACAACAAATATGATAATAAATGATATGAATAATATTTTGATGAAATTTTTTATCCATTTTAGCTGAACATGTTCCGTGTTCGATAAATGATGTTGGATAGATTTTTGATAATTTATCACAAATCTCAAGGATATGAGCACATAGATGAAGATAGAGATTAACGCATAAGAGCCTATTGCCTCGGTGAAGTTATGAATGAAAGGATTTTGAGAATAGCGTTCGTAAATCAAATGGTAAATACTGTGAAGGTAATTCAATATTATGAAGCTGAAATGCCACCATTGCTTCATTAAAAATCGAAAATCAGAATCGATCAGATGCCTTATATAAAAATAAAAGGCTGGTCCTATCCAAAACGTCATTGAAAATGGTAACAGGTGTAATCCCGGATACATGTTATAAAGTCGGAATTCAACAATGAAATTTGTAATAACAGTATAGCAAATTGAAAAAAGCATTAACGCCAGAAATCAATTCGCTCGCTTATTTTCTTTCTTTGTTATTAACAGGAAGGAAAAAAATTATACCATTTGTAACTGCGGCAACATTTTAGATTTGTATGAAATTAAGTTTGAATTCGATCATTATTTGAGTTTGCTAGGACGTATAACTGTAATATAACTAAACCGCAACTAGTAATGTGGTTATCTGCAACGAGACAGCTTATTTAATTATTTTTTCCTGACTTACAGCAAGCAGTTGTTGTTACAACCAGCACCAAACTCAAGATACCGATTAATAGTACGATGCCAATACTTAGCCCCGGCTGAATAAATTCCCCAAAAAAGAAACGCGTTTTTTGGTGCAATGAATTGTTATACCGTATTGTAACGCAAATATGACCATCACTCACGACTACTAATATACAAACGGAATAAACTTCTTTGTAACCCTAGAATATTCAGTAAAATCATTTCCATACTTCTTACTGAGATGTTTATCCTGCATTGGAATTTGCAATAATATGAAATTCAGAATTATACCCAACGATACCACTAAGCAAACCAGTTCCAAGGTGATCATAGCAAGCCCAATATATGTAATTCCGTCTCCAAAGTAGTTTACATGCATAGAATATTTAAATAATCCTCCAGTATATAGCCGCCCTTTGTTTTCGGTTTTTCTTTCACAGGCAAACCGTTGATAATCAGCATAGTATTGATATAAGACCCAACCAGAAATAGGATTCCCCGGCAATATCAATTAACCCGATTGGTTCCGGATGACTTCAGGCAGATACACCAAAGAGATAAAACATCATGAAAAACAGGATTGATACAAGCCCGCCTTCGAACCAGCCGATTTTCTTTTGAACAAAAAAGAACATCGCAATTGTAAACCGGATAAAGTAGATTAAACAACAACAAAATATGATTATTTTTCGATAGGTATTTCCATCAACCTTTTCATAGTTCAACAGACTAACCAGCCAATCTGCGCAGCCGGAAGTTAGTAAAGCCGAAACGAGAGTCCCCGTCAGGATACTTGCGGATAATAGAAGTGAAGGTGAGTGTTCATCTTGAAATGCCATTTTGTTCCTTTGTGATTAGTTTACAATGATGTTTTACTACATTTGAAACAATATCACTTATCTTTGGAAGGCATATCGAACTCTGGAGATATGCCTTCCGCCCAAATTTACCTACCGCCTTTCTCCGAAGGAGTATCTTCGGCATTGCAATGACAGCAATGTTTACCTAAGAACAACTGGCTGGCTAGGCGGGGATTCTATTTCTATCTTATTTATCGCGCTTTTTATTGCGGGGACTACAGGCTTTAATACGAGTTATAAGTGTACTTGTAATTTTTTATTATTATGCACGATGAGTATATAAATAGTAGCCGATTGCAGCCTCATTTTACATCAATATCTAAGATAATTGAAGCGTGCAAGAATCCTTTTGACACTGTTTCGGCTAATATTCTTAGTAATTGTTTATTTGTTTTTAGAATTAAGAATACCACTTGCATCTACCCAATAAACTTCTCCTTTGGTTACTCCTTTCCATCCACTCTCCGGCGGATCACTATATCTTTTTGAAAAGAAAAAATACTTGTTATCCGGCGACATGTATGGACAAAAATATATCCAATCTTTGTCTAACGGTTCTCCAAGATTAATATGAATTGGTGTTTGCCATTTATTTTCTACTTTAAACGAAACAAAAAATCCTCTTTCTTCAGTAATATTTGAAGTTATCAAATAACTTTCATCGGATGATACATAGGTGCTTCGGGCGCTTCTTTCAGAATTCACTTCTGAGCCAATATTTACAGGCATGTCAAATTTTCCATCTCCCAAATATTGAGCTCTATAAATATCCCGTTTACCAAAACCGCCCGGGCGGTCGGAGTGAAAATACAAACTTCCATCGGCAACTACTACCGGGTATGATTCTACATACTCATCTGTTGATACCGGGTATTCAACCTTTGAGGCAATTTGCCATTGGTTATCTATTTTTTGACTTCTGTAAATGTCCGGTGGCGAGTTATTAGAGTAGTCTTGAGGGCTCCTCCCAAGAAAATACATTGTATTGCCATCTTGAGTAATTGACGGATCTATAGCTACGGATTTAGCATCTTGGTTGGAAAACATTTGTATTGGTTGCGGTGTTGTCCAATTACCATTAATTAATTCAGAATGATGTATAACAAAACTTCCTTCAATAATTCTAGTAAAAAACACTTCAGTAAAAGAATAGTTAAACACCGTATTGATTTCTATATCATCTGTATTAACTATTGATGGTGCAAATAATTTAGGTGTGTTATCCGGTGGTTTTTGACCTAAATAGGGATTATATGAGTTATTGGGATTGCAGCTTTGCAAAACAATAGCCAGTCCAATTATTGATAAGAAATAATATCTTCTATTCATATAATATACCTTCTGTCCATATTGTTTGATTTTGATAAATAATAGAATTAGGATAAAACTAAATTTCCTGTTTAACAAACAAATATATGAACAATTGTTTTTATTTTTAATTCACAAATAAAATGAGTTTACCAGTAAGATAATAAGTTTATATCGGCTCTGCCGCTTAGCCTGTCTGCCATAGCTGCACTTTAAGGAAGGCGGGGCTTCGAACCTTTAATACGTGTTAGGTGCTTTTTATGGAATAAAATAGTTTGTTCAATGGTTTTGTTTATGAGCTGTATTCATGGCTTTATACCTCGTTAGCCAATGGTTTTATTCCACTCAGTTATTTCTTCCTGATTTCAGGATGACTACCTCGACTCAGGAATACTTAATCTAAATTTCTAAACCAAGGTAATTACTAAACAAAAAATATTCGCTGCACCAAAAATAAGTTCGAAAATTAATCCTTGAATGAGTTGCTTATTGGGTTTGCCATCTAAACTCATACTTAACAATCTGCCCAGGGCAAAACCAAGGAAGATAAGAATGGCTACAACAAATGATGTAAAGGTAAATTGAGTTATAAATACTCCTAATAAAATGAGGATACCTCCAAGCAACATCACCGCGCTTACACCTCTCATTTCGTTTAACATATCGGCATTATTTTCTAACTTTATTCCGGAATTCTTTAAATACGTTTGTATTGGGTTACTTAACCTCATTGCACCTACAAAAAGTAACATAAGACCTGATAAGGATAGGATAACGATTTTGACAATTTCCATTTTTATTTCCATTCTTGTTTGTTATAAGATTATTTTGACCCAAATATAATACGGAGTTGTGACAGGGGTATGTCAGGGGTGTTTTTGATTCTTTACATAATTTTCAAAATATTTCTGCAAAGTCATTTTGTGAGGGGTAAACGTTTCGTTTTCAGGAATGAGTGTTTCAATAAAATCTATTCTAAAGGCTCTAAAATCTTTTCTCAACCTACAAAAGGCAATGAGCAGAAAATTTCCGTTTATGCTGTAAACGGCAAAAGGTTCAACAATTCTAGTGGTTCTTTTTTTCTCGGAGGAACAATAGTCCATCTTTAAGACCTGAAAGTGGATAATAGCCGATTGGATCTGCATTAAATTATTGCTGGATTTATTCTCATTCTGATTGCCGCCAAAATAGATTCTTTCTGCCAATAAGTCTGCGTTTCCTTTTTGGGAATACCGCAAAATAGATTTTATTTTTTCTACAGCGCTGGAAACATTTTCGCTAAATGACTGATCTTTGTTTTTAATTACCAATTGTTCCACGGTAATTAAGGCATTGGCTTCATCTTCCGTAAATAGAACAGGAGGAAGGTGATAGCCCTCCACTAAAGAATAACCTCTGCCTTCTTCGGTAACAATGGGTATTCCTGATTTTTCGAGCGTGCGGATATCGCGATAAATAGTCCTCATGCTTACATTGTGCCTTTCAGCAAGGAACTTTGCCGTAATTATTCTTTTGGATTGTAGCTGAGTTATTATGGCAGTTAATCTCGAAAGTCTTGGTTTATCTTTTTCTCCCATTTTCACCTTTTCAACTTGTGGCTAACGGTGAGTATATGCAAAGAAGGCGATTGCGAGCTTCAAACTTATCAAGCCGAGACAATTTTGGAACGGGCTACAACCGTTAAATTTACTACTAATACGCTTATTTTGTATATACATTGTTGTGTGAAGTTTAATATTAATTGCTTTCTATCCAAGGGTTATAAGAACCAAAATTCCATATATGCCCTTCTTTGTCCTTACAGGTATAGCCGCGTCCGCCATAGTCCTCATCCTTAATATCAATAAGCATTTCGGCACCGGCAGAAACGGCTTTTTTATAGTGTTCATCTATTTTTTCTACTATGATATACGGTGCTTGAGTGTTATATCCATTAAAGCTTTCGGGTGTTTTGATAAGTTTTCCATATTCGTTATCATTAACCGAGCTTAACATAATCATTGAATTACCGTATATCAACTGGGCATGTTCAATACTTTGATTTTCTCCTTGAACAACTAGATGTTGTTTAAAACCAAATGCTTTACATAACCAATCTATAGCTGCTGCTGCATCATTGTATCTCATTGTTGGAATAATCGATGAATAATCTTTTTTCATAGTCGTTTTATTTTGTTTTCTAATCAGAAGTTTTATCCCAATACCGTTAATCTGCCGGCATGAAAATTCTATTTATGATGTTTGATACAGGAAGTATTCGCCTTTTTGCCAATACATTGTTTACTCACCTGCGACCTCACCCGATAATTTCCAGGTTCCGACTAATACCTCAAGTTCTCTCATACTTTTGCATTTCCGTATCTCTTGTCAAAATTGCACACAACATCTCAATACACGCAATGCGTATATTAGAATATTTTGCGCTTATCATGCATTACGTAAAATGTGTCTATAAGGTTATTATTATTTTGCATAAAGTACTTAGATTATTTGATTTTTACCAGGCACCTAACGGTGTGTTATCCCGACAGGTCGCGACAAGTTATTAAACCACAAGCCTAATTAACCTGAGTTCGATATAATAATTAAGCAATCACTAAACCACTTTCTAGATTCAAATTCAATTTAGGCTTCTTTACTTGAAAATGATAAGCCGCT
>JANQLA010000037.1 GCA_028280855.1 Melioribacteraceae bacterium
TTTTTGAATGAAATCGCCCGGAAATCTCATGGCTAGAACAGTTTTGGTGCTATTTTGTTTCTCTTTTACTTTTCTACTTTCCTGTTCGTCCGACGACAACGGTGATGATACAATAACACCTCCGGGCGAAAACTCAACCGGAACCTTTTTAGCAACAATTGACGGCCAACAATTTGAAGCTTACGAAGTGAAAGCTTATCCGCAGCAGAACTTCACAGTAATTGAAGGAGAAGATGAAACAAACCGCCAAGGTTACTCGAGGGTATGGGTGAAGATCCTGATAAGAAATTTAAATGAGCCGCGAATATATGCTATTGGGGAAGACGGTAGAGGATTTATCTATAACGGCAAAGCAACTATAAGCTATATTAACGATAATGACAAGGACACGCTTGTTTATAACGGGATATTTGTTGAAGGCCTAAGCCTGATCGATGTGACTACATTGAATAGCAAAAGAATTGCAGGCACTGTTGGTTTTAGAGCTTATGAAAATAGTACCGCAGATTCGGATACACTTGATCTTCGCAACGGGAGATTTGATATCACCTTTTAATTATTTACATGAGGCAAATGTTAGTATAGCTCAAACTTTGCAAGCCTGCCGTCAAGTCCACCATTTGACAAAATCTTTTTCCATGTTGGACGCAAACCGATATTTTTCAGATACTTTCTGTCACCAAAATAAACGTAAGCCGTTGAACCCTTGCATTTGAACTTTAGGAAGTCGCCAAAGTTTTTGTAAAATGTTGATAAATCTTCCTTCTTATTCATACGAATTCCGTAAGGTGGATTACAGACAATCGTTTTGTGTTTGAGTCCATCCATCTTAAATACATTCGTATGAGTAATTTTTATTACGTTATCTTTATCAAGATTTCTGCAATTCTTTCGAGTAGCTTCAACTGACTTTGATGAGACATCGCTTCCGCTTATCAATCCCGGTATAACGTCTTTCACATTTGCAATAGCATCAGCTTTAACAGCAGCCCAAACCTTTGAATCGTAATCGGGCAAGTGCTGGAATCCAAATTTTTTCCTGTTGAACGATGCAGGGATATTTGCTGCATGCATGTAGGCTTCGCAAAGGAATGTACCCGAACCGCAGAAAGGATCGTATAATGGTGTAGCTGCCTCCCACTCTGCATACTTAAGAATAGCTGCTGCAAGTGTTTCAATCATAGGCGCCTCTACTGACGATTCCCTGTACCCGCGCCTATGCAACGAGCCGCCGCTGGTATCAAGACTTATAACTGCTTTGTTATGTTCTATGTGCAGGTTAAACCAAACATCGGGCGCGCGAGTATCGATGGAAGGACGTTTGCCGAACTTTTCCTTAAAGTAATCTACGATTGCGTCTTTTAATCTTAACGATGCGAATTTAGAATGCTTTATTTTGCTATTCGATACCGAAGCAAAAACAGCGAAAGTTTTTTCCGGCGAAAGGAAATCCGACCACTGTATTCTGCTTGCTGTTTGGTACAAGTAATTGTCAGAGTGACAATCAAAGCTAATTAAAGGTGCGAGAACACGGTTGATTAGCCGTGAACAATAATTTATTTTATACAAAACTTTATGAGAAGCGCTAAAATAAATCCCACGGTATGAATCTTTTATTCCATCAGCGCCCAACTCATTCAGTTCAATAGAAGCAATGTCCTTAATGTCATCGGCTGCTTGCGCAAAATATCTGTTCGATTTTTGATAGCTATATTTCAACCTCTTAACTCACTTTTGGTTAGTTCCGCATAATACTATTGAGATGGGAGTAGTGTATATAGAAACCCAAAAACAACATAACTAAACATACAGAAATAAACTTTATTGGTGAGCCAATTTTCGAAATGCTATTACCAAAAATTTTATCTAAGTCCTAAAAGTGCAACTGATCTATTCTAATTGAAAGATAAATGAGAGTCTTTTTGACTCCTAAGGCAACAATAATTTTAATTCCTTATGTCGCGGAGACTAAAGGAAATTACCACCTTTTTATTTGAGTAATTCACCTCTATATCCTTTCTATCCTTTTGTTTGCCCATTCTTTTTGGCAACACTCAATACAAATAACAGATAGCATTACTATGTAAAATCCACTAAACAAGTTTACCATATGTGAAACATAAAATGGGAACGCGTTAATATAAATAATGCAGGGAGTCTGAATATCCACCCATAGTGTTTCCAGGAATTTTAAGATAATCCAGAATTGTCGGTTTGCCATTGGCAAAGCCACTTAAAAATTTTGATATTATATCTGAAAATAAGATTGCAATTTGTAACATTAGATTGATCCATATAAACAATTCCTGCAACCAAAAAAATGCATTTATTTTTAAAGTATATTTTTTAAGTTGAGTAGGTCTTTTATGCACTAGCGGAAAAAGTATGAATAAAAATTACAATCGCCCCCCGATCTATTTATTATTAATCCTTCTCATAACTTTTATCTTTTTTTTATCTTTTAGTAATCCTGAGCATAACGATACATCCTTTAAACAGTTACCTACAATGTCGGGCGCGTACGAGGCTTTGAATTTCTGGAGCAATGCACGCAGCTACCCCGGTAGCCATGTTAATTCGATAAAGTATGAGAAAGCTTTCAAAAAAGAAAAATCAATCCTGCAAAAGAATCAAAACATTGATGAAGTTTCCCCCTGGGAATCAATTGGCCCGGGGAATGTGCCCGGCAGGATGAACGCTTTAGCTGTGAACCCTCAGAATCCAAAAACGCTTTACGCGGGCTCAGCGAGCGGCGGACTATGGCGAACCTATAATTCGTCAACCGACGCAGGCTGGCATCGTGTTACAACCGGCTTTCCGGTACTTGGTGTAATGGCTATTGCAATTGATCCCGTTGACACAAATGTAATTTACATAGGCACGGGCGAAGTTTACGGCTATCAAAACTCGGTAGGCAGCATAGCTGTCCGGCTTACACGCGGCAGTTACGGGATCGGTATTCTTAAAACAACAGACGGTGGAGCTTCGTGGTCGAAAAGCCTTGACTGGTCAATTGACCAGGAGCGAGGTATACAGGACCTTGTAATCAATCCGCTTAATCGCAATTCAATCTACGCAGCTACATCGGAAGGGATTTATAAATCCATTGATGCGGGCAACACTTGGAATATGCTACACAATGCATTAATGGCTCAGGATATAATCATTCATCCCGGCGACACAAACAAAGTAATGGCCTCATGCGGTAACCTCGGTAGTACGGGAACAGGCATTTACACATCGAGTGATGCCGGCGGATCATGGAACAAAGTATCCAGGCTGCCCAATTACTCAGGCAAAACATTGATCGATTATTACCAGTCGAATCCCGACATAGTTTTTGCAAGTGTTGCGAACAGCGAATCAAGCATTGGATTATACAGAACTGATAATTTCGGTGAAACCTGGACCCGGGTACACAATGAAGATGTGCAGAGATACCAGGGTTTCTTCTCACATTGGGTAGCGGTGCATCCAACTGACCTTCAGCAGGTTGTTCACGCG
>JANQLA010000053.1 GCA_028280855.1 Melioribacteraceae bacterium
GGACAAATTTTTCTAATGAAAAATTTGGGTTAAACATGACGGAACAATCGAAGTAATGCCGGTTGGTGCTGTTATTCAAATTCAGGCAGATCATGTTGAACATCATGTTAAAAGGATCCGGGAAATTCGTAAAGAATTCTCCGGTACATAATCCATATTAAATACCACTTTCGCTAAAGTGCAGCTATGAATTTAGAAGACCGGATAGGCGTTGTTGTTCTTATAAACGGCAGGGGATGGTTCAGTGATTTGGGATTCAAGTTGCTGGACCCGGCATATACGGTTACTATTGTGGAATAAAAGTTAATTCCCATAATTTATTAAATACATTAGGCACAGCGTCATTATACCAATAATAACATAAGATGAGATAAATATGGACCGCTCAAAATTATACAGCTATTCAAATGGAAATAAATTCATTGGGAAATCTGCTGAAGAAATATTCACTGAGATTGAACGGGAAAATATTTGGCAGGAGAGTGAGTCTGTTTCCGGGATTGGATCTACTTTAGTTCAAACAAAAAAAATTATTGAAGAAATTCCCAAAGTAATAGATAAGCTGAAAGTAAAAACAGTTTTTGATATTCCATGCGGAGATTTTAACTGGTTTCAAAAAATAAATCTTTCTTCCGTTGTTTATTTGGGAGGAGATATTGTTCAGGAAATTATTGCCCAGAATAATCAAAAATATAAAAAAGATAACATCGCCTTTATTCATTTCAATTTGCTTGAAGATATTCACAAACCGGTGGATTTAGTTTTTTGTCGTGATTGTTTAGTGCATTTCTCAATTCCCGATATTTACAAGGCATTGAGGAACATTCGGGAAAGCAGTTCAAAATATTTGATGACAACTACTTTCCCGGGAGAAGAAAATAATATGGATATTGTAACAGGTGGCTGGCGGCCGTTAAATTTTGAAAAAGCACCGTTTAATTTCCCGAAACCGGAGCTGGTTATTAATGAAAATTGTACTGAAAAGGATGGAGCTTTCGGAGATAAATCCTTAGGAGTTTGGGAAATTAAGGATTTAGCACTGTAACAAAATCTGCATAACCCCTTAAGTAATCAGAATCCCGCGAACTGAACAGGATTCTGGGTTGACATAAAAGTTGGGCACAAAATAAATTTCTCTTTAGAGCAATTTCGTTTTTAATCTTCATTATATTAGGTCATTATACAAATAAAATGATAATCAATTGGAATCAGCTTTAGAGCATAAGCTAATTAATTCTTATAAAGATGAGATGATATCCTTTTTGGATACTCATCCTGAATATTTTGAAGAAGCAATTAAATTGGCACTATCGGATAAACAGCCCTATTCATGGCGGGCAGCCTGGTTGTTGTGGAGCTGCATGGAAGAAAATGATCAGCGAATACAAAGTTATATTAAAGATATTGTTAACAGTATAAAAACTAAAAATGACGGGCATCAGAGGGAATTGCTTAAAATTCTTCTTCAGATGAAATTGACGGAAGAACATGAAGGCATCTTATTTAATATTTGCATGGATCTTTGGGAACAGGTAAACAAAAATCCGTCTGTAAGACTTACTGCACTAAAATTTATTATTAAGACGGCAAAAAAGCATCCTGATTTATCACAAGAGGTTACTTTTCTTACACAAGATCAATATTTGGAATTTTTGTCTCCTGCCGTAAAAAAATCTATTTCAAAAATGATGAAGGAACTTATTCCATAATGAGCAACATGCTAACCGGTTTTTAAACTTTTTATTGAAATGTGTATTTAACCGGGAACGGGCCGAGAGAACGATTATCCGCAAGATTCAACAAATGAAAATAGTTTGGAATGAATTGGCTGTCAGAAAACTTGAAGAATTTCCAGACTTTATCGCTCTTTACAAACATGAAGTTAGGCATTACTGCTTTGGAGTTATGTAACACACCCTTTAGGACGCGAGCATTAAATCAGCCAATATTTTAAAGGGGTTCACACCCGTTCATTATTGGATTGTAAACCCGGGTAAAATACTCCTGATATCTGCTTTTACTTACTTCTCAATCTCAAACACCGGCTTAATATCAACCGGGAGTACATTTAACTTTTCAATTAGAATTTTCATTGACGGCGTTTCAACCACGTATTTGGCTATTAGATCTTTTGAAGCCTGGTAGTCGCCTGTTGCCTGGATCATCAATACTTTCGTTGCAAGTTCTTTAAGTACATCATAAACCGTATTAAAATTAACGTTTACTTTTTGAGCGGCTTCGTCGAAAGTGTAAGCTCCGTTTTCGAGAAGGTAATTATAGATAATAGCGTTACCGCCGCCGTGAGCTTCATTTATTCCAAATCTCATTGAGCGGAATGTACCTGCTAAAAACGTTACCCACATTTCATTTCTGAATGATTCGGGATAAACACCTTTCTGAATCATTAAATCATTGTTGAACATACCCAGGATATCCGCTTTACATTCTTCTATTGTCGAATAAGTTTCTTTCAACTCTTTTTTAACTTCGGTATCGCGTCCGTCTACTTTAATAAAACCGGGTCCTACCCCGTGTGACATTTCGTGCATCAGCGTATGATTAAAGAATGCATCGAATGTAACGTATTGTTGCTGGTCTTCTGCAAGCACTATTTCCGATATTGGTTTCAGAAGTTTTTCAAACTTCGCTTCATGCAAATTTTTAAGCATAACTTTTTTTGAGCCTTTTGCTTTACGGACTCTTTCATCATTCGGAAGGTTAAACGCTAATGTCTGAACACCCGCTTTTGTATCACCTGCGCCGAAAATTTCCTGTACTACAACAATCGGTGATTCGCTGCCGCGGTTAAAATTTTTATGCTCATCGGGAATCGGGAGGTTGTTTTCAATATCATCCAAATAACTTGAAAACTGCTTAAGTTTTTGTGTGCCTCCGGGATCTACTAATGTTAGAAACATTTCGAAAGCCGCTTTATAGTTGAACAGCGCATCTTCGTAAACTTCATATGGTCCGATAACCACTTCAATCGTATGATCTTTTAAATCCATCCATGCCATATCGCTTTCAAAGTAGTCGTTCGATTCAAGCGCGGAAGCCCGTTTCAAAAGATAATTTTTAAGCGATTCATTTTCGGCGTACTCCGCCGCTTCGCGCATCAGCTTTATTATTGGGGTTAGCTTACTCTTATAATATTCCGTGTAGGGAATTGCGGTAAGTTCTCCATTAACCCTTCTTATAACAGTAAATTCGGAAGTGAACTCCTTCTCTTTATCCGGGTTGTCGGCGATAAATGATTCGAATTCTTCTTTAGTCATATCCTCGGGATAGAAGTTTGCACCCATTGGTTTAGGCGAATCACCAATAAAAGGTTTATCATGATCCAGCCTGTCGAAAGGTCCGAAATTAATTTCGAAGAATTTTAACTTCAGCTTGTCCTCTTCCGAAGTCGAATTTAAAAGCTTATCCCGTATTTCAAAATTCTTAGAGTAAACTTGCTCCAGGAAAATTTCATCAATAATTTTACCGGCTTCAAATAATTTTTGAACCACTACTTTTTGTTTTTCATCGAGCAGGTTATCATCATACTTAATTTCTGTTTCGGCATATTGTGCAATTTTTTTCTCCAGCATTGAAATATCCTTATCTGGTTTTTGTTGGGTGCAAAATGTTAAGGTAATGGAAATAGCTGCTAATAATAAGTAAGTAAAAATCTGTTTCATACTCGCTCCAAAAAAATATTTACACCTGTTAAAAATAATTTATTGTCGTAAATATTCATATCAAACTCTTGCAAAAATCCGTTTTTGGATTGATGCGAATGTATAGAAAAACATACACTGCTATTCCTTGAGCTTTAATTTCCAGCTAAAAATTGAGTTTATTTAATTGGCATCACAGTTGAGACTCTACCAGTAAAACAAAGAAGGGGGTTGTCATGAAACGACTACTAATTATAACCGGCATTTTAGTTGCATTCAGCTCTTTAAATGCAGAACCCGTTGGAGTTCACTTCGGAGTAAATTTCGATTACTTTTATACGTCTTTAAGCCCGCACGGCGAATGGATTGAAATTGATCATGATGTAATTGTATGGCGTCCAAGTTATGTTCGACATTCATGGCGTCCGTATTCTTTGGGAAGGTGGACTTATACGGATTACGGGTGGTACTGGGATTCTTATGAACCGTTCGGCTGGGCGACATATCACTACGGCAGGTGGTACAATGACGACTACTACGGCTGGGTCTGGTTTCCCGATTACGAATGGGGGCCTTCGTGGGTAGAATGGCGCTATAACGACGCATACATAGGCTGGGCGCCGCTGCCGCCATACGCATCGTTCCATGTTGATTTTGGCATACGCTTTTCGATTGGATGGCATTCGAGGCATAGCTACTGGAATTTCGTTTCATACCCAAGATTCTGTCACCGCGACGTTAACTATTACATTGTTGATAACTCAACAAACATTAACATTTATAACAAAACAAAATACAGAACGAATTACGATTACCGCGACGGCAGAATTTATAACGGCGGGATAGACAGGAATTTTGTTGAAAGGAGAGGCGGTTATAATGTATCCGAGAGAAGAGTGCGAACCACAAGTGATGTATCATCATACAAGAAGAGAAGGGGAAATTCAAACGCGGTGCTGGCTTACAGGCCGGGCGAAAAAGAGGTGTTGAAAAGTACCGGCGTTAAAAGATCAAATGTAATTAACGGCAGATCGAAAACTTCTGTTAAAGTGGATAAAGTTACTACAAGAACAGAACGGAGCAATGTAGCGCGCACGGAACTTAAGAAGAGTAATGAAAGAGATATAGTACGGAAATCAAGTTCGAGGCAAAATAATTCGGTACGCATGAA
>JANQLA010000082.1 GCA_028280855.1 Melioribacteraceae bacterium
ACAATCACTGATTTACCGTTTGGCTCTGCATTATTGCCATTATTCTTTGAATTATTAACACACCCGCTAAGCAAGAACGGCGCACATACTGCAAAAGGAACCGTCTTAATTGTGTTTATGATGAATTTTCGTCGATTCATATACTCTCACAATAAAAACTTTGTAGCAAAGTAAAGCTCGTTACTTTATAATTGCATTGCTTCTTTTAGTACTTCTCTGAATAAACGGTTCAATTTTTCTGTGCTTGGCTTTTGTTTTAAGTCGTAGTTTAATAAATATTGCTTGAAATGATCGATTCTATTTTCAAGATATTCGTTTAATATCGATATCTTCGGTTCAACATCCAACTCGCCCCCGCTTAGTTTTCGATTAAGCAATACCTCAACTTCTTTTCTAATAGCATTATCTTTAATTTGTGCATCGACTAACTTATAGAATTCCATTGGCGGCATCGTATCGGTGTTTTCTATCCATGAGCAAGCGAGTACAGGCCTGAGAACATAAAAATATTTTTTAACTCTTACACGCTCTCTATTCAAGTACGTTGTGTAATTACCTTCTGCCATGTGGAGGTAATGGTATAAACACGACTTTGGATTAAAATACTCATTGGATAATTCACGAAGTTTTTTTGTCAATGAAGAGGTTTCACAATAAACTATGGGACTACGAAGCCATTCCATTAATGGTGGGTTAGACTTATGAAAAAGTTTTAATGCTTTCCTTAATTCCCATCCCCCAAGGTCAATTTTATTTGGCAGAATTTTATCGTAGTTATCTTTTTTCTCGTGAATTGATAAATACCAGCTTTCGTCATGAACGTAAATAAATCTTACATCCCAATCGCTATCCATTGAAGCAAATCCCCATGCTCTGCTGCCCGACTCGACAGCGAACAATATTTTTACACGAAGCTCTTGTTCAACTTTATTTAATTCTGTTATGATCTGCTCAGTCATCTACTACAATCGAAAAGTCGTTGAATTTTTTTTCATAATAAATATTATTACACAATGAAATTGTTATTAAATTATGCATGAATAAGAAGAACGGGAAAATATAATTTTTTGGTTAAGCAGACGATTAGAACAATGAGCAAAGAGAATTTGTTTGCAAACATATAAAAAGCTGCATCAACGTATAACTTCATGAACCGGGGTTTTATTTTGTTTTTTTAATTTCTTGTTTAATCAAATCAATCATAGATTTAACTCGTTCGAATAACGGTTCGACAGATTCTTTATCAAAGTCAAATATATTATCGTAATCTCCCTTTTGTCGCCAATCATATAATTCCGCAAGAAGTTTACCATAACTCTTATCAAACTTGCCGGTTCTAACAAAATGCATTGCAAATAAACTTTTTGTGCCTGAGTGGGATTTGGTATAAAAATCAGAATCTACAAGCAATGCATTTACAGCATAAAATAGTGAGTAGTATAACCTGTTTACTGCAGAATTCCAGAAATTATTCTCGGCAAGGACTTTAGCAGCGTCAAATGTTTTATATGCTGATTCAATTCTGTAGTTAATATACTCAACTTTATCTTCGTCTTTCAAAGTTGAACTCCATCCCTCATTACATTTATATAAAACGGTGTTACACTCTGCACTGATAACCAGTCTTCTTTTGAATAAACAAAAATAGAAAAAGGCTGTCCGACCTGTAGCTCTAATTCAAATAGATTATTACGGAAATTTCTTTCTACATTTATATCAACCGGGTAGTCTGTTAGCACCAATATATCCCAATCAGAATGAGCATGTTCTTCTCCCCGGGCACGTGATCCATAGAGTATTATTTCTGAGTTTGGATCGACTTGAGTTATGTTTTTTTTAATTAGCTCGGCTATATCTTTATAATTTGATTTCATACTGAAATATAATAATCTCTATCCTCTTTCGTCGTGTTTAGACGAAACAATAGCCTAGTTTTCCATTTCTAAAATCAAATGAGTGTATTAGAAGAATGATTATGTTTAAGTGTCACACATATACATTTTGAATTATTTCAATAATCCGGACATCGATTAGCTCTTGATAAAGGAAAATTGATTAGCTACTTTTCATTCAACTATACAAGGCTACAATGGGTGCAATTATATACTGGACATTAGTTCGAACGGCGATAACTATTCCCGCATTGCTTTTGGTATTCGAATATATTGATTATCAACTCTGGTGGCTAATTGGTATTTTTGCAATATACGGCGTTGTAATTCATCCGGCCGTTTTACAATACAGGAAGTTTGAAGAAAAAAGCAAAGAGATTATTGAGAATACATTGTGTTCATCTTGCAAACATTTTGATAAGTCGGCAGTACTGTGCATGAAACACGATAAGCATCCGACTGTTGACTGGCTGCCGTGCGATGGTATTCACTGGGAGTTAAAAGAGGGATATTATGAGGAAAAAGCTGATTCTAACCGATGATGAAAAAGAACAACTAAAAGATAAAGATGTTATATACTGCACCGAATGCGGCGAGGAGCTTGAAATATTCGGCTGCGAGGATGGCTCGTTTGATATTGATGCCGTAAAGCTAAACTACAGCAAGTGTAAAATGACAGGCAAGTTCAAAGGCGAGATTTGTTCGAAATTATTTATTGTTTCGCAAAATATGAATGAGTTTGACAACGAATGAGACTCGTAAACCTGCAACAATTTTAGTAGGTTCACTTTTAGTACTGCCTCCCGATACCTGTTCTTTGCGATCTAGTCAAAAACCCTTTTCTTTCCATTTATAATTTTGTTTTTTCAGTGAATCAACATTTGAAGAATCTTACTTGACCCCCGGCTATATCGTCTCGAACAACTCAGTCGCTCTATGTTCTTCTCCTAACTCTCCGTAGCCTTTTTTGTTGCTAAAAGTCATTAGCTAAACTACATTGCATTACCGTTCGATAATAGCTTGATGAATAATACTAAAACGATATAGAATTATAATGCAAATTAGAATACTCAAATTACTGTTGTCGCTAATTCTGTGCCTGTGTGTATCAAGCCATGCCCAGGTTTTCATGACAAAGATAACCTCTGTTAGAATTGATCGTACAAAAGAAGTGAGTAACGAAGTTACCGCCGTTAAGCTATTTGAAAATCAGGCTGTTACTTTTGAATTTTATCATGGATTCGATGACGCTGCAGATACATCAATTTATTACGACATTTTTCTTAACTCTGTATTACTACAAAAGAAGCATCGTTCAAATACTTATACATTTGCACATCTTTCTCCCGGCAGTTACAGCTTTGAGGTGCAGGCTTACAATGGTAATGAACAGGAATCTATTTCAGCAGAAAAAAAATTTACTGTTGTTGCTAAGTCCGATCAAAATGTTTCCGCAATAGAGAGCGATGAGAAAATACCGTTATCTATCGTGGGATTTGTTGTAACAATTGTTGCGCTGGTAATCATCATCGTCTTCTTATTGATAAAACCGGGGTCGACAAAAAGACGTTTACGCACTCAAAACAAGGAGCTTGAGAACGATCACGATAAAAATGAACTGGCAGAGTTAAAAAGCTCAAACGATTTGTTGAGGCGAGGATTCAAACAATATGAAAATGAAAACAAACGTCTTAAAAAAACAATTTATAGTTTGAATAAAACCATTCAGTCGTTGGAAGATGCAAATGTAAGTTTAATTGAACAAAAAGAATTATTAGCCGCCAAGAAAGTACAGTTAGAGGAACTGCAAAAACAAAAAGACGAACTGCTTGCAATTAAATTCCACGACTTAAAAAATCCTGCTAATGCAATTAAAGGTCTTGTTGAATTATTGGAAGACTACGATTTAACCACGCAGGAGCAACAGGAAATAATGACATCGATTGTTGAATCATCAGGCAATATGATCGAACTCGTTCAGGCTATTTCAGATGCATTTGCAAATGAAAAGTTCGATGATGAATACATAATGGAGTTGGCTTTTTTGCAGGATGTAATCCAGTCCGTTGTAACTATGAATGCCGCTTATGCGAAGAAAAAGGAAATACGATTATTAAACAATGCCTCTTCATCAATGCCTGAATTTAACTTCGATAAGCTAAAAATAAAGGAGGCGCTGGATAACCTTGTTAACAACGCAATTAAGTACTCATTGCCTAAAACAGATGTTAATGTTAGATCATACATGACGGACACAAAAGTAGTTGTTGAAGTAAAAGACAACGGCGTTGGAATGACAAAAGACGACCTCTTACATTTATTTGAAAAAGGAGCAAAGCTATCTTCCAAGCCGACGGGTGGGGAAAAAAGTTCCGGTCTTGGTTTATGGATAGTTAAAAAGATTATTGATGGGCATGGCGGCAGTATTACTTGTGACAGTAAAAAAGGAATTGGAACAAAGTTTACTTTTGAAATACCATTTAAATCTTAGCCTAAATTAACTCTTAAACAATATTTAAAGAGCGAGGCTTAAACCCCGCTTCTTCATTATATAAACATCCCGCCGGAAGCTTCAATTCGTTGACCGGTTATCCACCCGGCATTTTCGCTGCATAAGAACCCAACTACACCGCCGATATCTTCAGAAACTCCAACACGACCTAAAGCTGTATTGCCGGCTATTATCTCTCTTAATTGAGGAGCCGAATCAAAACTTTCTTTATTAAAATCGTTATCAATTGCTCCCGGGGCAACAATGTTTACGGTAATACCTCTGCCGCCTAATTCCTTTGCAAGGTAACGCGTGCTTACCTCCATTGCGCCTTTCATCGAAGCATAAACCCTGTAGGCCGGAAGAGAAAATCTTGCCAGCCCGGTGGATATGTTTACTATACGTCCGCCGTCACTGATCTTTGAAAGTAGATTTTTGGTGAGAAACAAAACCCCTTTGAAATGAATCTTCATAAGTGAGTCGAATGTTTCTTCAGTAAGATCGGCCAACATTTCATGCTTCCCGATTCCGGCGTTATTCACAAGAAAGTCAATTGAATCTCGCTGCCAATGTTCGGACAGAGCAGAAGATACCGACTCAACAAATCTGCCTATACTTGAAATATTACTTTGATCAAATTGTAACGCAACTGCTTTTCTACCCAGCTGTGCAATTTTTGTAGAGACTTCATCAGCAGCTTTTTTATTAGTATTATATGTAAAGATTATGTCGGATCCATTGCCGGCGAGTTTTAATACAGCCTCTCTACCTAAGCCCCTACTTCCGCCGGTAACCAACGCGACTTTATTTTCGAATTTATTCATGTCAGTGCCTTTCTTTTTTGATTAGTAATTACATCGCAAAAGTAATTTTAATTACATATCCCAAAAAGGCGCGTTACACATAATCTATGGCAAATTTCAAAGAGTTGTTAAAGCAAAGTCGAAATGAAATTAATTTATCTCTTTAAGATACTGTTTTGGAGTAAGTCCAGTTTTCTTCTTAAAAAATTTTGTAAAATGTGTGGGTTCGGAAAACCCTAATTGATAAGAAACCTCTTTAATGGAATACTCTGACTGACTTAGCAGTGCCTGCGCTTCGGTAATTGTTTTATAAACTATAAAATCATTTACAGACTTTCCTGCTTTACTTCTAATAACATTTGAAAAATAATTTTGGTGGAGCCCGGCAAGCGCTGCAAAATCAGTTACTCTAGGAAGTTTATTCCTATTTCCTTCTAATAGTTCACGAAAATATATTTCTAAACTCTTTTTGAATTCCCTGACTAATTTTGTCCCGCGGTTATTTTCTTTCAAAGGGTTATAATCTTTCCAGAATCGTTCCTTAATTTTTAGCAGTATTATCATCAGAACGCTTGCCAAAATTTTATCTTTATAGATTGATTCCTTTCCAAACTCTTCAATTAACTGCTCACACAATATTTCAAACTCATTAAATACCTTTTTTGTTAAGTATCCGGGTGGAACTGTTTCCGAAAGCAAAAATGGAAAGTCATTGTAAACGTTTTTGTTGATATTCAACTTCAGAAATTTTTCGGAGAAAGAGATTATGAACCCTTCACAGACCGTATATAATTCAAAGGCTTTAATGTGCCCGGGGTTTGTAAAATAAATAGTTCCATCTTTCGTATCGAATGTTTTATTGTCGGTTGTATAGTTTCCTCTTCCCGATTTTACAAATACGAATGAATAATAGTTGGCCCGGAAAACATTTGATTTATACGCCTGAGGATGGATAACCTCTAATCGTTGAATAGAAAACTCGGTGTTCTTATCTAGTTGTATTCCGAGGGATTTGGCAAAATCGTAAAGAGAATTGTACGATTTTATACCTCTTGATTCCTTCATTTATTCTTTTTCCCCACCCTTAGCGGAGGAATTTTTAATTCTTGTTCGCTCGATTCAATTAAAACCTTCAATCGCCGCAATCTCGTTTCTTCTTTTTTAGCACTCATTACCCAGTGGATTGATTGCTTTTTATACGACGGCGCTAATTTCCCGGAGAAGTATTTCCAGGCTTTCTTATTTGATTTTATCCGCCGTTCGTACTCTTTATCCAGCTTAACTATTTTCTGCTCGTATGAAAACTGCCCGGCATTCGAAGCTTCTATTTTTTCGAAGGCTGTTATTCCTTCCGGTTTCATTAGTCCTTTCGTTTTAAGCTCGGCGACCTTTTTAATATTAACATCGCTCCAATGGCTGTTCGGTTTGCGTGGTGTAAATCGAATGCAATAGCTTTCATCATCAATTGACTTGCGAATCCCGTCAATCCATCCGAAGCATAAAGCTTCATCAACCGATTGAGACCAATCAACGCTTGGTTTGCCGGTTGCTTTCTTGTAATAGCCCAGCAATAATTCCTTTTCTATTTTATGGTTTTTCTCAAACCACTTTCTTAATTCTGTAGAACTTTTAAAGAATGTCGGTTTCATTAAAATGAGAGTGCCTACTTTTAGGGATTCAGTAAATCATATTTTCAATTTAACAATCATTTGTTATTTTAGCACAATTAAGAGGCAAAAATCAATAGGGTAGTATGACAAAGGAAGATCGCAATATTATTGAGGAGCTAAAAACCATATTAATGAAAAATTTTTCAGAACACATCGTACAAATAATATTTTATGGTTCACGTGTTAATCAACCTCGGACTGATAGCGACTTTGATATTTTGATTATTACTAAAGAAAAAATAGATCGTTCAATAGAGAAGATGTTTTTTGATGTGATTTTTTTCTACTCATTGGAAAACGATATTTTAATAGACACAAAGTATCTTAGCGATGAAGAGTATAATGTTATTCATAGAAATATGCCATATGTTCGAGAAGTAAGAGCAACCGGGATAACAGTTTGAGTAAAGAAAAAAGTAAGTTAGACTACATTAATTATCGAATTAGCAAATCGAAAGAATCTTTGGAGGAGGCCAATATACTTTTGCAATCAGGTCATCTCGCTACATGTATGAATATAATTTATTATTCAGCTTTTTATATTGTAAGCCCACTATTGGAATTAGATAATTTTTCAACTTCAAAGCACAAGCATTTAATTGGATATTTTAATAGAAACTATATGAAAGAAGGATTAATTGACGTTAACATTGGAAAAACTATTAATGACGCTTATGATAAACGTATTTCTGTTGATTATCATGATTTTGCCACAATTACTAAATCCGATATAAATGATTACATGAGAGAAGTAAAAAAATTTAATAAAGAAGTAAAAGCTCTTATTCTAAAAAAAAATTAAAACGCATGAAAAATAGTTATACAATATTTATTTTAAATATGTAATAATCTTCATCTTCGTATGCAATGTTTTATGAACCGGGCATCGGTCGGCAATTTCAAGTAATCTCTGTTTCTGTTCTTCATCCAAATTACCAACAAGTTCTATTTGTCGTTCAATTGTATCTATTTTGCTGTCTCTTGTGTCGCATTCTTCGCAATCTTGTTTGTAAATTTTTTCATGCGACAGGTGAACACGTACTTCTTTCAAAACCCATTTTTTCCTGTCGGCGTACATTCGCAGTGTCATACTGGTACAAGCGCCAAGCGCTGAAAGCAAGTATCCATAGGGCGTCGGACCAAAGTTATTACCTCCGACTGATTCCGGTTCATCTGCCGTTAATCTGTGTCCGCCTGCATTAATTTGCGTTGTATAGCCATCCTGGGTAGTTTCAACAACTACCTGCTGCGAAGTTTTAAGATCATCCTCTTCTGCAACTTCCACATAACGAGAAGCCCACGATGAAATAACTTCTCCTACATAAACAGAGTCTTTTTTGTTTGTTAATAAATGATCGGCGCCATCGAGAGAAACAAAACTGCGGGGATGCTTCGCTGCTTTATAAATGCTTGTCGCGTTATCAATAGATACTGTTTCATCCTGAGGGGAGTGAAGTACAAGAAGCGCTTTACCAAGGCTTCTAATATTATCTTTGCTGTTGGCTTTATCAACATCATCGAGGAATTGCTTCTTTATTGTAAATGGTCGCCCGGCCAAATTAACTTTAGCCTCACCGTCCGCTTCTATTTTATCTATATCCGAAGCAAACAAATGTTTGACATGTGCAGGGTTATAAGGAGCCCCTATAGTAGCAACTGCTTTAACCGATTCCAACCGTGAAGCAGCAACAAGTACAGCCGCTCCGCCTAAAGAATGTCCTATAAGTATTGATGGAGATTCGTAATTCCCGCCAATATAATCCGCCGCCGAAATTAAGTCGTCAATATTTGTTGAGAATGAAGTGTCTGCAAAGTCACCTTCGCTTTCCCCAAGACCGGTAAAGTCGAAACGCAATACAGCTATCCCGTTTTTAGTAAGCGCACGACTAATGTTTGTAACTGCATTCAAATTTTTTGAGCAGGTAAAACAGTGTGCAAATATTGCACAAGCCTTTGGGTGCCTGTCAACCGGTAATTCTAATCGCGCCGATAACGTATAACCGGTTTTATTTTGAAACGTAACACGTTTTGTTTTCATTAGTTACTCACATTGTTTGATTATTCTAATTTAGCCAGCAAGTTCTTATAAAAATCATAAATTGATAAATCAAAACTGCTGTATAAATCTAAAACTTCTTGCTTAGCTATATTGTCTTTTAATTTCCACTTGTTCAGTTTGTCGTCAACCCGTGAAAATATTTCCTTCTCAAAAGGATGTATTTGCTGATAAATTCCATTTCCATCGGTGTTCATAACAGCTGTCAGGTTTATATATTTTTTCCCCGATCCTCTTTTAATCGGGAAACATTTCTCTTTTAGTTTTAGCGAATTATCGCAAAGAGGCGCATTGCCCGAATTATCCGGCACAACACTTTTTGGTAAATTTTCTCCCGCAGCAACCCATGTCGGAATGGCAACCGAAGTAAGCGGAAAGCCAAGGATTGTCCAGATTGTCGTTAGTGAAGGATTTTCATCCTTTTTTACACCTTTAACTAAAATGGTGGATACAGATGTATTTCTTACAATATAATCCTGAAAAGCAACAAATTTTGGTCGGGAACTTGAAACTATTTCATTTTCGAGATTGATTCCAGTTAATGAATGATCAAGGGAACGGCTCATTTTCTGAAGCAAGAATTTATAGTCGAGGTTATTCGATGCAGCCGCGTTGTAAAATAATTTCTCGGCGGTTAAATATCGTATATACCCGTATCCGTCATCCTGCGATCCGTTAAAAGAATAGTTGGTTCTGATTATATATCCAAAGGGCGCTATATTAGAATCATTTGCGTCAACTTTCTTGTATCCGAAATTATCGCACTCGTAGTAAGCACAGCCGCCGTTTGCATCTATTACACCAAAATTCGCCTCAACGCCTAGCGGTTTCGGAAGCTCGTCTAACAGCTTTTCAAAATCTTCCAGGGATGCACATTGTTGTAAAGCAAGCTTCATTACTATACCTTCCCGGTCAACAATTTTTGTTGTATCATCTACCGGTTTCAAATTGTATGAAGCGCTATTCATGATGGCAAACCCGGTGCTGTTACTGCCTCCCCAGACTTCCTTTCCTTCTATATCTACGGAATTAATAAGCCCTATATAATCGTATTTACCATCGGTAAAATACATCAGTTTATTCTGTTCGAACGATGAATCCCGGTGCTTTACTAAAATAGGTCGACCATCGGCAGTATGTTTACCGGAGATTATTGCTGTAGTACAGCAATACCCGGTGACTGAAATAATCAAACTAAATAAAACTACGATTGTTTTTCTCGATAACATTCCGTTTACTCCGAATTTTTATAACAATTTTATACTAGAACTTTCTGAAATAGAGAACTAATTCGAGCACTAAATTGTGTTAAAAATATTGTTAATAAATCCCTTTTTGATGTGGATAAGTTACTAAATTAATGTTAGTTACTACCAATTATTAGTTATAGTGGAACAACTAAGCTGCTGCGTCAAAGTTATTCACATAATTTGCCTAATAAAATTCATCGTAACCCTATTATATTTAACGAGTTAAAAAGTTATCCACATACTCACACCGTTATTAATTATTAATAATATTTAAAAGTATATCTAATTTAAAATAATAAGCTGTGTGAACAACTGTAAGTCCTTTAATTTATTGGAAATACAAGGTTTTTTTAGATATATTTCTATGTTAAAATAAATCAAATTCCCGGAGAATCTAATGGAATTCAAAGTCAACAGTAAAGAGCTCGAAAAGCTATTAACTAAGATTATTCCTGCCGTCCCAACAAGAACTCCAATGCCAATTTTAGAAAACTTCCTGTTCGAAATTAAGGATGGAATGTTAACCATTTACGCTACGGATTTGGAAATTTCCCTTAAGTCGTCAATCAATATAGTAGCGGATGATAATTCAAATATTGTTGTTCCTGCAAAATTGTTATACGATGTAGTTCGTTCACTCGGCGATACAACAATCCATTTTGAAATATCGGGCGACGGTAAACTAAACCTTTCCACGGATAACGGGCAGTATGTTTTGAGCTATTTAGATTCCAGCGAGTTTCCGGAAATTCCATCCTTCCCCGAAGAAAATGAAAGCGATGATTTGGCTGAGACATCGATTATCGGATTAGATCTGAAAGAAGCATTGGACAGAACCGCCTTTGCGATGAGTAAAGAAGAGATGCGTCCGGCAATGATGGGTACTTTATTCGAATTTATTGAAGAAGGATTGCGCTTTGTTTCAACCGACGGACACAGGCTGGTAAACTTTTTAAATAAAAAGATATCGCATGATATTGATAATCAATACATCGTTCCTGAAAAAGCGATTTCCGTTCTCCAAAAAGTTGTCGATGAAAAAGACGTTAAGTTATATATGAGCAAAACTCATATATCATTTAAGTTGAGCGATATCGAACTTATTACACGTTTAATTGGCCAGAAATATCCAGACTATAAGAGCGTAATTCCATTAGAGAACGAGTTTTTAATGACGGTTGAAACAAAGGAATTACACAGCGCAATTAAACGAATGATGCTCTTTTCAACGTCAAATACACGACGCGTAAAGTTTTCGATTAATGAAAATAATTTAGAAATATCAGCCGAAGATCTTGATATAGGCGCTTCGGGTAAAGAAAATATTAAATGCGAATACGGCGGTGATCCCATTGATATTGGTTTTAACTCTGCTTATGTAAATGATATTTTGAGTCATCTTTCGGCTGAAAAAGAAATTGTGTTCAGGCTGCATTCACCAACAAAAGCTGTAATCGTTGTTCCAAAAGAAGCAAGGGAAAACGAAGACTTAATGATGTTGATTATGCCTGTTCGATTAAATAACTGACAATGATTTTAAGTTCTATTGGTCTTAAAAATTTTCGCTTACATTGTAATACTCAAATAGAATTCTCAGAAGACCTTAACTATATAATCGGAGGAAACGGACAGGGTAAAACGACTTTGCTTGAGGCTGTGTATTATTTATGCACGACAAAAAGCCTTAGTCAGTCGCAGGATTCGGAAGCAGTTAGTTTTAATGAAAAGTTTTTTGAAATAAGTGGTTTATTTAAGGACTTGACTGAAAATAGAATACAAGCGTATTACGATTTAGAGAATAATAAGAAGTCATTTTTTGTCAACGATAAACAGGTTTACAGGGCGTCATCAATTATAGGAAGGTTTCCGGTTGTTACGCTGGTACAATCCGATCACGCTATTACACAGGGAGCGCCGGCAGAAAGAAGAAAATTTGTTGATTCCATTATTTCGCAAGCCAGCGAAACGTATCTTAACATTTTACTAGATTATAATAGAACTTTGCGACAGCGATCTTCTCTTCTAACGCGCATTAAAGAAACCAATGATCAGACTTTATTTATTCAACTTGAGGCTTGGAGTGAAACGCTGGTTAAATTAGGAACTGAGTTAGTAAAACACAGAATCAAATTTATTAGAGAATTTAATTCTTATATGGCTGAAGCATATAACAACATAATGGAAGGAAATGAAAAACCCGGTATAGAATATTCGTTTACCGGTACTAATGATGAAAATAAAGTTGAAGAAATATTTAATGAAGAACTTAACAGACTTAAACGAGACGAATTAATTCGGGCAAAAAACCTTGTTGGTCCTCACAGAGATGATTTTCACTTTTACATCAATGGATATGAGTTACGAAAATACGGCTCGCAGGGACAGCACAAAACATTCCAGATAGCTTTGAGGTTCGGACAATTTTTTTACATGAAGGATACGTTGGGAAGAACGCCGGTATTTTTGATGGATGACGTATTTGGCGAACTTGATACTTATAGAGCCAATAAGATAAGTCATTATCTGAAAAAAATAGGACAGGCTTTTATAACGATGACGGACTTTTCAAATATTGAAGGAATTAACATCAGCGGCAACGATAAAACATTATATGTGAATAACGGCGTAGTAACTTATGCCTAAGAAAACATATAAAAGCATAAGCGAAATAATTGATAAAGAAAAAGAATTTGAGAAAATAAGGAAGAAAGCAAAAGAACACGATGTTGTCCAAGCGTTTAAGGTGATATTTCCGGACCTGGCAAATTTGGCAATAGCAAAAAAAGTAGAAAAAGGAATTTTGTTTTTAAGGGTAGAAAACTCGGTTTGGAGAAGCGAACTTAACTTTAACAAAGTTAAACTCGTAGAAAAAATTAATAATTACTTTCATGAACAGTTAATTAAAACAATAAAATTTTTGTAAGACTAAGACAAACTTGTAGGTGAAATTTTGGCAAAGAATGTAACAAACGGTGATAACTATACCGCACGTAATATTAATATTTTAAAGGGGCTTGAAGCCGTAAGAAAGCGTCCTGCAATGTACATTGGCGACGTTACCTCACGCGGTTTACATCACCTGGTAAACGAAGTTGTTGATAACAGTATCGACGAAGCATTGGCCGGTTATAACGACAAGGTGATAATCACACTCAATAAAGACGGTAGTGTTACTGTAGAGGATAAGGGGCGCGGAATACCGGTAGATATTCATCCGGTGGAAAAGGTATCGGCGCTTGAAGTTGTTATGACAGTACTTCATGCAGGCGGGAAGTTCGATAAAGATTCGTACAAAGTATCAGGCGGCTTGCACGGCGTTGGTGTTTCGGTAGTCAACGCTTTATCGGAGTGGCTTAAAGTAGAAGTATACAGGGACGGCAGAATCTATCAGCAGGAATACAAAAAAGGCATTCCACAGTACAAAGTAAAAGAAGTAGGTAAGGTAAAAAGTAAAACAGGTACAAAAGTTACCTTTAAACCGGATACAGAAATTTTTACTACAACAAAATTCAAGTTCGAAACCTTAGCCGAAAGAATGCGCGAACTCGCTTACCTTAACAAAACTATCTCGATTGCACTTAAAGATGAGATAGAAGGTGAAGAAGAGGTTTACCATTACAAGGGCGGGTTAGTCGAATTTGTAAAGTACCTTGATGAAACACGGAACTCTTTGCATAAACCGGTATTTATCGAAGGCGAAAAAGAAAATACCCCTGTCGAAATAGCTTTCGAGTATAGCGATGCATACTCAGATAATATTTTATCCTATGTTAATAATATAAATACTCATGAAGGCGGAACACACCTATCCGGTTTCAAAACAGCTTTCACTCGAACTCTAAACAACTACGCGTACAAAAACAAACTTATCAAAGAAAATTCAAAAATTACGCTTACAGGGGATGACTTTAGAGAAGGCTTAACAGCGGTAATTTCGGTTAAAGTGATGGAACCTCAGTTCGAAGGACAAACGAAAACCAAGCTTGGCAATGGCGAAGTAAAAGGCGTGGTTGAAACTATTGTGGGCGAAAAACTTGCAGAGTACCTGGAAGAACATCCGGCTGTTGGAAGAAAAATAATTGACAAGTGTACACGCGCTGCCGAAGCCAGGATGGCCGCCCGTAAAGCACGCGAACTTGTGCGTAGGAAAAACGCCCTGGACACGATGCACCTGCCGGGTAAACTTGCAGACTGCTCAATTACCGATCCGGAGCACTGCGAAATTTACATTGTAGAGGGCGACTCTGCAGGGGGCTCCGCTAAACAAGGACGCGACCGAAGGTTTCAGGCGATACTCCCGCTTAGGGGAAAAATTCTAAATGTGGAAAAAGCAAAGATCAATAAGATACTTGAAAACAACGAGATCAAATCTATTGTTGCTGCACTTGGATCAGGCATCGGTTCGGATTTTGACGCTGAGAAAGTTCGTTATGGAAAAATTATTATAATGACCGATGCCGACGTTGACGGAAGTCATATAAGAACTCTGCTCTTAACTTTTTTCTACCGGCACATGAGAGATCTTGTTGCTACCGGAAAGGTTTACATTGCTCAGCCACCGCTGTATAAAGTGAAAAAAGGTAAAGAAGAGATATATGCTTATGACGACGACGAACGCGATAAAGTGATTGCGCGATTTAGAGGTAACGGTAAGTCAGCAGAACTTGACGAAAACGGATTGCCAAAAGGCGTAAACATATCGCGCTATAAAGGTCTTGGCGAGATGAATCCCGATCAACTTTGGGAAACAACCATGAATCCCGAAACGCGCACAGTGCTGCAGGTAAACTTAGAAAGTGCGGCAGCGGCGGACAAAATATTCGAAACATTGATGGGCGATTCGGTTGAACCGAGAAGAGCTTTTATAGAAAAGCACGCAAAGTATGCTAACCTGGATGTATAATGATTTCCAATGCAACCATTGAAAATATAGTTAATGAAATTGTTAAAGGATTTGATCCGGAAAAAATTATTCTTTTTGGATCTTACGCCAGGGATGAAGCGAATGAAAACTCAGATTTGGATTTATTAGTTATTCAACGTGAAAAATTTAATAAAAGCAAATCTCGTTTTAAGCAAATAAATAGAATCTGTGATTTAATTGATAAACATATGGTTCCCGGCGACGTGCTGGTTTATAATATTGATGAGTTTGAACATTGGAAAAATTCTATAAACCATGTGATAGGCAGATGCAGTAGAGAAGGAAAAATTCTTTTTGAAAAGTAATCACGAAATATTACTTGTAAAAGCGAAGAACGATTTAACAGCTCTAGAAGGAATGTTAGAAAAGCCTGAAAAATTCTCGGAGGATATTTTCGGGTTTCATGCCCAACAATGTGTTGAGAAAACTATTAAAGCATACCTTAGTAAGAATGAAATTGAATTTAAACTTACTCATAACTTGGGATTGCTTTTTAATCAAGTTAGGGAAACGAACGCTGAGATAGCCGATAAATTCGATTCTTTGCGAAGTCTTAGACCCTTCGCAGTTGAGTTTAGATATGATATTGAATTTGAAGAGGGAAACATAGATAGGCGAAAAGTGTTCGATGATGTAAATAACTTTTACAAGTTCATTGAAAAAATCATTTTAGAGTAATTATACAAAAGAG
This sequence comes from Melioribacteraceae bacterium, assembly GCA_028280855.1. Lineage (GTDB taxonomy): Bacteria > Bacteroidota > Ignavibacteria > Ignavibacteriales > Melioribacteraceae > PGYT01. The sequence goes on from JANQLA010000082.1 coordinate 15,778, forward strand.
AGTACAGAGTATTTATGGCAACATTTTTTGAAAAAGTATTACCCGTTTCATTAGAAGACGAAATGAAATCTTCTTACATCGATTACGCAATGTCCGTTATAGTAGCAAGGGCATTGCCGGATGTTAGAGATGGATTGAAACCAGTGCATCGAAGGGTTTTGTACGGTATGCATGAACTTGGATTGAACTATAATAAACCGTATAAAAAATCAGCAAGAATAGTTGGTGAAGTTTTAGGTAAGTACCATCCGCACGGCGACACGGCAGTTTATGATTCGATGGTTAGAATGGTCCAGGAATTTTCCCTGCGCTACCCCATGGTTGACGGGCAGGGGAACTTTGGTTCTGTCGACGGCGACGGTGCAGCGGCAATGCGTTATACCGAAGCCCGCATGGCTAGAATATCAACGGAAATTCTAAAGGACCTCGATAAAAATACTGTCGAATTTATAAACAACTTCGATGACTCGCTGCAAGAGCCTACGGTTATGCCGTCTTATCTTCCAAACTTGTTACTAAACGGCGCCAGCGGCATTGCAGTCGGCATGGCAACAAACATTCCGCCGCACAATATGAACGAAGTCATAGACGGTATTGTAGCGCTAATAGATAAGCCAGCAATGAGCGCGGAAGATTTGATTAAATACGTTAAAGCACCTGATTTTCCTACTGGCGGTATCATATACGGCTACGAGGGAGTCAGAGAAGCTTATACAACCGGACGCGGTAGAATTGTTTTACGTGCACGTGCAAATATAGAAACTCATAAAAACGATCGCGAAACAATTGTTATAAGCGAACTTCCGTACCAGGTAAATAAAGCCAACCTTATTGAGAAAATGGCCGATCTTGTTAGGCAGGGAAAAGTTGAAGGCATTACAAATATCCGGGATGAGTCAGACCGCGATGGGATGCGTGTTGTTATCGAAATGAAACGCGATGCACAGCCTGCCGTTATCCTTAATCAGTTGTTTAAGCATACTCAAATGCAGGTTACTTTCGGGGTTATAATGCTTGCGTTGGTTAACGGCGTGCCCAAAGTACTTAAATTAAATGAGATGATGCAACATTTTATTGATCACCGAGTTGATGTGCTCGTTAGAAGAACCAAGTACGAACTTGATGCTGCCGAAAGACGCGCTCATATTTTAGAAGGTTATATAATTGCTCTTGATAATATTGATGAAGTCATTGAAACAATTAAGAAATCGCGCGACGTTGAAACAGCTAAAAACAACCTGGTTCGTAAATTTAAACTTTCGGAGATACAGGCCAAAGCTATTCTGGATATGCGTTTGCAGCGTTTAACCGGTCTTGAAAGAAAGAAAATAGAAGATGAATACAAGCAAACTATAAAGTTAATTGAAAAGTTAAGAGGAATATTGGATAGCAAAACCAGGCAGTTCAAAATTATTAAAGATGAGCTGCTTGAGCTAAAGGAAAGATACGGCGACGAACGACGAACAGAAGTTATATACGACTATAAAGAGTTCTCGCTTGAAGATATTATTGCCGAAGAAGACGTTGTTGTAACGATTTCACATAGGGGGTTCATAAAACGATTTCCCGTAAGCGGCTATCGTAAACAAGCCCGCGGCGGTAAAGGAGTAACAGGCGCCGGAACAAAAGATGAAGACTTTATCGAACATATGTTTATTGCTTCGACTCATCAGTACATTATGTTCTTCACCGACAAAGGAAAGTGTTATTGGTTGAAAGTGCACGAAGTACCGGAGGCTGGTCGCGCGGCGCGAGGACGTTCAATTCTAAATCTAATTGAGAAAGATAAAGATGAAAAAATTGCGGCTTTTGTTTCCGTTAAAAAATTTACTGATGATAAATCTATAATGATGGTCACTCAAAACGGAACCGCCAAGAAAACAGTGCTTTCTGCTTATTCAAATGTAAGACGAGGTGGAATTAATGCTATCAATATACTTCCCGGCGATAAACTTGTTACCGCCAAATTAACGGAAGGCAACAACGATATAATCATCGGTACACGCAAAGGAATGGCAATTCGCTTCAATGAAAAAGATGTTCGCGATATGGGTAGAACTTCGACTGGTGTTCGAGGCATTAATCTTTCGGCAGGAGACGAAGTTATTGGGTTTATTGTTGTTAAGAGCACTTCAACGCTTCTGGTTGTTACAGATAAAGGATTCGGCAAAAGAAGCAATATTGATGATTATCGAATAACTAAACGCGGTGGAAAAGGAATAATTACAATTAAAACAGGCGAAAAGAACGGCAACCTGATTTCATTAATGGAAGTTAATGATAAAGATGAACTAGTTATCATTACTAACAAAGGAATGGTAATGCGTCAGCCTGTTAGCGCGCTTCGTGTTATGGGTAGAAATACTCAGGGTGTTCGTCTAATCCGGTTAAATGATGATGATTCAATTGCAGACATTGCACGTGTTGTTACCGAAGAACAGGAAATTGGTGCCAATGGAAACGGTAACGGCAAACAAGATAATGGACAGGAAGAAATAGTATAATTTGTAGAATCCGGTATTTGCCGGATTTTTTATTTGTATTAATATGATAGAAAAGTTCTGTAAAATATTAGAAAAGAATCGATTATTAATACAAAATATATTTTATTGAAAAAGTTAAATTGGTAGCAATTATGTCAAAAACAAAAAACATACACTTCGATTCAAAATGCGTCCATGCAGGAATAGACGATTACGAATTTGGCCCGGTTGTGCCACCAATCTATCAAACATCCACATTCAAATTTGAAAACGCTAAACACGGTGCGGATTTATTTAAAGGCGAGCGAGAAGGTTATATTTACAGCCGAATGGGTAATCCTACTGTTGAAGCAATGGAGAATGCAATTGCGAAATTGGAGGACGGGCACAAAGCATTAGGCTGCGCAAGCGGAATGGCGGCAATTAGCACAACTTTTTTTGCACTGCTAAAAGCGGGCGATCACGTTGTTTGTTCGAAAGCCGTTTATGGGCCAACCAACACATTGCTTAATAATATTGTATCTCAACTTGGTATTGAGGTAACTTTTGTCGACGCTTCTTACAATGATGAAATAAAGGCGGCTATTAAGCCGAACACGAAGGTTGTTTATATTGAAACTCCCGGCAACCCAACTTTATGCGTTGCTGATCTCGAAACAATTGCAAAATACACGCACTTGGCCAATGCATTACTTGTTGTTGATAACACTTTTATGAGCCCGGCATTACAACAGCCATTGAAATTAGGGGCTGATGTAGTTATTCACAGCATGACGAAATTTTTGAACGGGCATGCCGACGTAGTTGCAGGGATAATAGTCGTAAACGATGAAAATACATATAAACATTTTCGTAAAACACTGAATCAATTAGGTGGAACAATCGATCCTTTCAACGCCTTTCTGGTTCATCGCGGAATTAAAACGTTATCAATACGTATGCAGCGACATTGCGAAAATGCACAAGTAATAGCAGAATGGCTTGAACAACATCCGAAAATAGAATGGGTAAAATTTCCCGGATTAGAAAGTCACCCACGCTACGAAATTGGAAAACGCCAGCACTACGGCCCGGGCGGCATGATAACATTCGAACTTAAGGGCGGATTTGATGCCGGTGAAACAGTTATGAACATCGTAAAATTTTGCCAGTTGGCTGTAAGCTTAGGCGGAGTTGAAACGTTAGTTCAACATCCTGCAAGCATGACTCATTTAACAATGGGCAAAGAGATGCGTGCGGAGGCAGGTATAACGGAAGGTTTAGTTAGATTGTCCGTTGGAATTGAAAATGTTAACGACATCATTAAAGACCTTGAACAAGCTTTGGAACAAATCGAAGTAAAGGAAGAAGCGCACGTATAATTCCTTTTTATAGAGTGAAGCAAACTTACTATTGCTTCGCTCTTTTAACAACTCGTTATAACTTTTCGGCATATTATATCCATCACCCCAATAAATTTTTAAACTTCCCCTAAAGCCCGGGTTATCTTTTTAAAAATCAGGTGTAAAAGGCTGCAATTGTCGTCTGTCCGCTATTTTAGTTTATTGTGAGAAACTAAATTGTCGCCTTTTAGTTCAATTACAATTAAGTGCACTCTATTAAAAACAAAAAATCTTTGAACTATTTTAACAGCAAAACTCGTTTAAGAAGAAAAGTCAGCAGGGCAAAAAGTGAAAATTATATTAAGTATTACAACAGTATTTTGTTTTTTGACTGTAAACAGCTGTGCAAGATTTGATAAAGAATCGTTGGTTAGCAGGATCCAGGTTTCGAATGATGAGAAAATTGAAATTGCAACATTAGCAGGGGGCTGTTTCTGGTGTATAGAAGCACCTTATGAAAAAGTACAGGGTGTGATTAAAGTGATTTCCGGTTATGCCGGTCGCGTCGAGGAAAATCCAACATATAAAGAAGTTGCTGGCGGTAGAACGAGTCACGTCGAAGCTGTGCAGGTTTACTTCGACCCGGCGTTAATTAGTTACCCGGAAATTATTGATGTCTATTGGAAACTATTCGATCCGACAGATGAAGGAGGATCGTTTTACGACAGGGGCTTTCAATACACTTCAGCCATTTTCTATCATAATAATGAACAAAAGTACGTTGCGGAACAGTCAAAACAAAAGCTTGATGAAGCAGGAATTTTTGACAAACCAATAGTAACGCCAATTAAACAATTCACAAACTTTTTTGAAGCTGAAGAATATCACCAGGATTTTTATAAGAAAGATTCGAACAGGTATTACATTTACCGCAAGGGATCAGGTAGAGATGCTTTTATAGAAAAGATTTGGGGAAAACTCGCACTAAAAGATTTTACTAAACCATCAAGCGAAGAATTGAAAAAGAAGCTAACCCCGTTGCAATTTAAAGTTACTCAGGAAGATGGTACGGAAAGAGCGTTTGACAACAAGTATAATGACAATAAAGCTGAAGGTATTTATGTTGATATAGTTAGCGGAGAGGCATTGTTTACATCGACAGACAAATATGATTCAAGGAGCGGATGGCCAAGTTTTACGAAGCCTATTGATCCTAGATTTGTAGTTAAAAAGCTTGATAACTCGCACTTTATGGAAAGAATTGAAGTGAGGAGTAAAATTGCCGATTCTCACCTGGGACACGTGTTTACCGACGGACCAGAACCGACAAACTTAAGATATTGTATCAATTCCGCGGCGCTTACTTTCGTTCCAAAAGCAAAAATGGAAGAGAAGGGCTACGGTGAGTTTTTATGGTTATTAAAATAAAAAGGAAAATATATGAAAAACGTTCTCCTCGTAACGCTCTCGGCTTTATTTTTTGCCGGATGCGTAGGCACCGATTTAATTAATGAATCTCCGGTTGAACCGGAAGACGGTTACATAGTTATAAATGCCGGCAAACAAGCGATTCAAATAAATGAAACCATAAGTTTAACAGCAGTTACTTACGACGCCTCGGACAATCCCGTAACCGGGGTAGATGTTACCTGGGCATCTTCTAACTCAAATGTAATATCCATTGACGCAACCGGTAATATTACAGGTATTAGTATAGGACAAGTTACTATAACAGCTTCAGCCGACGGTTTCACCAATGGAACAACAATGATTTCAGCTTTTGTCGATCCGAATACGATTGCCTCAATTGAGGTAACACCTGTCCAGGCGGAACTCGATGTTGGAAACACTGTTTTGTTAATTGCTGTTGCCAGGAATGGAAACGGTGATCCTATTTCAAACACGGAGTTCGAATGGAGCAGCTCCAACACATCAGTAGCAAGTGTTAACTCGAACGGACTTGTAACCGCGCTGCAATCCGGAAGCTCGGTAATTTATGCAAGCAGCGGCGGAATTAGAAGTTCTGATATTCCAATAACTGTAAGAGGTAATGCTAAAACCGGAAATTTTATGGGAAATCCTAACACAAGCTATAACTTATCCGGAAGAGCGGAACTAATTCAAAACGATGGGAGCTTATTGCTAAAATTCAGCCAGGATTTTTCGAGCAGTAATGGGCCGGGGTTATATGTATATCTTTCCCGAACTCAGTCTATCGGCTCCGGAAGCGTTGAGTTGGGCGAACTAAAATCCGTGCGCGGCGCACAGGAATACACGCTTAACGGCGGAAACATAAATGACTTTAATTACGTGATTATTCATTGCACGCCATTTAACGTTTCTTTCGGTTGGGCGGAACTGAACTAATTTTAATTAGAAAATTTTGGAAAAGAAATCATGCATAAAAATAAATTTCTCAAACTAGTTTTTGTATTAATATTTTCGATATCCGTTTCGGATATAACAGCCAGCGGCTGGACACAAAAGAAGGGCAGCGGGTATTTTCAACTTAGTACAACAATAGTTGTTGCTGATGAATACTTTGAGCCAGGCGGTAATAAAATTGGTATTACTACAATGGGTGATTATACATTTTCTCTTTACGGAGAATATGGTTTAACCAACGATTTAACTTTATTTGGATCATTCCCATTTATAAAAAGAATTACTCTAAATAAAATTGAAGGAAGACAAACCGGTTTTGAATTCTTTCCCGGTGATTCTAAAACAGGGATATCGGACTTTGACATTGGCTTGCGTTACAGTATTGGAAGGCTTGGTTCAACTTCATTTACGGCAGGTGTTCTTTTGGGAGTTCCAATCGGCGATAACGAGCAAAAGAACGGTTTATTTACGGGTGACGGCGAATTTAATCAACAAGTATTTATTGGGTTTGGGCAATCTTTTAATAGTCCGTTATATATGGCCGGAAGGCTAGGTTACAATAACCGGACAGATGGTTTTTCGGATGAGGTTCGTTACAATTTTGAAATAGGTTACAGGATAACAAATCCTCTTTTAGTGATTATGAAAGCGCGCGGTGTTGAAACTATGCGAAACGGCCGGGATGCGTTACAGAGCGGAACCGCGGGATTGTTTGGAAATAATCAACAGTACTTAACTTACGGGCCTGAAGTTATATATTCACTAACTAATAACATTGGACTTAATGCAGGCGCCTACACTGCTACCAGGGCAGAGAATGTCGTTTCGGGAATTTCTTATAAGTTTGGTGTGTACTATAAATTAAACTAATTTTACTCATCCGCTCTGATAATTTCAATTAGTTCAGGGTTATCGAGCGGAGTCGAGATAACCGGCTCATTTAGAAAGATCCCGATCCCTTCGACTACGCCTGTCTGCCAACCATAAGTTTCTAAACCGACAAGGCAGGCTCAGGCATCTAGCATTATTGATTAATATTTGCCAAAGGTTCTAAAGTTGATACTTCTTCTCAAGGTCGCGTACGCGGAACGACAGCCGATCGTTGTCAAAATCGTCGATCTGCTCAATGAGCCACTCGACTTTTTCTTTATTTGTTTCGGTCCTTAAATAAACTTCGATAAGTTGTTTGTACGCGTAATACTTCATATCGTTTCGATCAGAATTAGCAATTGCCAGATAGCTGTTTTCTGCAGACTTAAAACGATTGTTTGTAAAATGGTAGTCTCCGATTATCGTATGATACTGATTCTGAAAATCTGTTGTGTCGTTAAAAGTCGGTTTATTTTCAATGAGTGAAGAAATCTCTTTCTCATCTTTTTGAATTATTGAGCGTGTTAATGTTCTCAGCCATAGCGCCTCATCCCTGTTCTCAACAAGTTCATTAAACCGCTGTTGCATATAATTTACCATTGAATCCTTACGTGTAGCTACAATCGAATCTCTTCCCAACATCCAATTTTCAACGGTAAAAATGTAGTCGGCATGATGTGTTATTCCGCGCCAATGTTTTTTAGGATTTTCTATTACATTCGAAGCATATTTAATAGCTTTCTCCGAATTACCGACACGGTTAAAAAATCGTGCTCTTGTATAATCATTCACTAATCCGGAAGTATCCATCGAAATTATCGAATCAGCTTTATCGATGTTCCATGTATTTATAAGTTCATGAATATATCCGTTCGTTATTCTTTTATTATCCGGATAAACAGACAGAAATTTTTCAAAATAAGGAAGAGCTTTATAGTCGTTGTCCTCAAGTTGTGCATGTATTTCAATAAGTGTTAAAGTTGTTTGACCGAAAGTCAAAGAGCCATTCTCTAATGCAAGGTTTAAGTATTCAACACCCTTCTCTCTGTCGCCGGAATAACCAAATACACTTGCAACAAATCCAATTACACCACTTAGCCGGTCGGCGTAATATTCCAGCATTCCAAGCAAAAGATAGGCATCATAAAATTCAGGATCTTCTTCCAGAACTTCTTCCATAATACTTTTTGCGTCGGAGCCTGTATTAAAAGCTCCCCACCATGATCCATCCAATCCTTGCATACGTGCGAGATAACCGAGTATGGTTCCGTAATAGAATTTGTTTTCAAGATCGAGCTCCGTATCTTCGAACTTTTCAGCTACTTCTTCGAAGTAGGTTATCATTTCTTCATTGATCTTTTTTCTGGCTTCGTCTCGTTTATCAATATCAATAGCCGTAATGCGTTCGAAGTATTCAAGTACCATTGCGTTGACTTTGTAGTAGTAATACTTGGGGCTATCGGGATTCAGGTTAATTTGTCTTTGTGCAAGATCTTTGGCTTCATCAAACTTATCGTTAAATGAAAGTTCGAGAATCTGTTTGTCGATTTCGTTCGGAAGGTATATTCCGGCAAAGGAAAAAGATGAAACAAGCAGTACGAGAAAAATTCTATACATTAACAATCCATTATATTAATTTCGAATAAGAATAGTTTTTGACTCCTCAGGTCTTTAAAAGTTTCCGACAAGAATAAACAGGCGAATTTAATTATGCAAGAATATCATTTACCTACAATTAAAACAGCACGATACTATGTGCTGGGCGAACCATCATATAGAACGCGAAAATTGTGGATAGTATGTCACGGTTACGCACAATTGGCAAAGGAGTTCCTCGAAGTTTTTTCCGGCTTTGAAAATGATGAAACACTAATCGTAGCGCCTGAAGGAATCAGCAGGTTTTACAAACAAGGCTTTTACGGAGGCATTGGCGCGAGCTGGATGACAAAAGAAGATCGCGATTATGAAATAAAAGACTACTTAATTTTTATCAATAATGTATATCAGAAAATTGTATCGCAAGTAAATCCGCAGAAACTATCGGTTAATTTGTTGGGATTTTCTCAAGGGGCTGCTACGGCGTTTAGAGCTTTTATCGATAATAAATTCAAAGTAGATAACTTAATTCTGTGGGCAGGATCACCGCCGCATGATGTGGATTACAAAAAAGCAAGGTTACTTTCTGTCTCTACGAATATTAAAATATTTTTTGGGAGCGAGGATAAACTGATAAATAAAGAAAAGATGGTTAATACAATTAAGTTGCTTGATGAAAGTAAACTTAAATATGAATTGATAACTTATAACGGAGGACATGAGATAACACAAAAATTGTTGCGCAACTTGCTTATTTGATAGAATTAATTCAAATTTTACACAACTCCCGACAGCAAAGTAAAATTACGTGTATGACTAGTCCGGATGGTCTTCCCAAAAGATAAATTAAACGATTAGTTACCTAAAGTACAACTATAAAACTCTCCACCACGAAAACGTAGCTTATATATCCCGCTAGTGCAAGCTTAACAATGAGCATAAATATAGTTAACGCGAACGTCGCAAAGCCGGCTTTAAGCGCAACCGATTTTTCTTCACCGGCAGCCAGCTCGCCTATTACAGCGCCCAGTATTACACCAATAATCAATCCGAACGGTGGAAAGAAAATAATTCCTATAAACATCCCGATGAAAGATCCCCACATACCGTGTTTAGAAACACCGAACGCCTTTGCGCCTAAGATCGGCAAAATGTAGTCCAGCGCAACTACAAAAAGCACAATTATTCCGAGGATAACTAAATATTGTGTAGCAAATGAAGCTGAAGTAAAAAAATGTAATAGCAGCAATGCTAAGTAATTCAACGGAGGGCCCGGCAGTGCAGGGGCTATGCAGCCGATGAACCCGGTGACTATTAGAAGAATCCCGATCGCTATTAATAGAAAATCCATTTATATAACTTTTCGATTATTATTCATAATATTACAAAGACATTTCTTAAGATGCTTCTAGCATTAAAAAAACAGTTTCAATTATTACAAATCCATTAAGTTACAAGCAAGATACAGATATTAATACTTTCGTATAATACCTGAGAACATAATAGTAGAAAATAAGTTCACTCTTTAACCACAACGAACACAAAGGAATCACTAAGTTTGCGAAGTAATAGCTATATATTTTCTTTGTGTTCGTTGTGCCTTCTTTGTGAACATTGTGGTTTTGAAAATGATTGCAAAGCGAAGAAAGTTACTTGTGAATAGTGTTCTGAATTTTGTGATTTAACCGAACATTTGGCTTGAAAAAAACTTATGAAGAAATTATAATGTAATTGACTTTGACTACGTGGAAAAAAATATTGCAAATTCTACTGTTTGCAGCATTATTGCTCTTTATTAACACATGCTCGGAAACAGGCACTGAAACGGAAGATTTATTTTCCTCGTACGAACCTTATGAATGGGACGAAGCCGCTCCGGAAAGCGTTGGAATAGATACCGACCTAATAGAATTGGCTGTAGGCAAAGCAAACGATTTAGATTATCTACATTCACTTTTAGTAGTAAAGAATGACATGTTGATAGTGGAATATTATTTCGATGGTTACAAACCCGAAGAACCACATATTATTCGTTCGGTTTCAAAAAGTTTTCTTTCGGTTTTTATCGGGCTAGCTATTCGCGAAGGCTACATTCATAACATTAACGAAAAGATAATCAATTACATACCCGAGTACGAGATGATGATGAGCGATGAAAGAATGAAAGACATAACTATTCTCGATATTCTTACAATGAAATCAGGTATGAAACGAGACCGTGAATTTTACGCCGAAGCATTTATACAAAGCAATAACTGGATTCAAACTATATTTGAAGAATCTTTGATTGCTGACCCGGGTACGGCTTACAACTATTCAACAACGTCAACACATATACTTGCGCTTGTTCTTCAAAACGCACTGGGAGAGGACATCGTAAAATTTACACACACTCATTTATTCAGTAAGCTTACCATTGAGTTAGCGGACTGGGAGAAAGATCCGCAGGGAAACTATTTCGGCGGAAACAATATGTATTTTGTTCCCAGGGATATGGCGCTGTTTGGACATGTAGTGATGAACAAAGGTATGTTTAATGGCGAACAAATAATACCAATGGAATGGATAGCCGAATCAATGAAGGATACACGCAATGAACCCGGTTTAACCTGGGGCAGCCTTTCGGATATTGGATACGGCTACTTGTGGTGGCTTGGTAAAATGAATGATTACAATGTTGAACTCGGTATCGGGCACGGCGGGCAGTTTATTATAATGATTAAGGAACTCGATTTATTAGTCGTTACAACGGCAGAAGCTTACGAAGATTGGGAACAAGCGGATATTCAGGAACGGGGCATATTAAGTCTTGTTGCCGATTATATTATACCGTCAATAAATTAAAAATATAAGTTGTTTACTTTCCGAACTTATAGGCATATTCACGGTACTAACGGTTTATCAACTTAACATTTTATTCCATATTTTAAACAAGTTAAAATAATCGGTAAGTGTATTGACTTCTTATCATTCGAGGGCATTCATGAAAAAGACGGTTATAAGTCTTGCATTTTGTACTTTGTTTACAAGTATAGCCTTTTCCCAATCAACATCTGGCTTATCTATTCAGGCTGGTGGTTATTTTCCGATGGATAATTTTGGTGATGTGTATGAAACAGGTTTAGGCGGACGAGCGGGAATATTTTTCTCGTTAAGTAAACATTTTCAACTTGGCATAACGAGCGGATATACTAAGTTCAACTTCAATACCGACGAATTAAATAAAGTATTAAGTGGACAGGAAAACAGGGACATCTCAATTAAAATTGATGCACCGCTTCACATTGTACCCATTATGCTTTCCGCAAGATATGTTTTCGAAAGCTCACGACTTAAACCCTATTTTATAGGCGAACTGGGTGCGCATTATGTTTCAATGGATTTGCCAACATTTACAGTTGGCGCAAGGATATATGATCCGGATGAAACGGCAAGTGAAATAGCTGTTGGTTTTGGCGCAGGGCTCGGTTTCTTGTTGAAGTTGGATCGGAATTTATATTTCGATATTAACGGTAAATTTAACGGCAATACGTTAACCATCACTGAATTTGTTGCGTCGGATAGCGGCGGCAGATTTGTTGAACGAAACATTACATGGATTAGCCTTAATGCAGGTATTTATATTCCGTTTTAATCCCGGCCCAAATGCCTGCTGATTTTTTCAATCAAGGGGGCGTCTTCCGATTGAGTTAAGCTTATGTAATCGTCCTCCGTATCAATATCCGCTAATACCTGTCCATATTTACAATCCCAATATTTTTTAATTATTGAAGAAGATCGCGATATTTTTTTAAGCGAATCATTAATACCAAGCTGGCTAATTTGCCCGGCTATCTTACGGTTAAACAAAATAGGATGTGCATTCTGTCCATTGTACACGGGCTGAATCCAGTCATATTTTTCGTTACACCGGTTAATAAATTCTTTATAAAATCGTATGGGCAAACCGGGCTGATCAACAAAATGATATAAGTACCAATTACTGCTGCCTGAGGTTGTTAATCCATGCTTCAGGCTCGTTATCATTCCATCTTTATAATTTTCGTTGTATGTAATTGATACTTTTCGATTTACATCTGCAAAGAATTTATTCAATAGAACATTTCCTTCTCTTCTAACTTTATTAAATGTCTTTTGAAAATCTTCTTCAATTAATTTATGATTGAATCCGACAACAACAATTACTTCATCGCAAACCAAGCTCATTTTTAATGCAATTCCCGTAACAAATGACGCTCCTTCGAATTGGAGCAAAGGTTTGAAGGCATGCATTCTTCCTGAAAAACCCGATGAAATTAGTATTCCCGTTATCTTAGATTTCATTTATTGATTTAATTACTTTAGAGTTGTCGTCGTGAAGGTTATAACGGTCTTTTACATTGTCTAATAGATAATCTCTTACCACAATTATCAAGTTACCCGAACGATGTAATTTGTATTCATTTATGGTATAGTTAACAGCTGGCTCCAAGCCTTTCCCCGCAAGCTCCAATTTACCGACTTCATCTACAACAAGCCACTCGGACTCCTCTTTCATTGCATGCAGCAAGACGACTTTTGCCCATTCGAACGTTGCTTTACTGAATACGAAATTACCTACACGAACAATATTCTCAGCACTTTCATCAGCTTCCAGCGGCCTGCTTTCATTAGAGGCGAGGTCAATAATATGCCTTCTACCGTCAACTATGGGCTGCACAATGCCGGTTATTTCTTTATTATCTTTCGACCAGTTGATTATAGATGTAGTTTTACCGGTTTGTATAGGTGCGCTAAGGATGTAAATGTTTTTTTGCAAACGGATCAAATGAATTTAATTGTGGACTAGAACTTATCAAATAAAATTGTATTTTTGCCAACTAATTACACCCCTTCGAATTCAGGAGATTAGAAAAATTGTTTTACCTCGATTTTATAAATCCTTTCTAATCTCCTAAAAAAGTTTTCCTTAAACAACAAGATAGGTTGACATGAGCGACTTAAGAAAAATTATACTCGAAGAAAATGAAATACCCGAAAAGTGGTACAACATTCAAGCCGATATGAAAAACAAACCTCTTCCTCCGCTTCACCCGGGAACCAAAGAACCAATAGGCCCCGAAGACCTGGCACCGTTATTCCCGATGGAATTAATTAAACAGGAAGTATCGCAGGAACAGTGGATAGAGATTCCCGAAGAGGTTCGCGAAGTGTACAAGATGTGGCGTCCAACGCCAATGTACCGAGCAACGAATCTCGAAAAAGTTTTAGACACTCCGGCTAAAATTTATTACAAGTACGAAGGCGTTAGTCCCGCGGGTTCGCATAAACCCAACACAGCGGTACCGCAAGCTTATTATAACATGAAAGAAGGCGTTCACAAATTAACGACTGAAACCGGCGCCGGTCAATGGGGAAGCGCTCTTGCATTTGCCTGTGAAAAGTTTGGTATCGATTTAGAAGTTTATATGGTTCGCATAAGTTACGAGCAAAAACCTTACCGCAAGCTATTGATGAATACATGGGGAGCGGATGTTTATTCATCCCCAACAGATAAAACGCAAGGCGGTAAATCAATACTGGAACAGGACCCGAATTCACCGGGAAGCCTTGGCATTGCAATTTCCGAAGCGGTTGAACGCGCTGCAACAAGCGGCGGAACAAAGAAATATTCTCTTGGTTCAGTTTTAAATCATGTGTTAATGCATCAAACTGTTATCGGACTTGAATCAATAAAGCAGATGGAAAAAGCAGATGCTTTCCCGGACATCGTAATCGCACCGCTAGGCGGCGGATCGAACTTTGCGGGCATCTCGTTCCCATATCTTCATTATAAACTAACCGAAGGGAAAGATATTCGTTGTATTGCAGTTGAGCCGGCGTCTTGTCCAAAGCTTACAAAGGGTGAATTCCGCTACGACTTCGGCGACACAGTTGGCTTAACTCCCTTACTACCAATGTATACACTCGGACATACTTTCGTTCCGGAGGCAATCCACGCAGGCGGTTTGCGTTACCACGGGGCGAGTGTGCTTGTTAGCCAGTTGCTAAAAGACGGGCTTGTTGAAGCCAGTGCAATACATCAGCTTGAATGCTTTAAAGCCGGCGTTATGTTTGCAAATACCGAAGCGATTTTACCTGCCCCCGAAGCAACTCATGGAATTGCACAGGTAATTCGCGAAGCCAACAAAGCAAAGGAAGAAGGCGCTGAAAAAACAATCTTGTTTAATTTATGCGGACACGGTCATTTCGATATGGCGGCATATCAGGATTATTTTGACGGTAAGCTTGAAGACCACGAACTTACTTATGATGAACTTCATTCGGGATTAAACGAGCTTACTACACCGAAGATAGAGGAATAATATATACCAGCCCGATTCCAGCTCGGAGTCGGGTCGAGCATTTATTTTCCTGCACTAAAGATACACAGCATTGTTTTGAACAATTTTTCCTTTTGACTATTTTCTGTAGTCGTAAACAATAATCTATTCACCGGTTTGAGCACAATATTAGTAGCAGATATAATCGGGCTAACCCTGGCAGTTGCTTTTTTACTGCTTTTCCTAATATCTAAAAACAGGTCGAACCGTGCGCGATATATATTAGTTGCAGGAATGGCAATAGCTGTTTTACTGGTATCTCTCAACGTATTGATAATTATTAATGAAACGCCGGTATCGACTATTTTATTTGTTATTGCTCTCCCGGCTTTTTTCGCAATATACCCTATAGTAAATAGTTATATTAATTCGTTTCTTTCCCGCGGCTCAAAATTAATTATTCAACCGTGGGATTACACCCTTCCGTTTTTTGTGTTTATTTCAGTTGTTCTCTTGCTTGTAATAATTGATGAGGGAAGTTTCCGTTTACTGGTTGCGTCGCTGTTTTCATTTAATAATAACTTACCCTTGCCACTTACTACATATGTAATCGCGTTATACATTGTTTATTATTTACAATTCCTTTTTTTTCTTAACAAATACATTATTGTTTACAAGAAGTTAAAAATTGACAAAGAGTATTCTTTTGCATCTCGATGGATTAAGTATATTATATACGGCATAATCATTTTGGAGTTAGTTTTCCTGTTCGCATTGTTTGTAAGAGATGATATTCTTTTTATCGATGCGGTTATTTCCGATTTGATAATTTTACTTATCGGGATATTGGGTATTAAACATGATGAGTTGCTACTGGAACAGAAGTTTTCAAGTATTTATGGAAAAGAGACCGCTCGTGATGCAAATAGAAAAATAAAATCAAAGTTTGATTCCGGCTATCAGAGAGAAATTGTCGATCAAATTAAAAACACTGTTCTGCGTGAAAAATTGTACTCAAACCCGAATCTTCACCTAAAAAATTTTGCCAAGAAATTACATATACCCGAAAAAGAGCTATCCATTATAATAAACGATAACCTGGGTAAAAACTTCTCTTCGTTTATTAACGAGTTTAGGGTAAAAGAGGCATGTAATTTGCTTGCCGATAATAAACTAAAAATTTCAGAAATCCTTCTAAAAGTTGGCTTTTATTCAAGATCGGCTTTTAACACAGCGTTCAAAGAAATTACCGGACAAACACCATCGGAATTTAGACAGAGCTTATAAGTTGCAGGGGGCTTCGCATAATCCTTATATCAGTAATCTTTTTATGGTGCAAAAAGTAAAATAGCTTTAAAACCGCAATTTTTCATTTTGCTTCGCTCTCCTTTTTGAGTTCATTCAAAGGTGTCTTGTACTGAAAAAGGTTTTCGAACATCTACAACTTGTATTATTAACACCTTCCTCTTTTATTGCGAGGAATCGAATCACAATTATTTGGAGGGGAAAATGAAAACATTCATTAGAATATCTCTGCTTTGTATATTTTTTACCACCTTCTCTATCTTTGCTCAGGGAGGAGGAAATGTATTAGATTTTGATGGTTCCAATGACTATGTGACGGTAGGAACAGGACCTGAATTTGAAACCAACTATCTAACGGTAACAGCATGGGTCAAATGCGACAATATAGATGGCTGGCAGCATATGGTTACTAAGAGAAGTAATGGAACTCCAGCAAACACATACTTTCAATGGTCGCTGCAAACGGATGATAACCACGACACTTACCACTTTGGAGTGAATGTTGATAACGATGCTCATTGGACAAACAGCGGGGTAGCGGTAAATAGCAACTGGGTGCATCTGACCGGAACCTACGATGGTGAAACAGTAAAGATCTATGTTAACGGTATTCTGAAAAATGAAAACACAAATCCTAGCGGGAACATATCCAGTATTCCTACAATGAACATTTATATGGGGGTAAGAACAACCGGGTTATCCGCACCATACATAGGCGATCTTTTAGACGGAAAACTGGATGAAGTAAGCATCTGGAGCATTGCGTGCACTCAGGCACAAATTCAAACAATGATGTACAAAGGCTTAAGCGGCAGTGAAACAGGTCTTGTTGGATACTGGAAACTCAATGAATCATCAGGATCAACTGCCGGCGATGAAACCGCATTTAATAACGATGCGACATTGAACAATATGAATGATGCTGATTGGATATCTTCAACAGCGCCGTATTCAACAGGAGTGACTTCATCAAAAACAGACGTAAACGGAGTATGGATCAATGAAGCGTCAACTTCATCTTCCATACTTACGTTGGAAGACAATGTTACTGGAACCGATGTAGTATTATTTGGTCATGATAACGGTGACCTCACACCTAACGCCAGCGATGTACCGGGCGGAATAAATAACAGGTTAAACAGAGTATGGCGGATGGAATCCTACGGAACACTGAATGGAAACTATATTTTTAACACTTCAGGCTTGTCTGTTGGAGACGGTTCTGGGCTGAGAATGCTGGAGGATGCCGATGGAACCTTTTCGAATGCTTCGGCAATCTCGGGAACTTACAGCAGCGGAAATAATACTTTTACGGTATCGGGTCGAGATTTCATCAACGGCAATTATTATACCTTAGCGTCTGCAACGACTCCTCTTCCGGTTGAACTAACTTTATTCTCCGCAAAACAAAACGAAGAGGGAATTTTGCTGAAATGGGAAACGGCAACTGAAGTAAATAATTATGGATTTGAGCTAGAAAGACAGCAGTCAGAAAACAGAACTCCGAACTCAGAATGGGAAACCATAGGTTTTGTACAGGGGCATGGTAACAGCAACTCGCCGATGAGTTATAGTTATTTGGATAAAGAGCTAGATTATGATCAAGATAAAGAGTTAAGATTAAGATACAGGTTGAAACAGATAGATACAGATGGAACGTTTACCTATTATAATCAAGTAGCGGAAGTAAATAATGGTATTACAGACATCGAAGAAGAATCATTACCGATTGAATTTAGCTTATCGCAAAATTATCCGAATCCTTTTAATCCGACCACAACAATTAACTATACTATTCCGATTTCAGAATTCGGAATTCAGAACTCAGAACATGTTTCTCTGCGAATCTACGATATTCTTGGAAATGAAGCAGCCACATTAGTTGATCAACAACAACCGGCGGGAAGTTATCAGATTGAATTTAATTCAGAGAATTTGAGCAGTGGTTTGTATATATACAAGTTAATAGCGGGATCATTTGTAGATTCAAAAAAAATGTTGTTCATAAAATAACAAAGTGATATAGGTCGCAACCAACTAAGATTGCGGCTTTTTTTATTGCATAAGCTTTCTTCGTAATGTATTTTAATATTACTGACTCCGCGAAATTATACATCCTTTATAATTAATAGATTGTAAATAACTTATCAAAAACGGCTGCCTTAGTTTCAACGTTTTGTGCAGCTAAATAGATCTTTATATAGAGGGAGGGCGAGTCATGTTAGATAGCAAAACCTTATTGTATTTATATATAATTTGTACTGTAATACTCTCTGAAATTATTTTCGCACAGACCTCCACGCCTCCATCAAACTACGGTTCAAGTGATGGTTCAGAAAGCGATCCCTATTTTATTAGCTCGTTAGAGAATCTTTTTTGGTTAACTCAAAACAGTGGAGAGTGGGACAAGTATTTTGAGCAAACTACTAATATAAACGCTTCTGGCACCAGTTCGTGGGATAGCAATCAGGGACTATCCCCAATCGGTAACAGTTCGATAAAGTTTACCGGAACATACAATGGAAGAGAATTTAGTATAAGTAACCTTACGATCTCACGCCCATCAACAAGTTACGTTGGATTATTTGGTTATACTAATGGAGCGACTATCACCACTCTTGAATTATCAAATTGCAGCATCACGGGTAATTCGGAAGTTGGAGCGATGGTTGGCCATAGTGATTTATCAACGAGTGTTATGGGCGGCGTTTCATCGGGATCAGTAACCGGCACCAGCCGGGTTGGCGGATTAGTTGGCGAGAATGATGGGAGCTCAATTAGTATGAGTTATTCGACTTGCACAGTTTCCGGCATTAGATCTGGTGGACTGGTGGGATATAATCATACATCAGCATTAATAAGCAACAGTTATGCAATCGGGAATATTAGCGGAAATAATACTATCGGTGGATTTGTTGGAGAAAATGAAAACAACGCTACAATTAGCGAATGTTCAGCAGATGGTTCAGCGACGGCTAGCAATAATTTTGTTGGTGGATTTGCAGGTGTAAATAAAGCTACTATAAATAAATGTTACTCGACTGGCTCTGCTACCGGAGCATCCGAAGTCGGCGGTTTTGTCGGTGAAAATTATTCAGCCGGTGATATTGATGACTGTTATAGCAGGGGAAGCGCTATTAGAGCAATTGGAAGCTCAAATGCAAACATTGCGGGTTTTATCGGCAGAAGTACGGTTGGCTCGCCCGCTATTGATAACAGTTACAGCACTGGATCAGTTACCTATACAGGCGCAACTGATCCAACAGATAAAGGATTTTGCGGGAATCTTAATAACGGAACTGCAAGCAATTCATTTTTTGATACGGAGACATCCAGTCAAAGCACCTGTTCGGTAGCAACTGGTAAAACAACCACCGAAATGAAAACAGCTTCAACGTTTACAAATGCAGGATGGAGCACAAGTATTTGGAATATTGATGCAGGGACAAACGACGGTTATCCATACTTAGATTGGCAAAACACAGAAGGAACACCACTACCTGTAGAGCTTATTTCATTTACAGCAGTGAAAACTGACGAAGGAATATTGTTGGAATGGGAAACGGCGACTGAAATGAATAATTATGGATTTGAAATTGAAAGGCAGAACCAGGATCTACGAACCGAGAACCAATACGAATGGGTATCAATCGGTTTTGTGCGTGGACACGGCAACAGCAATTCGCCTAAGAGTTACAGCTATCTGGATAAAGATTATGATTACGACAATAGAGAGAAGCTCGAATACAGATTAAAGCAAATAGATACAGATGGTGCATTTGTGTATTACGGAACAACAGCAGAAGTTAATTTAAGTGTGACCAACGTAGAAGAACATATGTCGGCGAACAAATTACCAACTGAGTTCAGCTTATCTCAGAATTACCCGAACCCGTTTAATCCGTCCACAACTATTCATTATAACCTTCCTGGGGACGCCCGGAGTCCTGCAGGGCGGGATGAACTGCGCGAGGGGCTTAAGGTCGTACTCAAAGTCTACGACATACTAGGAAACGAGGTAGCTATATTGGTTGATAATCGACAAGCGCCAGGTAATTACCAGGTAGAATTTGATGCTTCTACTTTGTCAACGGGTCTTTTCATCTATAAAATAATAATCGGACCTTTTGTCGATGTGAAGAAAATGATGCTGATCAAATGAGCACTAAGTGAAGTATGAACATATCGGGCTCTATGCATTAGTTGGTTTGAAATCTTTCAGGATCTAATCGTAGTAAAACTCTAAGCCATGTAGTAAAGAGTGGAGTTGTAACAGTCCTAAAGGGATCACTGCGGGAGAAACGGTTATAGTCTAAGTTGCTCGAAAATTCCTGCATGGCACTTAGGCTTCAACTAACAATAATATCTTTTCGAAAAAGTTTTTTACTTCCTGATACGCATTTATGTATAGCTACGCCGCCTAAATACATGACTTATTCCTATAAATGCTTCCAAGAAATTATATATTTTTCGTTATCAATTTAACAGCTAGTGTGCTTTATGGCTAATCTAAACTTAGCGGGTTTAGTTCTCTCCCTATTATTTATTTCTCTGATTTTAACAAAAAGAGAAAAGCAATTACATGATTACCTTTTAGCATTTTTCATTTTCCTGTTAGGAATATTTCTTATCGTGAAATATGTCTTTCAAAATGAAATTCAGGTATATTATCCTTTGATAATTATTTTGGATATTTATTACTGGGTTTTATTTGGACCAGTATTATACGTTTATACTTTGGTTATCAGCAGAGGCGAAAATCGTCTACAAATCAACTACTTATATACTTTAATACCAGCAATTTTAGTTACTATTCTATTCTTCGAATTTATTTTTATAAATCCGCTTGGTTTATTTGAGGAGGGTGGAAACTTTACAATTTATTCAATTATCGGCGCGTATATCTGGACATATAACTCTCTCGTTTTCTACGTATTAACTATTATCACTCTAAAAAGACATCAGAAAAAAATAAAGCGCCACTATTCGTTTTCTAAATCTGTTGATCTGAAATGGCTTTATTATCTTTCAAATGGGTTTGTTGTTTTCTTATTCTTTCTTTTATGGAGACCGGTCATAAAAAACCTGATAGGTTTTGAAATCCCTTTTGACGATTATAGCATTCCTGTTGGAGTTGTAGTCTTTTATATATTTGGCATTGGATTTTTCGGATATAAACAGCGAGGCGTATTTAATAACCTGGAATTCGATGAACCTTCCGAATTAAAGCGGAATTCAGATGCAAGTCATATTAAGAATAAGGAACTGTATCAAAAATCCGGTTTGAGTAAAGAGGAAGCGCTTAGCATCAAAAATAAACTCAAAACTATTATGGAAGTTGAGCAACCGTACCTGGAATGTGAGCTTGATTTGCCAACTCTTGCGAAAATGGTAGAGGTTTCAACTCATAAATTATCGCAAGTAATTAATGAGAACCTGGGCAAGAACTTTTTTGATTTTGTTAATGAATACAGGATTGAAAAAGTTAAAGAACATTTATCCGATCCCGACAATAATCGGTTTAAAATAATTGCTTTAGCATACCAAAGCGGATTTAATTCGAAATCTACTTTTTATAATCTCTTCAAAAAAATGGAAGGAATAACACCCACAGAATATCGCTCGAAACATCAATAGAAACATTTGTTGTCCAACCCGAT
Organism: Melioribacteraceae bacterium; assembly: GCA_028280855.1. Taxonomy (GTDB): domain Bacteria; phylum Bacteroidota; class Ignavibacteria; order Ignavibacteriales; family Melioribacteraceae; genus PGYT01. The sequence continues at coordinate 37,701 of JANQLA010000082.1, forward strand.
AGGGAAGCACCTACTTAATTTTTAATACATGACTTTTGTATTTATCTATTGGCCATAGCTTTTGATAATAGTTGCCAATAAATATAACCCAGGAGTATTACATGATTTTAGGAGCAAAGTATTTAACGATTCTTATAATATTCGCTTTTATCTCTTTGGAATTGGCCGCGCAGGACAATAGTGAAGCACAAAAAATGTCTATTGCTTTTCAGGTAGATGAGAAGGATCTAATTCCGGAAGGAATATCATACGATCCCGAAACCGAGATGTTTTTTATAAGCAGTATTTATAAGAAGAAAGTTATATCAATAGATCGTGAAGGGAACCACTATGATTTTGTTGTTTCGGGTCAAGACAGTATGGCTCAAAGCCTGGGGTTAAAAGTAGATGTTGAGAGAAGAAGATTGTGGATTCTTTCAAATGAAGAAAGCCATAGGTATTCCTTTGTTCATATTTACAATATTGATACTAAAAAACTACTTAAGAAATTCTCTACAACGGTTAATGACCCTCACACATTAAATGACCTGGTGTTGACAAGAGAAGGGGCAGCATATATAACAGATACAGAAAGCAACCGACTTTATTATGTGCCAGCTGATTTGACCGATTTTAAGTTATTCACATCCTGGGATTGTGACTGTTTAATTAATGAAATTAATGGCATCACTATATCTCCGGACAATTCAACACTTTACGTTGCATCTTCTACCGACATAAAATTGGTTAATATTGAGAAAAAATCTACAAAGGCTCTTGAAAATTGGCTGTCTGTAGATACAAGGGGAATTGATGGTCTGATGATCTATAAAAACAGCTTAATCGGTATCAGGAACGGTGTTGCCGGGTTACCTGGTTATCATGTGGTAAGATATTACTTAAATCCAAACGGCACTGAAATAATTAAGGCAGAATTGTTGGACCACAAAAGCGAACTTATTGAAATTCCGACTACAGGCGTAATTGTTGATGAATCTCTTTATTGCCTGGGCGTTACTTCATTGGGTGTTCACATAATGAAAAAAATGAATGAAGTGGAGTTGTTGCGAAAACCGGCTGTATTGAAATATTACCTTAACTAGCTGACAGTCTCATTATAATCAATTACATCAATCAACTTTTTACAACTTCTTCAAAAACAGAAAGGTATTAAGCCCCTAGAATTCCGACGCAGACAACAATCCGGCAATTAATCAACTTTTTATTATCCCGTCCTATAGGGATAGACCATCACTTCGCACGGATTAAATAAATTTACGATTGAAAATAATCTAAACTTTATAAAAGTTTTTGTTCATAACTTATTGGGGGATTCAAATTGAACCGGTTTGTAAAACAGCTAAGCTGTCTCATTCTTATAGCGCTTTTGTCGTCAACAACTGCCCAAACCAACGGTTCCGTGCAAATAGTACCGGTAGCCGGTCACTTACACAAGATTACTTGCAACTACGGTAACGTGAATGTTAACACGCTTGCATCAATCGGGAAAGACGGAATCTTGCTTATTGATACAGGGGTCGAACAAACTGCCGGTGAATTAAAATCCGTATTGGAAAATTATGAGGATAGCAAATTATCCGTTATAATTAATACACATCCGCATCCCGATCACATTGGCGGAAACAGCCTGCTTTCACAAAACCCTGTTCAGATAATTGCGCATCAAAATGTAAGGAATCGACTAACGGGCTTTTACGGAAAAATCCGCAATGTCCCCGCGGAAAAGTTACCCGGTATCGTATTTAATGATTCGCTAACGCTTTATTTTAATGATGAAGAAATTAAGCTGCTTTACTCTCCGGGGCATACGGATTCGGATATTATAGTTCATTTCACAAAATCAAAAATAGTTTTTATGGGCGATCTATTGTTTTCTAACGGGTTCCCCTCGGTAGAGGTAAATGTCGGCGGCAATATTGAACAATACCTTTTGACGCTGCGGAATATTATAAATCGATTCCCCGATGATACGAAGTTTATCGCAGGGCATGGAAGAGATTACAATAGAAATGAACTTGAGCAATATTATCAAATCGCCGTGAATACAACTAACGCAATTCGAAATGGTATCCGGAACGGTAACACTGTTGACGAAATGAGAGAGGCTAAAATTTTGGACAAATGGGAACCGGCGGAAGCAACAAGCACAACCGCCGATTACTGGATTGGAGCGGTTGCCGGAAGTTTAACCAGTGATTTTAAGCCATCCATCGCGGAGCCTATTTTATCTGTTTTAGAAAACAATGATGCAAAGGCGGCTATTGAAAAATACAATGAGCTCAAAAAAAATCGATCCGAGAATTACGTTTTTGTTGAAAATGAATTGAATAATCTCGGTTACTATTTACTCGGCAAAGAAAGAATTAAAGACGCAATCGAAATTTTTAAAATGAATGTCAGGGAATATCCAGAATCCTTCAATGTTTACGATAGTCTTGGGGAAGCGTATATGATTGGCGGGAATACTAAAGAAGCAGTTAAAAACTACAACAAATCTTTAGAACTTAACCCGGATAATGCTAACGCCGTTATGATGTTGAAAAAATTGACGGACAATAATTGATAGGGCGTTAACAATTCATAATAATCTTGGGGGCGAGGTGTATAAAGTAATCTGTCTTTTACTACTTTTCGAGGTCAACTGTTATACACAAAACAACTTTTCAAAATTAACCGGTCCCTATCTAGGGCAAAAGCCGCCTGGTATGAAGCCCGAAATGTTTGCTCCGAAACTTCTTTCTTTTGCCGGAAGTAGTGAGCTGAATATATCTTTTTCACCCGATGGAAATGAATTTTGTTATTCTCTAATCACCGATGGAGAAGGCTCTCAACTTTCTAAACCGGGAAGCCCTTTTCTCCACCGATATATTTTCTACTCACAGCTAAAGAGTGGAAAATGGACCGAACCTATTGAGTATCCGTATATCCCTAACCATCTTCAATGGTTACCGAATTTTAGTCCCGACGGAAATCGAATTTATTTCAATTCTAAACGAACTGATGTAGACCCGGATGAAATATCATCCCCATACATTTGGTATATCGAACGAAAGGACAAAGGCTGGTCAAATCCGGTTGAAATTGATTTCGGCCCGGATTACCGCGGATGGACAGGTGTGTTTCCTACTGTTGCAGCAAATGGTAATCTATATTTTACTTTATTCCCCGATAGACAAAGAGGATATATTTATAAAAGTGAACCCAAAAACAACAGATATCGGTTTCCTGAAAAAATAAGTGATACGATAAATAAAGATGGAGGAAATCACCCTTTCATTGCTCCGGATGAAAGTTATTTACTTTTTGATAGAAACGGTGATTTATTCATCAGTTTCCGTTCTTTAGGTGGCGAATGGTTAGAGCCTGAAAACTTAGGCAATTCTGTTAATACTAAATATATGGAGCGAAGACCCTTTGTTTCTTTTGATAGTAAATTCTTATTCTTTTCTAGCAACAGGATAAATCAAATCCCAGTTGAGAAAGCGCTATCCTTGAGTGAGTTAAGGAACTTAACAGATTTCCCTCAAAATGGATTTCAACATATATATTGGGTGGATGCAAAGATTATTGAACAATTAAAACCGGAACACCTGAAACAATGAGTGTATTATGAAAGTAATAATTATACTTCTCTTTATATCCTTCTGTATTTTTCAGAACTTGTGGTCCCAAAGTAACCTTTTAAGTAATCCGCCTAAAGACAAAGCAGAAATATTTGCAAAGGACATTCTGAGTTCTCCAGATAAAGAACATGGTAAATTATCGGTAGCATTTGATGGTAAAAGTATTTACTGGGATTGTATTAAACTACCTTACAATGAGGGAGATCCACAAAATATAGTTTGTATTTCGCAAAAAGATAAAGGCTGGGGAGACCGGGAAATTGCTGAGTTCAACGGTAAATATTGGTCGTGGTCTGCCTGTTTTTTAGAGAAAAATAAGATTGTATTTGGCTCAAAAAAGAATATAGGTACTGATTCGGTTGTACTTAAAGATGAATTTTGGATAGTTGAACGTAGAAATGAAGGATGGACAGAACCTTGTGCCTTGGGTTTTGATCAATTTTCAGAAACCAGAAAATGGTCATTTTCTGTTTCAAGTACCGGCAATATCTATTTTGATGATAAAAATTACGAAAAAGGCCAATACGGTTGGGGTATGTATGTGTCATATTGTAAAAACGGTAAATACGAACAACCTGTATCTTTACCAGAACATATTAATACTGAATATTTTGATTGGACTCCTTTCATTGCTTTGGATGAATCATACCTGTTGTTTTCCTCAAACAGGCCTGGTAGTATGGGCAGTACCGATATTTATGTCACTTTTCGAAATACAGATAGATCGTGGTTAAAGCCAATAAATTTAGGAGAGAAAGTAAACTCAAAACATTTGGAAAGATGGCCGAGTGTATCACCCGACGGGAGAATCTTATTTTTTCAGAGAGATTATATTGTAGATGATAAATTAAAAGAACAGGACTATTATTGGATCGATGCAAAGATAATTGAGGAATTAAGACCTAAAGAATAGCGGAAAAATCCAGATGAAAAAAATAGCATTTATTTTATGGCTTCTTATGGTAACAGTTGTTAATCTATTTTCACAACAGCATGATTTCCCAAAACCGAAGGGTTCTTATCTTGGTCAATCACCCCGGGCGATACAATTAAGCTCTTTGCTCCGGGAATCCTTCCCCCAGGGACTTTCCACACAACACCGGTTTTTACTCCTGATGGAAAAGAAGTCTATTGGAAAATGCTGGGAGCTGAAACTATCTCAATGATGAAATTAGAAAATGATAGCTGGACAAAACCTTTAGAGATCACTCTTTCATCTAAACTAAATGATTTTAGAGATCCGAGTATTACCCCGGATGGAAAAAAAATGTTTTTCCTTTCAAAAGGAAAACTTCCTTACCAGTCAAAAGAAAAAGAGAATATCTGGTATGTAGAGAAATTGTATGAGGGCTGGTCCGAACCCCAACCTTTGAATGAAGAGATTAATTCCCATGAGTTGCATTGGCAGGTATCGGTTGCATCAAACGGAAATTTATATTTCACTTCCCGTGACAGCAATGGCTTTGAAGATATTTATAATTCAAGATTTCGTGAAAATAAGTATGGAAAGCCTGAAAAATTGAGCAAAATGATTAATACCACGAAACTAAATGAAACTACACCTTTCATATCACCGGATGAAAAATATCTTATTTTTTCCAGGTGGAAATTACGGGATGAAGAAGGAAATTGGAAGAAAGCACGAAAAATTGAAAAAATTGATTACGGCCTTTGTCCGCAGGTTTCAATAGATCAAAAGTATTTTTTCTTCATGGGTATGATTGATGAAAAAATAAAAATTATGTGGGCAGAAGCAAAGATTATTGAAGATTTAAAACCAGAACATTTGAAATAACAGGCACAACTATGAAAAAATTTTTTGGTTTGCTAAATGTAGTAATAATCATTTTCGCTTTCGCCTCTTGCGGAGAAGACAATGAATCTAATTTTATCGAATTAAAGGGTCCTTATCTGGGGCTGAAAACTCCCGGTGATGTGCCTGAGTTATTTGCTTCCGGTATAGTTTCCAGCGTTTATTGGGAACATAGCGGCGCTGTGTTTACGCCTGATGGAAAAGAACTGTTTTGGTCGAGAGCTATAAATGAAGGGAGGAGCCCAAGGATTATTGTTATCATGCACATGAAGCAGATAAACGGTGTATGGACACAGCCTGAACTGGCTCCATTTAATTTTGCAAATTATAATCATATCAATTCCATATCACCGGATGGAAAACGATTGTATATGTTTTCAACAGAAAATGGAGTTAGTGTTGTCAATAAAACCGAAGGCGGCTGGGGTAAACCAAAGTTTCTTAATATTAATAATGCCGATCAACCCAGGCGTTATATCAACGAAGTTCACGAGACGCGAAGTGGAAACATTTATTGCAGCGGCCCTCTTGAATCTATGCCAAAAGGGCGGGGCATTGTCAGATCACAATTTATTGACGGTAAATACCTGGAATGGGAGTCTCTTGGATCTAACGTCAATTTCTTGGTTGATGATCCGTTTCCAAACCACAGTCCGACAGTTGATCCCGATGAAAGATTCGTAATTTTTGTTTCAAGGCGACCCGGTGGATACGGCGAGCAGGATCTTTACATAAGCTATCGTCAACCGGATGATACATGGGGACCAGCAATTAACCTGGGCCCTAAAATTAATACCATTGGCAAAAGCAACAGTTGGCCGCAGCTTTCACCCGATGGAAAGTATCTTTTTTTTACAAGCAGGGTTAAACCGTATAGTGAAAATGATATAAGGAAGAAAAAATATTCCTATTCCGAACTTATTGAAATTCAGGAAAGTATTGATAACGGCTGGGATAATATATACTGGGTAAGTAATAAGTTTATTGAAGAGTTGAGACCTAAACATTAATAACATTTTTCGGGGGTAGAATGAAATGTTTATTCAATTTAGTTTTGGTAACGCTGCTTGGTATTAGCTGTGCAGATCAAAGTGTATTTCAGGTACTAAAAGGGCCATACTTTGGACAAAAACCGCCTGGAGAAAAAGCAGAACTATTCGCCCATGACTTATTGACGGGAGGTAACCAGGAATTTCAAATAATCTTTTCACCTGACACCGAAGAATTCATCTATCTATTATCAACATCAGCCGGTAGATTACTTGTGGAACCAAAAGGAGTTTTTGGAAGATATATGACGATGTATTCACAAATGGAAAACGGATATTGGACAGAACCAACTGCGCTCACCTCAAACGAAGGATTTAGAATTGGTTATTGCTCGTTTCATCCCCAGGGTAAAAGACTTTATTTCAACTTTCGTGGCCACACTAACAACAAGCCTGAAAAGCCAACCTCGCGTATTTGGTATATGGATAAAATAGAGTCCGGTTGGAGCGAGGCTGTGGAAGTTGATTTTGGTAAAGATTATAATGGTCCGGGAACTGTTTATCCGAGTGTCGCCTCAAACGGCAATCTCTACTTCGCACAGTTTCATGACCGTGTTCATGGTTACTTGTTTTTAAGCAGGTTTAAAGATGGAAAGTATTTCTTACCTGAAAAACTTAGCCTGAACATAAATGATGTCGGTGGAAATCACCCATATATTGCCCCTGATGAAAGCTTCATTATTTATGATTCAGTAAGGCCCGGCGAGACTTACGGTACTAGTGATTTGTACATATCATTCCGCGGTGAAAACGGCGATTGGATGGAACCTCAAAACCTCGGAGAAGGAATTAATTCCCCGTATGATGAGAGAAGAGCTTTCCTCACCTTTGATCAAAAATATTTATTTTTCGTGAGTGACAGGATTAACCCGGAGAGACCGGATAGGCCTTTAACTATAACGGAACTACAGAAACTTACAAATGTTCGACAAAATGGTTATCAACACCTCTATTGGGTAGACGCAAAAATAATAAGTAAGTTAAGGCCTTAATTGTTGTTAAATAATATTGATAGAAAGGTATTTTCTAATTAACCAAACAATAAATAATGTTACGAATGTGTATTGCTATTCTGTTTTTTCTATTATTAAGTTTGCCCGCCCAGGTAAATATTGAAGAATTAAGCGGAAGCTACTTCGGTCTTAAAGCTCCGCGTGACAGTTCGGTAGTATTTATTGATGGGATAATAAGCACGCTTGATAAACCTGAAATGTGCGCAGGTTTTTCTCCCGACGCAAGGGAGTTTTATTACAACGCTTTATTAAATGATAACTGGACAATTTTCGTAACAAAAGAAATCGACGGTAAATGGACGAAGCCCGAACCAATTAATTTTACTGCCGGCTTTACGGACAGAGATTTTACAATGTCGCCGGATGGAAAACAAATCTATTTCGGTTCGAATCGCCCGCGAATAAAAGGAAAAAACAAATCGGAATCTCTTGATATTTTTGTAAGCAACAGGTTAATCAACGGTGAATGGGACGAACCTTCTAACTTAGGTTCTGTTGTCAATTCGGATTTAACAGAGAATTACCCGTCGGTAGCGGAAAATGGAAATTTGTATTTTTTCTCATGCGGACGTGACGGATTTAGCGGTTGTGATATTTTCATCTCGAAAATAGTTGATAATAATTATTTGCCGCCGGTAAATCTTGGGCCTTCTATTAATAGTAATAAAAATGACTGGGACGCTTTTATTGCACCCGACGAAAGCTATATTATTTTCAGTTCGCAAAATCGTGATGATACAATCGGCGGACAGGATCTTTACATTTCGTTCGAAGATGAAAATAATGAATGGACACAGGCAATTAATATGGGACCGAAGGTTAATTCCGCCTCGGGAGAGATTTGTCCTTCGGTAACACCCGATGGTAAATATTTATTCTTTACCAGCCGCCGAAGAGGTATGGCTGATATTTTCTGGATAGATGCGTCAATTATAGATTCATTAAAAGGCGAATCATGAAGCATACTTTTTACAGAACGATCTTATCAATAATTTTATGCGCGGCGCTAAGCGGGTGTGCCGAAGAATCAACAAAAATTACATTTAACGCCGACTATATGGGACAGAATCCTCCCGTCGATAAACCCATTCCATTCGCCCCGGGTGTTGTGTCAACTAAAGATCACAAAGAAAATGGTTGTGCTTTCTCTCCGGATGGTTCAGAGTTTTACTTTAGCCGAATAGTCAATGACAAATTAGATATTTATGTAATGTATTTGAACCGCAATGGGTGGTCCAAGCCATCAAAACTTTTCAACTCTTTATCCAATGATTTTGAACCCTATGTAACACTTGATAACAGAATGCTGTTTTACACACGGTCGAATCATAAAGACACTACTTTTTCCTCAGGGATATGGTATGTAAATAGAATTGAAGACGGATGGTCTGAGCCTGTTTATTTCAGTAAAGGAATGTATGTTAGCACAGCAAATAACGGTAATATATATTATTCGGGAATGTTGGCTAATGGGTGGATCAGCGGACAAATTGAAATGCGCATATTTGACAACAATCAATTTGGAAAGCCCATAGAACTTGATGAAGCAATAAATTCGCCATCATATGAACTTCATCCCTGCATTTCTCATGACGAAAGCTATATTATTTTTGTTTCAAGAAGAACCGACGGAAGAGAGACAACTGATACATTTAATGACTTATACATCAGCTTCAAGTCAAAAGAAAACAGGTGGAAAGAACCGTACTACCTGGGAAATATATTTGGAAAATCAATTAGGATGGCGCCTTACCTTTCACCAGATGGAAAATATCTTTTTTTTACGATGGAGAGCGACATTTACTGGGTTAGCACGTCATTTATAGAAAAATTAAGGAATAATTTATGAGAATTCATTTCGTTGTTTTTTTTCTATCATTAATTCTGATTAGCATTCTAACAGGGTGCGGTGGAATGAAAAATTCTGTTGTTTCTTTACAAGCAGACTATTTAGGAATGAAACCGCCTGCTGATACACCCGTAAGGTTTGCACCCGGTATTGTAGCTTCAATGCATCATGAACACAGCAGGTTAGAATTTTCAAAAGATGGCTTGGAATTATATTGGAATATTATACCTGTAGACACCAATTACCGAAGCAGAAGCGGCAGGCCTTTTCGACCGGATAAAAGTAACATCTGGTTCACGCGCAGAACCAATACCGGTTGGACCGACGCCGCAATTTTCCCACTCACATTAGAATCAGGCGCAGGCTCCCCAACCTTCTCCCCGGATGGAAGTATATTTTATTACCAGTCCAACGACCCAAACGCCGATCCCGATGAGAGACCCAAACCTAATTTGCTTTATGCAACAAAAAAGGTAAATGGAAATTGGAAAGAAGCCTACCAGGTTAAAGAAATTTTACCAAAGGAAAAAAACAGGGGCACAATGTCATTTTGCTTTGCTGATAATGGAAATCTCTATTTCGATTACGGCGGCCCTGCTGCTGACGGTAACTGGTGGTGGAATATACGTTTCTCAGAATTTAAAGACGGAAAGTACAAACAGCCTGTTGTGCTTGATTTTGGAATTAATGATGGCGATGTTGATTGGTGCCCGTGGATTGCTCCGGATGAATCATACATGATATGGTCCTCACACAGGGAAGAAAACTATGGAAACGGCGACCTTTTCATAAGTTTCAAAAATGATGACGGAACATGGGACATACCGGTAAACATGGGAGAGAGCGTAAACACTAATAAGCAGGAACGTTTTCCGTCCGTTTCACCCGATGGAAAATACTTGTTTTTTGCGAGACACGAACCGGAAACTTATAGCGATATATTCTGGGTAGATGCATCAATCATAGAATCATTAAAAGAATCGCAAATGAAAAACTAGGTTGCTCTATTAACCGGGCATTATTCAAACACTATTTTCGAATAAATGGGCTCGCACGAAAACCGGTTAAGAGTAATACAAACAATTATAAATTTTTGTTAAAATTGTAGTGGGGGCATAGGACTTATGAATAAATGTTTGCATTCTTGTCTGGCGCTTATAGCACTATTAATATCGTTAAACGCAAAAACCATCGCTGAATATCTATCCATTGTAACGACAGCCTAAAGATTATTATTCTGTTCCTTTTAGCAATTTATACCATTCGGCATATCTTTCAAAGCCTTCTTCATTGCTTATTTGAGGGGAATAATTAAGTTTTGTTTTAGCTTTTTCAATCGACATTGTCATTGACTTAGCCATGTAACCAACCGAAAAACGCGTCATCTCTGGTTTTTTATTACCAAAGGGTAAATGACTAATAGATTCCATAATTCCCGCAATTATTTTTGCTGCGGGTTCGGGAATACTCTTGGGATGAAATGGCCGGTTAAATATCTTTAGTACTGTTGAAAACCATTCTTTAATAGTTATCGGATCTCCGTTTGATACGTTGTATACTTCGTTCCACTCATTATCCCGGGCATCTAAACAGTTCATTATTAAGTCAAGAAGATTACCAATATATGTCAAATCTACTAAGGCTTGACCGTTGTTTATTAAAGGGAATTTCTCTTTTTTTGATAACTGAAGTATACGCGGAACAATAGTATTATCATACTTACCGTATACAGCCCTGGGTCTTAAAATAATACTCTTAAACCCATCCTTTCCCAGGGAAAGTAATTCTTTCTCGGCAATCAACTTGGTTTTGCCGTAGTTAAATTGTTTTTGCGGAAGCGTCTCATCTTCGGAAATGTTATACCTATCTTCACCGCTGAAGTAAACACTTGGAGTCGAGACAAAAATGATTCTTTTTATATCATTTGTTCTGCACGCTTGAATAGTATTCCGTGTCCCAATAACATTTGTTTCGTAGAATTCTCTGTAACTTCCCCAATCTGCTGTTTTTGCAGCACAATGAATTAAGTAATCGGCAGGTTGGAAAACATTTTGTACTTGAGATAGATCTGTTATATCGGCCAGGTTAAATTCTATTCCTAATTTTTGAAGCTCTTTCCCTACCTCTAACGAACGACCGCTTGCAATTACATTAATTCCTTTTTCATTTAAATGTTCGGACAAATTTCTGCCAATGAAACCGGTTGCTCCTGTTATTATTGCTTTCATGCTACTCTTATCATAATTTTTTTCCCGTTAAACTGTTATTTCCAAACGGTCTCAGGTGATTAACAATAATCGGTGTTAATATTAAGTTTGACAGCAATGCCGAAAAAATACCGAGCGCAATGAAAGCACCCAGGTAAACCATCATGTTTATTGGCGACGTTAAATAAATCAAAAAAGAAATTATTATTAAAAACGATGTTATGAATAGCGCCCTCCCGATAGCTTTTAATGCATTGACGGAAGATTCGTAATAGTCGGATGTTTTTTGATAGTCGCCTTTTAAATAGTTGATAAGGTGAATTGTGTTGTCAACCGCGATACCGAGAATCATTGGCGCAATTGTTACCGTCATAAAATCCAGCGGAATACCTAGCAAGCCCATTGTACCGCCGATTATAATTATGGGAGTAATATTCGGAATCATGCCTATCAATCCAATTTTGATTCCGCCCAGTACAATCATAACCAATACGCCTATCACAATCAGCGCAATAATCAGCGATTGAATTTGACCCACGGCAACATACATATTCAATGCGGCTAACTTAGGCATTCCACCGGTAATATTAAATTCCGCTTCGGGAAAGAGTTCTTTAGCCCGGTTGTCTAGCTCTTCCATTTCCAGCATAGTTTGTTTCGCGTTCATGTTATTGGTTTCAACTTCGAGTCTTATAACGGAAAAGTCATCATTTACCCAATCATATAGCTTGGAACCGCCTGACATTTCATATAGCATTAATAACTGTGCTACAAGGTTTTTACTTTCGGGTATTTTGTAATACTCTTGTTTATTGCCTTGCACAAGCCGGTTCATATCTTTAAGGTAGTCAAGCAGCGAGTTTGTTTTGTTAGTAAGGTTAAGTTTGTTTACATGGTTTACAAACAGGTCAAATTTATTGAGTATTTCAGGTTCTTTTACTTTTTGTTCCTCACCGAAATCCAGTGTGATGTTATAGGAATCGAATGAACCGATTTTTGTTTCCGCTACTCCGACCATTCTATCTATATAAGGTACGCTTCTGCCATAAGATCTTTCGGTATCGAAGTTAACTTCAAAATTGAAAAGCCCAAAAATCATTATGACAATAATTACCGAGAAACCAACTAATATTTTTTTGGAATTATTTAATACAAATTGACCAAGGCTTGAGAAGTATTTGTCGCTCTTTGGAGCTGCTGAGCTTTGAATATTTTTAGGATCTTTGCCAAAGCTCATCAAAGCGCCCGTCAGCACAAATACGACAACTAATATCACGAAAATCATTACTGCAGAGGTTAAGCCAAGCCACCTAATAGGGATAAGTGCAATTGACATGAATGAAAGAAGCGCTGCGATTGTTGTGAATGCCGCAAAAGAGGATGGCAGCCCGGCTTTACCAATAGCAAGTGCAACTGCAAGTTTTCTCGATTTCATTTCTGTTATGCTTCTCTGGTAGTAGTTAAATAGGTGCACGGAATATCCCAGGGAAATTGCGAGGGAAAGGATTATTGGTATTGCAAAGAGGAACGCATTCATTTTAATATTTAAATGCCCCATTATTCCGTATACAATTATTATGGAAACAATTGCCGTTGTAAAAGGAATAACAACACCCTGAACCGAACGAAAGGTTATTGCTAAAAAGATTAGTAGTACTATGATTGTTATGCTCAGCAATCTATCTGTTTCGGCTCCGGTAAATAGGAGTTCTTCATAACCGTATACGGGCGTGCCGACAGATCTTAAATTGTAACTTTGATATTTTTCTTGGTTTAATATTTCGTTTACTTTTTCGCCGACAGCATTTTCCGGTGCCAGTCCATGCTCTTCTTCATATTCATCAGGGTAAGAAAATAAGTCCAGAACCAGCCAGGTTTCAGTGCAGTCTTCCGAAACGATTTTGTTTATGAAGTATTCTTTTGATAAAGCTCTTTTGCGGTAAGTTTCGAGTTCGCTTACTTCATGATCATCCGGTATCAAATCTTTGGTTATTATTTCATCATCATTAGTGAAACTGTATTCAACATCGGCAATCGAAATGACGTCATCGGCAAAAGGGACTTTGCTTGCGAGCTCTTTGCCTAGTTCGTCCAGTATGTTAATTACCGCCGGATCAAAAACATCTTCTGCCTGGAGATGTATCGCAACTATGTCACTGTTTCCAAAAGAGTCTTCGTATTCAGCTTTGTTGGCAAAGACTTCAGAACCTTCGAGAAACCAGTTTTCTATTGATGTATCGTATTTCATCTTTTCCAAACCAAGCCCGGATAAAATTGTAATTATTGTAATAAGAAAAATGTAAAACCATCTTTTAGATATAATATGTTGACCAAGTGATACAAACCATTTCTCATATTTATTATTTTCAATATTCATTTTAACGCTCTAATTATTTTTCAAAATTAATATTCCATTCGTAGGTGACTTTCAAATAGATATTATTGAATGGGTATAAATAGCCTATTAAATCGGAACGGTCGTTGTTTTTAATTTCATTTGAACCGACAGGTTTATACCAGGAATAAGCAAGATATGAGCCGAGCTTGAAGTGTATGGAACTGCCCGGCATGTACTCCAGCTCAGGATTCAACATCAAACTTCCATACCGTTTCTTTTGCTTTCCATCATAACCGGACGGAATTGTGTAATATGCATTGATAACGGGTTTTAATGTTTCATTGTAAAAAGACCATTCGAACTGCGCTAAAATCCCGTGTGTAACTCTTTCCGTCTGGATGCCTAAAGGCTGTACTATGCTTCTGTAATAATATTCTTCCATGTAGTTTGGATTGCTTACCTGATCTAAGGAAGGCATGCCGTTTTGATAATCTGTAAAAAACTTATCATCGTATTTGGAAATCCATTTGCCGGTGTATTGAAGGTTAACGTAAAAACGATCATTTGGGCCGTAGTTAAAGTCTAATCCGGCTGTCCAAGATAGATCATCGTTTCTTAACTTGTATGAGTTATTGCTTTTATCTTCTGTAATTGAGTAGCATGCTTCCAGCCAAATACCGTATTTATCAATTATCGTTTTGGCATCAAATCCTAAGCGGTGTATCCTCCTTCTTGTCAAGTCAATTTTCGATACTCTATATGTTTTTTGATTGGATAATTGATTAATTATTTCAGCAGCCTTTTCAGGGGAATATTCTTCATTGAGCCTTGTTTCAACCGACTTATCAACGCCAATGGTGTATTCCTCAAAATCCAGTACAGGAGTATAAAACGGATCGATATCGTATACGTAGCTAAGTGATAAATCGAGGTCGGTTGAAAAGTAGTTTGCTTTTATACCCAATAAACTTGACTTCGGGCTGAACTTTAAATAGTCGAAATTTGTCTTGCTTGTATTGGATAATAACCCAACAACCGGTCGGTTAGTTTGTAAATCATATCCGGTAAAGCGAAATTCGGAAAATAGTTCTGAAGGAATTTCATCTTCAAAATCAAAGAAGTATTTGTCTGATTGTTCAAAAGGTATAAATACTCCTTCAAATGAAAACGATTCGTTCGGATAAAATCTGATAGATGCGGATAGAATAGGGATATCATCTATTTCATAACCTTTCTCATAGTCTTTTGGATTTAGGTTATTGGTGGGGTTAAACTCATCTGCAACACCCCATGAATAATCCTGGTAGCCGAATCCAATATTTATCCTCTCCTGTTTCCATTTAATATAATTTTCGCCAATTCTTGCTTCGGATAACTCGTTCCATTCACCGGTTTCGTTTAATACTCCTCTAACTTCCCATTCGGAATGTAATTCGATATCACCCTTTTCTATATCTAATCCAAACTTATTGATAAACTTCGGAGCTTTTATAAATGTGCTGTAGTTACCTTCTTGCATCGGGAGGTGATATTGGAAGTAATGGTCTCCAAACAGCTTCATATTTAAGCTCGGTTCATCAACAATATCCATAATATCGTCAAAGTTGAATGACAAAGAATCATCTTGCGATCTAATTATCTGAGCAGCCATCATCATGAACAAAAGCACCATTAATAATCTTTTCATCTCTCACCTCTGTCAAATCAATTCTCTAGATTTTTCACAGTGAAAATGTTATTATCCAATCCGATATTCATCTCAACATTTTGTTCAACAAAAAATGTTTTATGGTTATCGTTATGATTAATAATTACCATTTTCACTGCTTCAATTATTCCATCAATCACTGCAACTTCTTTTACAAGCAGCGTTTTGATATGCCTGCCCTGCTTTTTTCCGTACATTTCTTCTTTGTAAACGAAATAATCATCTTTTCTAACCCAGTCAACCGCCTTTGAATAAGGCGCTTTTTTATCTTTCGGGTATGATTCGACTACGTAGTATTCATGCCCCTCCCAGACTTCCTCCTTAATGAATTTGTAAGTAAAATCATCGAAGTCATGATCCTCAAGATCATAGAAGTAAAGGTCCGATCCTAAAAATTTACCGTCTTTACTTGAACCAGAAATCTTTCTTGATTTGCCCAGGGCAGGTAAATACATCCTCTGTTCATCATCTCCTTTACGCGCTAATGTTAAAAAACGCATGCCTTCAACGTCTGCCGGGGAAAGAATTTCGAAAAATGAATCATATCCCTCCTTTCGTTTTTTTGAATAGAGCTTCATTTTTCTCTGCTTCTTGTTACCGTTTTTATTAACCAGCACTAATGTGATATCAGAGGTTGCATCTTTTGCTTCTTTGAGCTCATCATTTTTTTTCATTATTTCATAACCTTTGTCCTGGGCATTAAGTATACTGAAACTAGCCATCATCACTAGAATAACCGTAATGCTTCTCATAATGTTTTTCATTTTTTCCTCCTATTTTTAACTAGACCGACCAACCGGTCAATTTACGCACAAAAAATTTTATTTCTTTATTTGGTTCAGCAGTATATTTTCCAGTTCGCTTGCGAACTTTTCAAACGAAAATTCTTTATTATACATTCCCTGTAAAAGCAACCCATCAAAAAGTGCAACTATTATAGATGCATAAACCTCGGTATCAATTTTTTTGAATATCCGGCTGCGAATTCCTTCTTCCAAAACTGATGAGATTATTTTTTTTGAATCGGTATAAACTTTTTCGATTTTTTTGTTCAATATTTTGTTACCGCTTCTAACACCCTCGGCCCAAAAATGAAACGTAATTTCGATAAAAGTACGATCGGCATCCACCATTGAACTGAATCCTTTAATCATTTTTTTCAGTCTCTCATCCGGAGTAATGTTTTCTTGTGCCGAAAGCTGTAATTTCTCAATAACTTTTTTCATCGAGTATTCGAAAGCTGTCTCAAATATTTCCTCTTTGCTCGAAAAGTATTCATACACCGTTCCTTTACCAACCCCGGCTTTGTTGGCAACTTCGATAATTTTTGTATTCTTTAACCCGTTCTTGGCAAATACCTCTATTGCTGCTCTAAGTATTACTTCCTTTTTTACTTCTTTATTCACTTTCAATGGTGACATAATACCTCTTCTTACTTTACCAAATAATTTGTATTTAACTTTACCATCACGAATTTCGACCTATCTAAGTTTTTTCGGGAGACTCGATACTCTAGAAAGCTTACAACATCCATAATCAGATACTCCACCTGTTACATCTATAAATCAAGTAACCACCTTTATTAGTGTTAAAGATCGAATCATAATAAAACTGACCAGTCGGTCGGCAATATAAAATTTTTCAGATATTAATCCAAGATTTTTTTTATTGATTCTATAAATCTAATGATGGGACTTCAAAAGACAGGCTGATTTGTTTTTCATTTTAATTCATTTATGAATCGGAATCGAATTTTATATACGAATTTCTAATTGCTTAAATCAAATCCTAATTTTATTTTGTTTTAAATTTTCTAAAATGTCGTTAGAATACATTTTACCATGGAAAAAATTAAAGATCACATAAGAACCTTTGTGAATATAACTGATGAAGATCTTGATAGTTTTCTTGATTTTGGCATTGAAGAGAAGCTAGGTAAAGGCGATCACTACATTGAATACGACCAGGTTTGCAATAAAGTATCTTTTATCCAAAAGGGTTTTTTTAGATTTTATCATTTTAACGATGGTAATGAGGTTACAAGAGACTTTTTATTTGAAAACAATTTCGTTACATCCTACCGGAGCTTTATAACGGGCATGCCCTCCGAAGTTTACGTACATGCATTGGAAGAATGTGAATTGATAACATTCATGAAATCCGACCTGGGAAAAGCATTTGATACCAGTCATAAAATAGAAAGGTTTGCCAGAATAATAGCAGAAAACCAATTTATTTCAATAGAGAACTATTACCTAAGTTTTCTAAACGACGATGCTGAAACCAGGTATAAAAAATTGCTTGAAAAGAATCCGAGGCTAGTGCAAAAAATTCCGCTCAAATATATTGCATCATTTTTAGGTATCACCCCGCAACACTTAAGCCGCATAAGAAAAAATTAATTAACATTTGTTCAGTGGGTTCGGATAAAGATGACATAAGTTTCCAATAAAAATTGGAGACATTATGGAATTGTCAAGAAGAGAATTCATCCGGGCTGCAGGATTATCCTGCATAGGAATTGGGGCCGTAACAATGGGCGCGGGTTGTTTTGGTTCCAAAAATTTTGTGGAGGAAACAGACAGAGTCCTTTTTTTGAATAGCTTAGAGAATGATTTGCTAAAAATCATTTATTTAGGTTCCCTGGCATCAAGCAGCCATAATTCGCAACCATGGAAAATTCAACAAGTATCTAACAACCAATTTAGAATTTTTGTCGACACAAAAAAATTATTACCGGCAATAGATCCGCATCATCGTGAAACAATTTTATCTATTGGGGCTTTCTTAGAAAATGCAATAGTCGCCGGTGAAACCTTCGGTTATGAACTTTCATATTCAAGTGAAAACGAAGGCGATATTCATTCTTTTTATATTGATGTTTTTCTAAACAGGTTGACCGGTGTTAAAGCTCTGCCCGCTGGTCTCTTAAAAAGAAGAAGTCTGAGAAGGAATCACCTAAGTATAAAAATTGCCGAAAAATATCTTGATAATACTATAGAAACCGAAAGAGTAAAATTTTTTCCAAAGAATTCTCAGCAATCCGGAATAATTGAAGATCTCACACTTTTAGCCACGGAACATCAAACCAAAAACAGAAGGATAATGGAAGAACTAAGCGAATGGATTAGATGGAACTCTGATGAAATCAAAATGCATCAAGACGGGTTAACTCCTGAAACAATGGAAATCAGCGGCTTTTCCGGCTTCTGGGTAAGGATGTTTTATGATAAATCATCTGTAATGACAGAATCATTCGCAGAAAGCACAATTGATTCGACAAATGAGCAACTATCGTCCTATGGAGGCTGGCTTTTAATTTCAAGCATCGACAACTCCTATTCGGAATTGCTCAAAGCCGGACGTTCAATGGAGGCTATGTTTATACGTGCAGCAGAAAATAAATTAGGCTTCCATATAATGTCGCAGATACTTCAAGAACAAGAAACGAAAAAGGAATTTATAAGAACACTACAATTGAAAGAAGAGCCGCAATTTTTAATTAGGCTTAGTCATCTTGACGAATACCCTGAACCGGTTAGTCCAAGAAGAGGTTTAAGTAAAATAATTTTATAGGTAATAAAATGATAAAAACAATCTTAGTTTTATTGATCGTAGTTAGTAATTCAATTTATGCACAAAATCGATTTGAGATAATTAATCTAAAATATAATCACTCAAATCCGGGATCTGATGCACAAATTAATTCGGAAAGCTATAAAGAATTTAGGGCAAACTTAAATTACGGCATAAAGATAACCGACGGTTTAACAAGCTTTGCCGGTTTGAATTACCTTAAAGTAAATTATGATGGTATCAATTTCTCTTCCAATACAGGTATAACGGGTGGGCTGGTTCATTACCTCGATAAATCAAAACATAGTATTGCTTTGGGAATAGAGTCATCAGCCGGGAAGTCATTGTTTACAAAAGAATTTTTCAAGTACTCTTTTTTCTATAACTATGATAGAAAACTCGGAGAAAGCTTTTCACTTACAGGTGGTGTCTTTTATAAGAAAGAATTGTTTGACAATCTCTTTTTTCCTTTGATTGGAGGGAAAATAGTTTTTAACGAGAGTTTATATTTAGATGCTTTGCTGCCGATAAAAATAAAATTAGAGCAAAAGTTAAGTAATCTTTTTAGGATCGGCGTCCTTACCGAATGGGATATTTATTCCGTTACGTATGAACCGGGATACCTAAAAAATGAAACAATTGAAATGTCAGGCTATGTAGATCTAGAGCTTGTTCCGGATATGATATTAAAAACTTACTTTGGTAAAAATTTATATTCCGATTCATATTTATACCATAGAGTTACTAAAGACAAAAGTAAAATTTTGTGTGATGAAGGATTCAACATTGGGGTGGTTCTAACATATTCAATTAATTCACAGGAAAACTGAATGTCATTATTTTGGTTTGCCGGTTGGTTAAAATAGATCTTATTCCGAAGATTTTAAAACGACGTTGTCGTCTCACTCGTCGGCAAGCCATTTTTTTGACCAGCAGACTTAACTTTATTGTCCATCTATTCATTCCCTTTATTAAAATGTTCTGTCAGGGAGTATTATCCAAAT
>JANQLA010000159.1 GCA_028280855.1 Melioribacteraceae bacterium
ATAGACGATACTACTTCAGGATTAGCTTGAAGGTTTCGTGTAGATTCATCATCTTCTGCAATTACATAAATATCATAAGTAGTATTAGCAGTAAGACCAGCCACCAAAAAATCGTGTGAGAAATTGCCGCTGCTAACTGTCTGGCTTCCCGAGGTTATTTGCCCGCTTCCGCCACTGCCTGTACCTGCTTTTACTTCAGCAGATGATGGTGCTGTAGCTCCATTGGCAACAACAACATAATAGATTGTTCCTGCTTCATCAATATCTGCACTTAGTGTACAGCCAGTTTCTGTAATGGTAGAGACTGAAGGTGTGCTGTTTTCGAATACAGGCGGGTCTGCGTCTGTTTTATATTCAATATAACCTCCATTCAAATTGAAGTTTGAGGTAGAATATTCACCCTTAAGTAAAATTGTCCTATTATAAGTAGCATCACCATCTGTTTCTATTAATAAATAAGTGTCAGAACCTGCTGGAACTAATTCAATGGAATAATGATTCATATTCTCGCCATTAGTGCCATAAGTAATAGTGCCATCTGTAAAGTCGATACTCGGTGATCCATCCACCAAACCATTCACACATCCATCAATAGAATGGTCATTCACATAAATTCTATCTCCCGATCCGAAATTATAAATCTCATCGATACCGGCACTTTCATTACTATAAGCAACATCTTCCGGATAACTAGAGTTTAAATTAAATTCATCATTCCCAGGACTTGTTCTGTATTCAAAAGTACAATTATAGATATTATTTCCAGTAGTTATCAAATTTGGAATTACGTCGCTCCAAGAAGATTTATAAGCAATAGCGCCTTCATCAAAATTTGTTATGGTATTATTTCTTATATCCACATTAGTAACTGAATTAACATTGATTCCCACATTTGTAAATCCTCCGCCTTCATCAGGGTTCGATGTAGAATGTGAATGCCATGAAGGTAAATATTCTGACCGTGTGATGGTATTTCCTTCAATAACAAAACCGTCAGCAGCTTCCCATAACAGAATGTTTGTAGAGCCTCCCCAGCCCGTCACAGGTGTGCCTTCTAAGGGGAAAAATCCTATTTCTAAAAATTGATTATTCTTAACTGAACCTTTTGTTCCTGCCCTGGCATATACTGATGAAATCTGCATCCCATTACTAGTGCAGTATAAGGTTTTGCCATAACCTTCTACAATGTTATTATTAATATCTACTGTTAAAGTTGGACCCCCGCCATAAATTCCTGTTTTTTGAAATTTATTCACATATGAATTTGTCATTGTTAAAGTATGTTCCCCAGCACCTTCGGCACTTTCTGCAAAAATTCCCGTATTATGATTGTAAGATATTGGCTGGTCTGCAGGGTATCCTTGATCAGCAGGGGGGGTATTACCTTCTTCTGATGCAAGTCCTCTTATCTGGGTGATATGTACATTATTAACTGTTGTAGTTGTATTATAAATCCCAATACCTTGAAAGTCATAAGTACTCCAACTTCCTTCAATTGCATATCCCTGATTATCTCCGTCAACCTTTAAATCCTTAATAATTACAGTAACATCATTTGTTGCTTTTACTCCTATTATGGCATAGATATTCTGGCCTTTTATATTTTTCCAGTTACCACCACTAATAGCTAACGAAGCTTTTGGAGGTGATTGGACAATGGTAAGGTCTCTACCTGCACCCTGTAGTGTTATACCTGTTGTAATGGTTAGTTGCTCTACATATGTTCCCGCATCAACCAAAACCTGATCGCCATCCTGCGAAGCATCAATAGCTTCCTGAATTGTCGCATAATCAGCTATTTCGCTTCCACTTCTCCAGAGATGCGCAGGATTTTGTGAAAACAACATACTATTCATTGTTATGAATGTTAAGACCAAAACAGAAATTTTCTTCATTTTACTCATTCTCTTCTTTATTTTGTAATTAGTTAGTTGATCAAATTCCAATTGTACCGCCTTAATTTGAACATGCAAGACCGCCTATATACTCGCCCGGACTGTTAACAATTCCTGTGGCTGAACAATTAGTTATCCTCCCTTTATTTTCTCCCGCCAACGCTCCAATAACGTGTTGACCAAGTATATTTACTCATGTTAAGTTTATGTCAAAAATGTTCCCGGCTGATTCTATTCGCCCAAACACTCCATTGTAGTTTGTTGAAGAACTGTTGATTGTGAGTCCCGAGATTGTAAAATTATCCCCATCGTATTGACCGGTAAATTTTGTCGTGGTGTTTCCGATTGTTGGAAAACCTTAATTATTGCCGGCAGAAGTTCCGTCGTCAGTCTCGTCAAATAAGTTTCCATTAGTATCATCATCGTTATCGTCTCAGTAGTGCGTTGCCGAGGCATCAATGTTTGCTGTCTGGATAAAATATGCTCCGCAATCTGCGGAAGTTTGGCAAAGTTCTCTTAAATCATTCAGGGAAGCAATCTGGTAAGGGTCACCCGAAGTTCCGCCGCCGCTATAGGTTCCGGCAAATAAGATTAATGAAGATAGAAAATACAAAGCAATAATTTTGTAAACAGATTTCATATTTTCTCCAATTTATTCTTTAATTAGTTTTTAAATCTTATTTCAATACCTGCCTATTCTCTTTAAAGAATTACTTTTCCTTCAGTATTTATTTAATAGAATTAGATTTTTGAACTTAAATCAGCGGCATCAAGCTGAAATTCACGGTATCCTGGTATTTTTATTCCTTTTGCAAAAGTTGTGATTTCATTTACGTATGCATCATAGATTATTAATTGAATAGACACGCTATGGCATATCTCCACCGAATGAATTGTATAATTGATAACTATACCCGGATTAAAATGATTTAGATAATTCTGACTCAACACAAATTCCCCCGGTTGAGATTTCATTAATTAAATCTCTACTATTTGTGAAAATTCAAATGATCCGTCAAAGTCTATTTCAAATATTTCATTGCCTGTTAATTCCTCATTAACAATTACTGAATCAGCCGAGACATGTATTTTTCCTGCCGACAGTAATACTGCATTAGCAGAAAATGAATACCCTAATAGCCTTTTTTCTATCAATGTTTCTTTTGATCTCATAATCCTTTCCCAAAATCACCATAATTGCTAAGATTATTTTCTTTACAATCTTTTTCGTAAAAGTAGTTTTTAAGATCGGTTTATATTTTGATATTCAAACTCCTAATTCTAATTTCCATTCTTTTTGTCATAATAAAGTTGCTATTCGATCCAATATTTATAAATTTATTGGCAGTCTGTTTATTAAAGAGATCGAAACAAGGATTAAATACAAACTAGCAAAATTGTTTTAATTTAAATTCTCTCAAAAAACAATTTTATTTTTGCTGTATTTTTAAATGATAATATATATTATATTATCAGAAGTATTATCTATCTTCATTTTCAGATTGTTTGGTTAAATACGGGCATTTGGAAAATATTGGGGGAAAAAATAAAAATCAAAAAAAATCAATTAAACGTACATTTTGATCTGTAAACAGGTCATTTTTGTCTGAATAAATCCCTCTTAATTTTTAATTAAATAGATAACTTAATTTGATTCTAGTATTGAGCATCTAAAAAGTACTTTTTTCATAATAATATAAATTTTGAGTTACATTATCTTTAAAGAAAAATTCAAAATAATACTTCTTCATATTGCACTTTGGTGTCTTTATGTAATTACTTTTTCTTTGTGGCTTAGTACATTTTTCGGGCATTTTTCTTTAGTATACTATATCTATGAAACACTGATTATCTTGCCTGTAAATATGGCAGTAACATACATAACCATTTATGTTCTTTTACCCAATTTTTACAAAGAACAAAAACCTATAAAGAATGTTATTTTTATACTTTTGTTGATTATTATCAGCCTTCCAATTCAAGAGTATATAATGCATGCCAGATTTTGGAGTAAAGAACTTTTTGCAACATTTCTTGAAACATGCTTCATTGTCAGTATTGCAACAGCATTAGTAATGTCAAAGAATTGGCTAAACTTGCACATAGAGAAACAAGCTATAGAAAAAGAAAAAGTAAAGGCGGAATTGGCTGCACTAAAAAGTCAGATCAATCCACATTTTTTTTTCAACACGTTAAACAACATTTATTCTCTTGTAATTAGAAACGAGAATGAAAAAGCTGCCATAATTTTGGAAGAATTATCGGATTTAATGAGTAAGGTTTTATATGAAAGCAGCGCTTCCAGAATAACAATTGAAAAGGAATTAGAAATTATCCAGCATTATATTCACATTCAAGAGATGAGGTTTGCGGCTAACATAGAGTTAGAAACAAAATTCATTATTCATGATAAAGAACTTATGATTCCACCTATGCTGTTATTTTTTTTCGTTGAAAATTGTTATAAGCACAGTGGTAACATGATTGGTGAAAAAATCAGGATATCGCTGGAACTTAAAGTTATCAGACAAACTATATTTTTCAAAGCAGTAAATACAATCCCCCAAAATGCTACAATTCAAAATAAAGGCGTAGGAATAGAAAACACAAGGAAACGATTGAATTTGATATACAAAACAGAGTATGAATTAAAAACAATCATAAAAGATCACGAATTTATTGTTGAATTAACTATAGATGCAGCTAATGACACAGAAAACCAAATGTTTGATTATTGATGATGAACTAAACGCAATATTTTTAATGCAGGATCACATCAGCAAGATACCCGATTTGGAAATTACAGGTGAATTTACAGACAGCCTCTTAGCCGTAAATTTCCTCTGTCACAACCAGGTTGATTTAATCTTTCTGGATATAGAAATGCCGAATCTTACCGGGCTGGAATTAATTAAGTCGTTAACTCATCCTCCAAAAGTGATTATAATTACTGCTCATCGTGATTTCGCATTGGAGGGTTTTGAACTGGGAGTTGTAGATTATCTGCTTAAGCCGGTAGTCTTTAATCGCTTCCTGAAATCAATTTCCAGATTCAACCATTATTTCAAAACTGAAGGAACGCATTCTAAGCAGTTAAAACTTTCAAATCCATGGGAAACCCCATTATTTTTCAAAGAAGGTGCCAAAACACATATACTACAAATGAAAGACATATTGTATATTGAAGGCATGAATGAATATGTAAAAATATATTTATCCGGTAAACATATCATATTGAAAAGGAGTTTGAAATCATTGGAAGAATTGCTGCCGGAAGATGTGTTTTTAAGGGTCCATCGGTCTTACATAATTTCGCTTAAGCATATTAGATCATTCACTAATTTTCAACTAGATATAGCTGATAAAATAATTCCTTTGGGTTCCAAGTAC
Source organism: Melioribacteraceae bacterium (assembly GCA_028280855.1). Lineage (GTDB taxonomy): Bacteria > Bacteroidota > Ignavibacteria > Ignavibacteriales > Melioribacteraceae > PGYT01. The sequence goes on from JANQLA010000159.1 coordinate 5,286, forward strand.
CGGTTAAAAGCGTTGGAATTTTTAGGTTCAATCTGAAATCTTCAATCTGTAATTTGTAATTTGATTTTTCACAAATTCCGGATTCAGTGAGCCGTCAGTTTTTTTGTTTGTGAGGGGATTTTTCTTTTGCGGCATTAACGAAGAACCTGTCGTGAATTTTTCAGATAGTTCAATAAAATTAAATTCTGTTGAAGTCCACAAAATTAACTCTGCTACCAAATTCCCGCACTCAACAAAACGAACTTTTAAAGACGGGATAAATGGCAGCAATGAAAAACCTTAAAATGCCCGTATAGCTCTTACTTTATACTCAAATCGAAGTGCATTGGAACCTACTTGTCCAGCTCTTATTCCTGAAAAAGCTACAAATGATCTATTGCTGCCGCTGCCACTCGAACTCCAATAATTACCGGAAGAAAACCCGCCTACAGTGTTTCTTTCATTATACAAATCAAGTAATTCATCTGAACTAGGAAGATACCAATCATCATAGCCATTTAATACAAGATTATTACAAATTGAAACAGCAGTATTCCAATCAGCCCCTGAACTTTGATCAGATTCAGCCGCTATTAGACCATTATTTCCATTGACGTAAAAGACTATACCACCGCCAAAACTATCCCCGACACTGGCAGGGCCTGTAGTAAAATTTGTTTCATCTCCATATGATGTTCCAACTGAATTTGTAGCATAAGCTCTAACATAATAAGTAGTCAAAGCGGTTAGCCCTGTAATACTGCTTGTAAAACTACCTGAACCTGTTCCGTCGTAAGTTGTATCATTACTAATTGTTGGATTGCTACTTGTGCTCCAGCAAACCCCCCTTGCAGTTATAGAGGCTCCACCGTTAGAAGAAATATTACCCCCACTTGTAGCAGCACTACTACTAATATTGCTTATTGAGTTTGTTGATAATGTTGGCGCTAAAGCCGAAGTTTCAAATGAAATTTGATTTCCGTACGATGTTCCTTTGGAATTTGTAGCATAAGCTCTAACATAATAAGTAATTGCGCCACCGGTTAAACCACTTATGGTGCTTGTAAAATTACCTGTTCCTGTTCCATCATTAGTAGTATCGCTACTAATTGTTGGATTGCTGCTTGTACTCCAACAAACTCCTCTAGCAGTTATTGTCTCACCACCGTTTGAAGTTATATTCCCGCCACTTTCGGCTGTCGTTTCTGTTATACTGCTTGCAGATGTTGTTGTTAAAACAGCAATAGAGCTCTCATTGTTTAATCTTGACCAATATCCACCAGTATAATAATAAAACCCGACCGTTCCATCAGTTTGAAATACAAGTAATCCTGTTGCTGGAGATGATATTGCTTCTCTCTCCGATTCTGTCATTCTTGGCACCAATATTCCTTGTGCAGTTGAACTTACATCCAAAATTGCAGATGCATCTGCTTCGGTACCGCTTGAGTTAATTGCTGCGCCCTGTGCAAGATTTATCGTTGTAAGTATTAGTAGTGTTGCCAACAGTATGTGTAATATATTTTTCATTTTATTCTCCTTCTCTAAATTCTGACTTCTATTTCACCAACAACATCTTTGCTGATTTTTTAAATTCTTTTGTTTGTATGGAGTAGATGTACATTCCGCTTGCTACCTTGCTTCCGTAATCATTAGTTCCGTTCCACAAAACTGAATAACGGCCTGCTTTCTTTGCAGTGTTTACAAGCGTTTTAACTTTTGCGCCAAGTATGTTGTAAATATTCAACTTAACATTCTGCTCTACCGGCAAATCATATTTTATTGTTGTAGTAGGATTAAACGGGTTCGGGTAGTTCTGCTTTAAATCAAATTCTTCGGGTATTAGCAGTTCTTCCATAATGGATGTCAATGCGGTAATATCAAGTCGAATAATGCTATTATAATAATTAACGGTACCATCGTTATCAATCTGTTTCAGACGGTACATAGTTGTATCGCCCGGTTTAGTATTTGCAAACGGATCGCTATCTAAAAATTCATATTTTTTTGGCGAATTGCTATTACCATGTCCTTCGATAAATCCCAATTTCATCCAATTCACCGGGTTACCAACGGATGAATCCGCATCATGACCTCGAATGTTTGCACGCTGAACTTCAAATCCGTAGTTGTTAACTTCAGTCGCTGTTTCCCACCTGAGTAAAAGTCCGTCAACAGTTAAAGAATCTGTAAAAGACGTAAGCTGAACGGGGAGCGGTGCATTCGAATCCCCGGCAGTCCAGACCGAAAAACCGTCAATAGAGCTTAGCGTAATTTTATTATTAGCTGTATCAACTGTACCGCCTGCTAATGTCCAGGTAGTGCCATTATCAGTTGAACGAAACAAAACGAGGTCAGCTTCGTCACTCCCGTTAAGCTCTGAATCATCATAACAAAAAACCAATGTAGCGTTTAATCCTGTATTATTTGCCGGTGAAATATTATATGAGCGAAGAATACTGTTATTTCCGCCGATGGTGTAAGCTGTGTGTCCGCGAGTTACCGTTGTGCTGCCTAAATTTGCGGTGCTTGTAATCAAAGCGCCTAATCCACCTATGTTCATTAAACTGGGTGCGTTTAATGTTCTTGTAGCCGCTGAACTGCCCCCGGCAAGCCTGCCGCTTGTTTCAACTAAGGAACCGTTATCACTGAATGAAAGAGTGTTACCGTTAATATTTATATTTCCGTTGGCAAGAGTAAGTGTTCCGTTTACCAAAATATCGTTGTTGAGTAGTACATTCTCGCTCGACTTATCAACAACAATATTTTCAAATGTTTCTACATCCGCCTTTGTAATCGACTGAGTACTTGTACCGGTAAACTTAACAGTGGAACCGGAATTAGCACTAAACGTACCGGCATTGCTGTAATTGCCTTGAAGAACCAGGAAAGTACCACTTTTTATCGTTACCACAGTGCCACTCTTAATAACAATTTGAGCGTTAATTGCGCTGCTTAAAATTATTAAGAGAACAAGTGTCAACGGGAACTTGTGCAGATTTGGTTTGCTGTTTGATCTATTCATTTTTTTACCCGGCTTGTAAAATTATTTTGTTCAGTTAATGATTTTTACTTTTACATCAATCTGCCTTGCATTATTGCAATCAGTGAAAGTGAGTAAAAAATTATTTTCTCCGATTGAGGTTTCGCATGTAAATCGGTAGTCGGACATTTCATTAGAATACAATTGATATTCCTTAATGCTATTCACTTTTGATATCTCCGTTTCTAATCTGTTCCAAAACATTTCCACTATTTTTTCCAATTTGTTATCATCTTTTTCCCGGAACAAAAATAACATGGGATATCTCTTTTTGTAACTGTACTTAGGTATAGAAATTGGATGGATTGTCGAATTATATGAGATATTTACTATACTTTGGTATAGGTTTGTGCTGGGTTCTGACAGCTGGATGTTGGTGTCTGGATAATGTTCTTAATACTCGATTCTTTGCTGACCTAAACGTTTAAGTTTGGCGGCTCCAGAACTAGGTTGAAAACTTTTTCTCTGGCATAAAACTTCGACATTCGAAATTGGCTGTTCAATATTCGTTATTCAAAAGTAATGGAAATCGGAAAACTGAAATGACTCAAAAGAAAATATCCAATATTGAACAAGGAATTTTGAACAATGAAGCCTTTAGATCGTGATTTAATGTGTGTTCGACTGATAATTAATCTGTCAGACATGGACTCACTTTTTTCAGTCTAGGCTCTCGGTTCTAAAAAACCCTGTTCTATTTTACACTAGTTTCAGTTTAACTGCCTTTGCGATTGCTTCGGCTTTGGTTTTTACGTTTAGTTTTTCATAAAGGTTTGATGAGTGGAATTTTACGGTGGGCAAACTGATATACATTTTGTCCGCAATTTCTTTCTGCGAATATCCGTCAACAATGTAACGTAGAAGTTTAGATTCCTGGTTGGTTAGTTTTATATCATGCGTATCCGATCGCATATTGTTTAAAATTTTGCGGGCAACATTACCGCTTAACGGTGAGCCGCCGGAAGATATTTCGTCAAGCGCTTTTATTAGTCCATCGATTCCCACATCTTTAAGAAGATATCCCGAAGCGCCTAATCTTAGTGCATTATAAATATCGTCGTCATCATCGCTTGATGTAAGCATAAGTATTTCAACATCGGGCAGCATTTTTTTTAAGTCGGAAATAATCTCTACGCCTGATTTTCCGGGCAGGGATATGTCAAGTATTATTAGTTCAGGATTATCAGATTTAATATTTAGCAGAGCTTCTTCTGCCGTAGAATACATTTCGGACACCATATATTTTTTATTATATTCAATCGAATATTTCAATCCCTCGGCTATATTTTGATCATCTTCGATAATTACAATTTTTTTCATTTGAAATATAAATTTAATTTGTAGTTGGGGCTATGCTTCAAATATAGGCAGATCATAATTGAAAAACATGTTATGGATTTTGTAAAGTGAGATCATTAAAAATATCGTTTGCTTTGCTAATGATTATCATATTGGGAAGTCACAATATTTTCTCACAAAGCAACAAAAAAGAAATTAGGGAAAAAATTATTCAAGAGATTGATTCCACTCTCTCAAGTACTGACGATAGAGAAAGTAAATTTGATTTACTTGTTGAGTTTACAAACTCCAGCGATTTTTCAAAACTTCGTTTCTCAACAAGGTTAAAATATACCGAGCAATTATTAGCAGAATCGAATTTGCCCGAAAGCGATTCCCTAATAATCCATAACAGGTTAAATGTGGCTTTATATAATGGTTATATAGCGAATTATGAAAAATCTTTATTACTGCTTAATAAAATAATTTCGGAAACATCAACAGACCATCTATGGAAAATTTATGCAGTAGCATTAAGCGCAATTGGAAAAATTCATGAATTTCTTAATAACAACGAACAAGCTTCATTTCACATGAATAAATTATTGGACGAATCAATCAGACTTCGTGATTTAGATAACGAATATATAGCGCGTATGTACCTCGGTGATTTTTATAGGAAAATATCGGCAGAAGAAAAATCAATCGCGCATTATTACAGAGCTGATGAAATTGCAGAATTTCAAAATGATCACGTAAAGCTCGATAGAACAAAATCTAAAATCGGCAAACTGTTATTCTTAGCAAGTGAAGATTCTTTATCTTTAGAATATCATAAATTAGCTTTACAACATGCTTTGGCAACGAATAATGAAAAGAGAATTAATTACTTAAAGTATTTTATTTCATACTTATCCAAAACAAATTCTTACATTGAAAAAATTAGAGCGGCTGAAAATTACTTAGACAACATTAATAAGCCTAATCATTTGATTGATGTAACCAGGACTTACAATTATATCGCAGATTACCAGTTTAAAATAGGCAATTATAAAAATGCAAGAATCACTGCGTTTAAGTCATTACAATATGCATTAAAGAGCAATGTTTACAGTCATATATGCAAAGCTTATTTAATAATAAGCATGGTAAAACTAAGGCAAGAAGAAGCAGATAGTTCATTTTATTATTTGGGAAAATCCTATGAATATTTAATTCAGGAAGAAAACCCGGAACTTGCTTATGATTTTTATGAATTTTCAAGCGAACTAAATTCTAAATCCGGCTTTTCGCAAACTGCTTTAGACCATAAAAATAAGTCAATGGAATATTTTCAAATTGCGAATAATCTCAATACAAAGAAGAAGCTGGCTATTAATTTTGCTCGTTATGATTTTGAGAAAGAGAAACAAAAAGAACTGGCAATCGAAAAAAGTAAAAATGAAGCCGAGATAGCCGAAAGAAACCTTATAATTTTCAGCTTAATAGGTGTTTCATTTACAATAATCATAGCGCTTTTTTATTCATCCAAAATATCAAAAGAAAGAAAGAGAAACCTGGAAGAAGTAAATAAAAAGAACGTTTTGATTGAACATCAGAAAAATGATCTTGACGACCTTAACAAAATGAAGGATAAATTCTTCTCTGTTATTGCGCATGATCTAAGCGGCCCGGTAGGCAACATGATGAGGTTGTCAAAACTTGTGCTGTTCAATTCAAAAGAGAACAGCGACGATCAGAATGAAAAAATAGGTTCGCTGTTAAGCGAAAGTTCGAAAAATGTAAATACGCTCTTACAAAGCCTGCTTCTTTGGGGGAAGGTACAAATGAAAGTCGCCAAACCTGTATTATCTCACTACAATCTTCTAAACAGAATTTCTTTAATTTCAGAAATATATAAAGATATTATTGCCGAGAAAAAAATTAACCTGAACGTGTGTATTGATAAATCACACACTGTTTATGTTGATGAAGATATGATTGATACGGTCTTCAGGAACCTGGTTCATAATTCTATAAAGTATACTCCGGAGCACGGTGAAATTAATATAATTGGTTCTTCACGGGAGGGTAAGATTGATATAAAAGTTAGCGACAATGGCAAAGGTATAGATGAAGAATTGATCAACGAGATATTTAGTCCCAACGAGAATGGAAATAAACCCACAAGAAAAACAGGAATGGGACTAATACTTGTTAAAGAATTTATTGCATTAAACAACGGATCCATGTCAATAAAAAGCGAAGTAGGAAAAGGAACTTGTGTCAATATTCAGTTGCCAACCGGATGAAGGTCGAACTTGTTTCTGGTTGCCAGACACTCGGTACTTAATTTTGGTATTGCAATCGAAGTACCAAGTCCGGTAACAATACAACAGTTAAACCATTCATTTATTCATCAATGAACCTGGTGCTGTATAGTCGTCTTAAATTTTTCCGATTTCGGTTTACAGTAACATCAATACAAATTTCGCATTATTGTGTTGCACGTGAAAATTAGAATTTCTTAATTATTACTTCAAATATGTCATCTTTTTCACACTGGTGAAAGTATGCTTTTTTGAATTTGTCGGAATTGCCGATAGCCTCACAAAATATATCCCGCTTGCAATATTTTCAGGTTTCCATATAAAGTGTTTATAACCGGCTTGCTCAACTTTGTTGACAAGTTCGCCGACTCTTTGTCCGAGTATATCATATATCTTCAAAGTTACTTTGCTTGTATAGGGTATTGAGAACTCGATATTAGTTTCCGGATTAAACGGATTAGGGTAATTCTGCGACAAACCGTATTCTGTTGGTACGTTAGCTAAAGGATCTTCTAAACTTGTAATACTGTTATTAACTTCCGCTATTAAACTGTAATATTTGTATGTACCGTCCGTGTCAATTTGCTTCAAGCGGTATTTAAGTGTATCGCTTCCAATAGCATATGCTGTGGTATCTGTAAATGAATATTCTTTCGGCGAACTGCTGTTGCCGTGACCCTCAACAAAGCCTATCTTCATCCATTCTGAGTTCTGTGTTCCGTTTTCTGATTTCTGCCTTTCTATTTCAAATCCGTAATTATTCACTTCTGTTGCTGTCTGCCAGTTCAATATTACATTGTTGTTTTCGATAGATGCATTAAAAGAAATTAGTTCAACCGGCAGAGGTGATGTTCCACTTCCTATTATAAATTGACTATAGGATGTAATGCCTTCAAATGTTACTGTATTAGTGGTAGCAGATGTTCCGGATGCCAACATTGTCCATTCTCCATCCGATGTACTTTCACGTCTGTATAATTTTAAGTTTGACGGGGTAGCTTGATCCTCTGAACTAATTTTCCCATCGGGTAAAGTGAAAGTTATGTTAGTAGAAAATGTCCCGGGTTCACCAAATGCGGATAATACGAAATAACGATCCAAAGCATTTCCTGTAATACCCGAATTTGTATTGGGTGAATTTGTTATTTCCGTGCAAACTAGCTCAACGGCATTATCAAAATCATCAGTTGTTGTGATAGAAACATTTCCGAGTGATACTGTACCGTTACTGAATGCAGTACAACTTTGACATGAACCTCCTCCGGTCGGAACTGAGGATTTACTCCATACTTGATTCGTGTTCATATTTACAAGTGTTCCATCATTCCCGCCCGCAATGTCTGTGACCTTAGTTGAGCCATTAGCGCCATTCATTTGCCAATAACCCACTAAGCCGGTCTCATCACCATTTAGTATTTTATGCATATTTTTTCTTATTTCGTCTTCCGTTCGTTTTATATTCCAAATACGTACTTCATCAATTAATCCGTCCATTGTTTCACTGGGGTGACTTATCCAATATTGTCCGTCATTAGCGTACAAAGAACCGGTAGTGTTGCTGCCTACCTCTTTGCCGTTCAAATATAATTTCATTCCCGAACCGTCGGCTACTCCGGCAATATGATACCATTTTCCCGTTTCCAAAGCGTTGTTTGCCCTAACAGATAACTTAGAGCCGTCCTGCTTTTTGATATAAAAATGTAATTGCCCTTGCTGACTTGCTCCATCATGCCTAATACAAGCTGTCTCGGGAGACAAACTGATGTATCTTTGAATAATTGCAGGCAGGCTTTCATTAAATACCCATGCTTCAATCGTAAATGCCTCCATTTCATTAAACAAACCGCTGCCCCAAACATAATCGTCTGCTCCGTCAAATTCGAGTGCGTTTCCTGCTTTAGCCTCCGCGGTACCTGCTGCTTTTCCTATAATAAATTGACCGCTTTGTGTTATATTACTGAAAGTAACAGTATTAGATGCAGCATCACAATTTGAAGCCGCTGCAATCATTGTCCAGTTGCCAAACGAGTTCTTATCTCTTTGAAATAATTTTATCAAACTTGGTTTAGCTTGATTATTTTCCGTGATATTTTCCTCCAGCGCAAAGGTTATTTCAGAGGAATAAGAACCCTCTCCATATTTTGAAAACACCCAGTATTGTTCGTCAAACACTTTGGCAACGCCTGAAGGCATTTCAACTGGTTTGTTTAATATTTTTGTTACTGTAAACGTATCAACGGCAGTTTTGCTGTTTATATTCATTGATAGATTTGTTCCTGCAAAAACTACGTTACCGGAAAATCCGTCCTGTATTTCATGTGAGCTGCTAATTCCGTTCCCAACGGCAATAGGCGATTCATTCCAGGTACCGGTTCCCATGTTCATCAATGTTCCGTTATAACCGGAAAACACATCGTTTGCCGAGGATGCCGCGGATTGATTCATTTGAAAATAAGCAACCAATT
>JANQLA010000187.1 GCA_028280855.1 Melioribacteraceae bacterium
GAAGTGAACAGGGATTAACTCAAAATACGGTCTTTGAAGTATTCCATGATTCTAAAGGATTTTTATGGTTTGCTACCGATGGCGGACTACTTCGATACGACGGATACAACTTTACTGTTTACGAATACGATCCGTCAGATTCTACAAGTATAAGGCAAAATTTTATCTTCGATATATTTGAAGACAGCAGGCATCAGTTATGGTTAGGTATGCAGGATTGGCTTGCGAAGTATGATTTCAAAACGGATGCATTCGAAAACTATTCTATTGAACGTTATGATGATAATTCATTACCTGTAAGAGTAATGTCAATTGTAGAAGATACAACCGGCGTCTTATGGATTGGGACAATGGACGCAGGAATTTATCTTATTGACAAAGACGGAAAAAGTCTCACGCATATTTCTCCGGAACCGGAAGATGATTTAACATACGGACGGACGTGGTTAAATAAAATTTACGCCGACAAGAAAGGTAAAATATGGATTGCAAAAAACAATGGTCTTTTTACGCCCGAATACAGCGAAGACGGCAAAGTAACTTTAAGCAATTTATTTACAAAAGAAAATCATTATAACAAATCCGTATTCGGTATTTCTTCTATAATTCAGGATCGCGATAACGAATTCTGGATCGCAACCATAAATCACGGACTATTCCGCTACGATAGTTTGATGCGGAATTATAGGCAATATAAAGCAGGCGATATAAATTCTATTAGCGACAACCAGGTTTGGAAGCTTGCTGAGGATTTGGAAGGCAATATTTGGATTGCCAACTGGAGTAAAGGAATTGATATATACGACAAAAAGAGAAATAAATTTATTAATTACCGGCATAATAAAAATGATCCGGGAAGTTTGCCGGTTGAAAGATTTTCAGGTATTTATGTTGACAGTGAAGGAACAGTTTGGATTACTACCGAGGGATACGGCGTTGCCAAGTACTCAATGTATAATAACAAGTTTACTCATATATATTCTTATCCCGGAGAGAAATGGCTAAACAACAACCAGGTCTTCGGTATTTTTGAAGATGACAACGGTTATATCTGGGCAACGACTTCTGTGGGTTTGAGTAAATATAACAGGCGCAATTCATCATTCATCAACTACGAACACGATCCGGGCGCTGAAAATAATCTGCCGGGTTATAATTTTGTAGATGTAGTTCAGGATCAAGAAGATAATTTCTGGATAAGTACCTGGGGCTATGGAGTTATTCGTTTTAATCCTGTGCTCAACAAAGCTACCCACTATGAATCAGACAGGAATGATACCACTTCGCTACCCAATGAATTTGTTAATACAATTTATGTTGATAAGAGTGGTGTTCTATGGATTGCCTGCCAGGAAGCCGGTTTGAGTAAATACAATAAAACGCAAAACAATTTTACCCGGTTAAAAAACAATTCTAATAAAAACAACGAAACAGGTAAATACTCTATTTTGGGTATAAGCGAAGACAATCGGGGCAACCTTATTTTATCAACCGATGGAGACGGGGTAAAATTGTTTAATCCGGGTTTAGGTAAATTTGCAGATTTAATTTTAGCAAAAAATAATGAAGCTTCGGAATACCCTGATAGAATTATATATACAATACAGGATTCACAAGGTAACTACTGGATTGGATCGCTCGACAACGGAATATATAAATTTGATAAAACAGGAAAAGCGCTTGGGTCTATTACTAAAAGAAACGGACTTTCCGGCAATTTTATAACCAGTATTGTTGAAGACGACTACGGTTATATTTGGATAAGCACCAGGAACGGTTTGTCGCGATTAGATACTTCGACCGGTTTCATTAATAACTTTACACCAGCCGACGGCGCCCAGGCATATCATTTTCATCCACTATCTGCATTTAAAAACAAAAGTGGCGAACTTTTCTTCGGAGGGATAAACGGCTTCAATATTATTGATCCGGAAAATATTAAATTTAATCGCAAGCCCCCTCAAATTCGTTTTTTAGAATTCAGGCTGCAGAATAAGTCAGTTACCGCACCGGGAAAGCATTTGAGCAGTAGTATTCCTATTGCCCATGAAGTTAATCTCACTTATTTCGACAACATTTTTTCGATTGGATTTGCAGCTATGAGTTTTGTTGCACCCAGACAAAATCGGTTTGCTTATAAACTCGAAGGATTCCAGGAAGAATGGATTTACACCGACGCTAGTAACAGGCAGGTTACGTATACTAACCTTGATCCCGGTACTTATACATTCCGTGTGAAAGCTTCTAACAACGACGGCATCTGGAATGAAACCGGCAATAGTATTAGAATTAATATTGACCCGGCTTACTGGCAGACATGGTGGTTTAAATCGTTGCTGGGTTTTTCTTTCATTGGGATTTTATTGGCTCTTTACAAAAGAAGAACAAATACATTGAAAAGGGAAAGAGAAGTAGAAAGACAATTCACTGAAAAGCTTATTGAAGCCCAGGAAAAGGAAAGAAAAAGAATTGCCGGTGAGCTGCATGACAGTTTGGGTCAGAATTTACTGGTTATTAAGAACAGGACATTGATGGGCAAACAGTTTTTAACTGATAAGCAAAAGGCTGATGAACAACTGGACGAAATATCGCATTCGGTATCTCATGCAATTGAAAATGTTAAACATATATCACAGAATTTACGGCCCTATCAACTTGACAGGCTCGGTTTAAAAGACGCCATAAAATCAATGATGGAAAAAATATCCGATTCTACCAGTATAAAATTCAATGTAAATATTGATGATATTAATGATGTTTTCAGTAAAGAAGCTGAAATAAATATTTTCAGAATAACGCAGGAATCAACCAACAACATTCTAAAGCACTCTCAAGCAAATAAATGTAAACTAAACTTAATCTTAAATAACGATTTATTAGATATATTAATTGAAGATGACGGTAAAGGTTTTGAACCTTATAAATCCGGGCAGGAACTTCAGCAGTTCAAGGGAATGGGGTTAATGAGCCTAACTGAGAGAGCGCGAATACTGCATGGAACAATTGAAATAAATTCATTCCCAGGTAAAGGAACTAAAATTAAAATAGTTATACCGGTTAACAAAAATCAAAAAGTATAATGGAAAATAAAGTATCGGTTTTTATTGCAGACGACCATCCTTTATTCAGAAGAGGCTTGAAAGATATTCTTTTGATGGAAGAGATGTTTTACCTGGTTGGTGAAACAGGCAACGGCTTGGAAGTGATTGAAATAATAAACGACAAGCAACCAGACGTAGCGATTCTCGATATTGATATGCCGGGTAAAAACGGGCTTGAAATAACAGAAGAAATCTCTAAACAGAATATTAATACTAAGGTTGTTATTCTTTCGATGTATGGTGAAGAAGATCTTTTCCGTAAAGCGGTTTCCTTTGGAGCAAGAGGATATGTTGTCAAAGACAGCGCTGTAAATGATATTATTGCCTGTGTAAAAACCGTTGATTCAGGAAAGCTTTATATTAGTCCTTCATTATCTCACTTACTATTAAAAGAATCGAAGGAAGTTAAAATTGCAGAGGGGGATAAACTAGGGTTAAATAAGCTTAGTCAAACCGAGTCAAAAATTCTAAAATTGATAGCCCGTGATAAAACAACAAACGAGATAGCGCAAGAACTTCACATAAGTCCCAAAACAGTCGGTAATCACCGGTCCAATATCATATCAAAGCTTAGCTTAAGCGGCGCAAATGCTTTATTAAAATTTGCATTGGAGAATAAAGAAATAATTTTGTCGTAGTAAAGACGTTTTAATAAAACATCCCTACTTTATATAGGGAACAATCCCTATATAATTGAGGAATCCTCCCGATTGTAATCCTTTCCATCCATTCACATCTTTGTTCAGCAATTAACAAAGGTTCTTATGACAATTTTAATTGTTGACGACAACGATGATTTCAGAAGATTGGTTAAATCACTGGTTAACGAATTTGGTGATGAAATATCCGAATGTACTGATGGTTCAGAAGCAATAGAGTTTTGCAACAAGGTGATGCCGGATTTAATTCTTATGGATATTCAAATGAAACACATTGATGGTTTTACAGCAGCAAAAGAAATATTAGCAATTAGCGATAAAACTCAAATTATAATCCTCACTCAATTTGACGATACAACATTGAAAATGAAAGCTAAACAAATAGGAGCTTATGATTATGTAATAAAAGATAACCTCCTTCAATTGAATCAACTATTAGAAAACATTAATAAAAGTTCTGGTGAGTAAAATGTATAATAAAATAAAAAACGCTTTTCTTCATTTGCTAATGGAAGCCTCACTTATTCCTGTAGTATTTACCAACAAACCGTTGAAAAGGATTACTCTCTCAATTACTAAATATTCTGAGTCTTACAGAAAGATTTTAGCTGTTTGCGGTTTCTTCTTTACTCTTTATGGTTCTTCATTTGCGCAGTTCTCAGGGGGAACAGGTATTCAATCGGATCCGTACCAAGTTGCTACGGCCGCAAATCTGGACAGCGTACGAAATTATCTTAACGCTTATTTTATCCAGACTGCAGATATAAACCTATCAGGCTATGCAAACTGGGATCCAATCGGAACGTTTTCTACTCCATTTACAGGTAACTATAACGGCAACGGGAAGACGATCTCTAATCTTACTATAAACAGATCTTCAAGCAATGAACAGGGATTATTCGGTTTTCTTAGCGGGGGCGCAATTTTGAAAAAAATTAATATAGAAGGCGCCAATATAACCGGAGGTGTTAACATAGGAATCCTTGCAGGTATTATAGCAACAGGCAGCGGGCTCTCGGACGGCAGCGGCACTATAGATAGCTGCTCAGCAAGCGGAACAGTAAACGCTACTGCTCGCGTGGGAGGTATTATAGGAAGCGTTCAAAATGCAGGAGCAGTAATTTCTTCTTCATTCTCTTCGGCTCAAGTAACAGCTAACGGGAGCAGCTTCAATGGCTCTGCGGGTGGAATTGCAGGCTTTCATTACGGCGGGGGAACCATACAGAATTGTTATTCAACGGGTTCTGTAAGCGGGTATTATGCCGGCGGACTGATTGGAGAAATGACCGAATCATCACCGACAGTTGAGAAATGCTATGCTGCCGGGACGGTAACAGGGAGCAACAGTTCCGGCGGTCTTGTGGGCTTTAAGAACAGCGGCACCGTTACGGATGGATTTTTTAGTTCGCAAGGCACCGGACAGAGCGACGATGATGGAAGAGGTACACCAAAAACTTCAGCGCAAATGAACCAACAGGCGACTTTTACCAATTGGGATTTTACCAATACATGGAACATATCTGAAGACGTAAGCTTTCCTTATCTTCGATGGCAGTCAACATACTCGGTAACTTATAACCTTAACGGCGGAACAGGCGCAACACCTTCCGGCGGTCAGCTTCCTAAGAGCGCAAAATTTCTCGCTGCAAGTTCCGGCGGGTTAACTCCGCCGACCGGTAAAATATTAAAGGAATGGAATACCGCAAGCGACGGAAGCGGTTCAAGCTACACTGCCGGGGCAGAGGCTGTAATGCCGGCTGCAAATATTACTCTTTATGCAGTTTGGCAAGATACCCCGGCTCCAACTACCCAGGCGTCGGATATAAGATTCCTGGAATTCAGCGCAAATAAAATTACAATTACCTGGATAAACGGCAATGGTGAAGAAAGAATTGTTATTATGAAGCAGGGAAGCGCTGTTGATGCCAATCCTGTTGACGGCACAACGTACAATGCAAATACGATTTTCGGAAACGGCAATCAAATCGGAACCGGGAACTATGTTGTATATGCGGGCAGCGGTAATTCGGTTTCTATTTCCGGGCTTACAAAAGAGACTACTTATCATTTAGCTGTGTTTGAATATAATAATTCCGGCGGGTTTGAAAGATATCTTACAACCTCTCCTGCAAACGCTAATATCCAAACCTCGCTCTTTTCCGAACAGTATTCTTTAACCGCGTTTGAGTTAGGCTCAGCCGTTTGGGGCGACTATGATAATGACGGCAGACTCGATGTATTTTTGACCGGGTTTAATGGAAGCGTGGGTATATCTAAACTTTATCGTAATACAGGCGCCGGGTTTGCCGAACAGGCTTATTCATTTACGGGTGTTTACAATAGTTCTGCTGCTTGGGGTGATTATGATAACGACGGAAAGCTAGATATAATATTGGCTGGATATACCGGCTCTGATTGGGTTACATTAATTTATCGTAATACAGGCTCAGGATTTGAAGAAAAGTCTTTCTCTATTACAGGTGCCGGATCAGGTTCTGTTGATTGGGGGGATTATAATAATGATGGCTTACTTGACATTTTATTGACAGGTAATTTTATAGTTGAAGGCTCTGGCACTAATAGAATTATTAAAACTTACCGCAATACTGGCAGCGGATTTGATGAACAATCTTTTTCACTTCCAGGTTTAAGTAATAGTGATGCCGCATGGGGAGATTACAACAATGACGGAAAACTCGATTTTATATTTGCTGGGGATTCCAGTTCTACCGAAAAAGCTGCTGTAATTTATAGAAATACCGGTTCAGGTTTTGCAGAACAAATTTATACTTTTACTGGAGTGGCAAGTGGCTCGGTTGCCTGGGGTGATTATGATAATGACGGCATGCTTGATGTATTCTTGACCGGTTACACCGGTGGAGGAAACATAGCTAAACTTTACCGTAATACCGGTTCAGGTTTTACCGAACAGGGTTATTCATTTACGGGAGTTAGCGGCAGTTCTGCTGCTTGGGGAGATTATGACAACGACGGAAGGCTCGATATAATATTGGCTGGATATACCGGCTCTGATTGGGTTACATTAATTTATCGTAATACAGGCTCAGGATTTACGCATGCCCATTCATTAACCGGTGTAGCAAATTGTTCGGTTAGTTGGGGTGATTATGATAATGACGGTAAACTTGATATTCTATTAGCCGGTGCGTCTGATTCTGGGTATATAGCCAAGATATATAGAAATGAAGGCTCAGTGTCTAATACGGTTCCGGCTGCGCCCAGGAACCTTCAGAGTTCCGTTGATACTACTACTAATAATGTAAACTTTTCATGGAATAAAAGTACCGATACAGAGACTCCCCAAAACGGGTTAAACTACAACATTGTTATCGGTTCATCTTCAAACGGGGCTGATTATCTTTCTCCAATGGCTGACCGGACTACGGGGTTAAGAAGAATTGCAGAACGCGGCAACTCTCAAACAAATCAAATTAGCATTGAGGCGATTCCACCGGGAACATATTACTGGAGCGTTCAATCAATAGATAATACTTTTGCCGGCTCTCCCTTTTCAACAGAACAAACATTTACTACTAAGGCAAAAAATGAGCCTACTACCCAGGCATCAGGTATAAATTTCTCATCCGTAACGCAGTTTGCTATTACTATAAACTGGACTAACGGTGACGGTGCATCAAGAATTGTTTTAGTAAAAGCTGGCAGCGCCGTTGATGGAAATCCGGCCGACGGCATGACTTATACCGCTCAAACAACTTTTGGCCAGGGCTCGCAAATAGGCAGCGGCAATTATGTTGTGTATAACGGAAGCGGAACTTCAGTTACAGTGACAGGGCTTTCTCCGTCAACAGCATATCATGTAGCGGTAATTGAATATAACGGTACAAACGCAGTAACAAATTACCTAACGGCAAATCCGGCTGAGGGCAACCAGACTACGCAAGCAGGCAGTGTAAATACATATGTTGCTTTCGCGTTCAATGGGTCTATAAACTCTACTGTAGAGCATGCACCTACAACTTTAGGAACTAACGTAGCTGTTCTAAATAATTTATTTGCAAATAATATGAATACGGGAGGATCAGCCGGTTCAGTGAGCGGAAGCGGGAGCGGCGGTGTATTAACTGGCAGTACGCAAACGAATAAATACAGGATAGAAGGTTTTGATAATTCAATTGCAGGAGGCTTGTATGTTTACTTTAAGATATCACCGGAAAACGGACAGTCTTTTGCTTTCTCCGAGCTCAGGATTCATCATCCCTTTGGGAATTCTGTCGGCAAATCTGTGGTTTTTCCCACTAAATCAAGAATGAAGTATCCGAAAGTAGCTCGATCCAGGGAATCATCATATACCGGTTTTGGAAATCTATATAAAAGAAATAATCCAATGGCTGTTCAATCTACACGTGCTGCCGATGAAATCACAGTGGGTTTGATAATCGGATCGAATGCAGAAGTTTTTGTGAACCCGACTTTTAACAGTTCAGGACAGTATTGGTCCGCCGATTTATCTTCCGTAAGTACCGGCGAAAGTGTGGAATTTAGAATTTACCCTAATAATTCTCAGGGGGAGTCTTATTTAGAACTAAATTCAAGCGGTATTGAATTACTTGGAGACGTAACCGTGCTGCCTGTTGAGCTCACCTCTTTTGCTTCAAATGTTGTAGAAGGGGGAGTATTGCTTAATTGGAGTACTGCTACAGAAGTAAACAATTACGGGTTTCAAGTGCAGAGAAAAACAGAAGAAAATGATTGGATTGAAATAGGTTTCGTGCAGGGGCATGGCAATACTAACTCGCCGAAAGATTATTCTTTTACGGATAAGAACGTTCTTGGTAGAGAATATTTTTACAGGCTTAAACAAATCGATATCGACGGGTCGTTCGAGTATTCTTATATTGTCCGTGCAGACCTTTCGGGAATAACCGGTGTGAATGAAGAAATCCCCCGGACTTATAACTTATCTCAAAATTTCCCTAATCCGTTTAATCCTGTAACGCAAATTAAATACGATTTACCGGAAGAAACATTTGTTACTTTGAAAGTTTACGACATTAAAGGCGCTGAAGTAGTTACAATTGTAAACGAAGAGAAGCAGGCGGGTAGCTACTCGGTATTCTTTAATGCGGCAAATCTGGCAAGCGGAATTTATTTCTATGCATTAAAAACAAAAGAGTTCAGCAGTGTTAAAAAACTAGTTGTGCTAAAGTAGGTAAAAATTGAAACCGGGAAATCACATGGATATAAACAAAACATTTTTGTTAACAACCTTCGGAGTAATAACCGGGATTTCGACCCAGCTAAATTGGGCGGCAGAGTATATGCTTGAGAATGATGTTGATTCTCTTGTCGCGTTACTTGTAGCGAGAATAATTATTTCATCGGTTGTGTTTCCTATTCTATTCATCTTCGTAAGCAAAACTCTGAGGAAATTAGTTTGTAAATTTCCAATAGAGGGCAACGCACTTCAAAGATATTTAAAATACGAGCATTTTACCTACGCTGTTTTTATCCTGTTTGCATTAGGTATATTCGGCGTTTTGTTTAACAGTTATTTAGTACTGTTTATATTTGGTGTTTTTGTCACACTGCAGGTTTCACTATTACTAGCTCCGGTAAAAAAGCGGATATCAAACAAAACCGGATCGTCTGCGGTGAAAAGTATTTTTTTAGTGTTTTTTATTTCGGGATTTGCTGCATTGGTTTACCAGGTCATTTGGCAAAGAACTTTGTTTACTGTATTTGGAGTGAATACTGAGTCGGTTACTGTTATAGTTTCCATATTTATGCTTGGACTAGGACTGGGTTCTTTGTTCGGAGGT
>JANQLA010000204.1 GCA_028280855.1 Melioribacteraceae bacterium
TATGTCGATACGGATTTTGTAGGAACGGAAATGGTTAATTTTATAATGTGACTTTTTCAGTCGAGGAATGGTCCTCGACTGCTGCTTAAAATTTCGGAATTCAGTAAAACAGCATTTTTTTTACCGGTTTGTTTTGCGAATGCCTGAGGCACCGGCAAGAGTTTTTTTCTGTAGTTGATTATATTCTAAAGCCTTAAGGAGGTTAATAATGCTGCACATTGATCAAAACGAATTGCAGACATTGATAAGCAAAGGAGAGGGTAAATTTCAATATGAAATTGATCCTAATTTTGTTACTAAGTTTCAGCTTTTACTGTCTGGTAAAATTACAAAAGGTGTTGAAGTGTTTGGAATTGGACCTCTTGAAATTATAAGAGGATTGGGTTTTCTGCATGAATATGCTCAAGCAATTAATTATGCATTTCATAACAATTACAGAGTTTTTGTAATTAAAGAAGGCGCATACTTCGCCCAGGGGAAATGGAATTTAGAATTTCGGAAGAATTGATGTATAGTTGATTGATAATTTTTAGCTGTCGAGGTACACGAGTTTGTCCGAGAATCCCAAAAATTAGTGACATTTATTGATTTCATTTTTCGAAGATAAATTTGTTAGACACCAAATCATTATCTGTTTTTATTAAAACCGTTTTTCAATTGTTGATTAATTTTTGCTACGAATCTATTTCGGAATATGCGGCATCATTATTAATTTGTATTAACGCTTTCTTAATTTTTTTCACTAAACATAGAAGACTATGATTGATAAAACAGACATACTCGATTCCGTATTAGACGGGTTGATGACCAGGTACAGGGAAAGGATACCCGATGTACATGCAATAATTAACAGAATGGCAGAAAAAAGTTTAATTAAATCATTGGATGATATTCAGAATGATCACATAGCTTTTCGTACGATGGGTGTTGAAAACCTTGGTATAACTTCACTCGAAAAGATTTTTCTACATTATGGTTACCAAAAAAAAGATTTTTATGACTTCCCGGCTAAAAAGCTTACCGCTTACTGGTATGCACCTCCCAAGCCTAAATATCCTCGAATTTTTATCAGCGAGCTGATGGTGGATCAATTAACCGATAAATCCGCTGAAATAATCCGCAGCTATACCAATGAAGTAATACAAGACCCTGTAGATATGCTTAATCTGGATGATGCAGATCAGGTGGATGATTTTTTACATAAATCCCTTTGGCGCACGCCGAGCTGGGAAGACTACGAAGCTCTTGGCAAAGAAAGTGAGTATGCCGCGTGGGTAATTTACAATCGTTATTATCTCAACCATTTTACAATAAGCGTTCACAATCTTCCTGAAGGATTTAATTCAATCGCGCAGTTTAATATTTTCCTGGAGGAGAACGGTTTCAAACTAAACGATTCCGGCGGAAAAATAAAAGTCAGCAAAGATGGGCTGTTACTCCAAAGTTCTACGGTTGCAGAAATGATAGAAGCTGAATTTTCTTCAATAAGCGGAAAACCGGTTATCAAAAAAATCCCGGGCTCGTATGTTGAATTTGCCGAACGCCGCCCTGTTAATACTGATGGAAATTCAGATAGCAACAGGCGCGAGGGATTTGAAGCTGATAACGCTAACCATATTTTTGAAAGTACTTATAATGAACAGACTCAGCGAAGAAACTAAATCGGTCGTTTTGCTAAATTAAAGCATTTTATTATCCCAGTTGTCGAGGACCATTCCTCGACAATGAATTATAAACAGTAGCAAGCAATGGGAAGAAGAGGCAGAAATAATCTAAGCAACGAGCATTTGTTTTTTATAACAACCACGGTTCATACGTTCACACCGGTATTTTTTGATCATAACTGTTGTAATTTACTGATAGAGAACATTAAACATTACCAACAAAAATATAGATTCAGCATTCTCGGCTATGTAATAATGCCAACTCATTTTCACT
>JANQLA010000213.1 GCA_028280855.1 Melioribacteraceae bacterium
AAAGTCGGATTTAATTTGAGCAAGTTTAATTTCCTTCCGTGTATTTCGATAAACAAACAACACTCCGACTATGAGTACAATTGTAATCAGGATTATCAGTATTAAATTAGTAATCGATTGTTGTTTTACCAATCCCTCAATTGTCCTTCCTTTAAGCGCAATTGCAACGTTATAGTCGGGTAAAAGCCATAACTGTCCTTCGCGCTGAGATTTGAACGTTTCCTGCGGAAGGTTCGAATAAATTACCGAATCGTTTTTAGTATTGTAACAGGATATAATAATTTCTTCGCGCGATATTTCCTGCATTTTAGGCGCAAGTATTTCACTTACGAAAACCGAAGCATTAACCACTATACCGCAAAGCTGGAATTTCGAATCATCATACTCGGTAACAAAAATGAAAGCGACATTTTCATCATTATCGACAATACTAACCGGTTCGATTTTTACATAACCCGATTTCTCGTAATCAAAAAGTCTTACCAGTTTGGGGATATTGGATTGCAACGTTCGCGTTACTTCGGTCAGGTTAACCGAAGCATTAAAACTGTTGTTGATATTCTGAAATACGATGTTATATCCCAGCGATGTATCGGCGAAAAAGATTTTTTGAATTGAACTGTTTTCCTGCATAAACGAAATTACCTGATCCCTAAGTAACTCGTTCAACGACATAGAAGTAAATAGAATGCTGTTTATTTTGGTATTCCAGTTAGTAACATAATCCTGCGAATATTGATTAACCGAAGTAATTATTGATTCGAGTTGATTCTTGTAAATCTCGCGTATCAATTCTTCATCGCGATTAACAGTTGCAATTTCTGAAACGGTAAATAAAATAACCGGAACAACTACAAGACTAATTAAGATAAAGGCTATTCGCCTAAGCGGATTCTTATTCATTTATAGAAAGTATAAAAATTTGCAGCTAATATAACGATATGACTATTCTAATATGTAACGGAATGTCATGCGGTTGTAAATAATTGTCTTTAACCGAATGCCCGGATTAAAACGCCGCAAGCTCAACCGCTTCCAGAAAGGTTCCCGTTAAAAGGATATCATCATTATAATAAGCGAGATGTTTTTGATCATCTATAAAAATCTCAAGGGGTGTCGACTGGCTGCATACACCTGAAATATTTGCTACTACAAGTGCGTCCCTGAAATGAAAATTAGAAATATCCTTGTATTGTTCTTCGTTACATTTCAACTTGGCGAATAATCTTGAGCTGTAGCCATTTACACATATATTTACAAAATAGGACTCACCAATTTTCTCTGAGCTTATAATAGTTGAATCGAGCACTACATTTCTGGTGAGTACCAAACTCTGTAGACGCTGATTAACCAACTCCTTTAACTTCTTTGAACTAAGTGCGTTGTGTTCTTTTTGAAGAGCTTGACGAATTTGATTTTTCTCGTTAACAAACCCGCCTTCGTAATTGAATGAGTTGTCCGACGAAGTAGTTTCGTTCAGCCCTTTGACTATGAATATAAAGTAGACCGGTAACGAGAGAAGAATTAACCTGATAAATAGTTTCATTTGACAAACTCAAACAAATGTATAGTTAAAAGCTAAACTCAGCCGAATTCTTTCCCGAATGTAAAAAATTTTTCTGCCACAAAACAGCGAAATTAATATTCGCCCGCATGCCGGTAAGTTTACCCTCCTTCTTTTTGGAGTTCCAGAGTTACAAGCGCTTGACAAATCATTTTAACTGGTAATGAATTGATTTGCAAATGCAAGTTCGGTTTTTTTTTGACGAGAAGACAGTACAACGAGTTAGGTTAACCACGCAGAAGCGTAAGAAAAGGATATCGCTGTTTGTAGCTATTTTAATTAACGAACATACCAGCAGCTATTCAAAATATTTGCAAACTGCTTTGCGTTGCCTTTGCCTCGCGCCGGCGATCACTAGAGTAATCCGCAAGCTGACCGATTTCTACTGAAAAATCTGGGTTAAAAAGCAGAATATCACTATTTTCATGTACATAATTGAAACTCGATTAGAATCTAGTGAATAAATTTACATACCCAACAACTCACCTAAAAAACACGGAGCATTTATGAATCGTTTTATATTGATAATCTCTGCACTGTTGTTATTGTGCAACTTTGTTATTGCAAATGACGACGAAAAAAAAGAGAAAGACTTACTAAAATCTTCCACCTTTTCGGCGTTAAAGTTTAGAAGCATCGGCCCGGCATGGAATTCCGGGCGAATTTCTGATTTCGCGGTGAACCCGAATAACTTTAGCGAATACTATGTTGCTACTTCAAGCGGCAATCTATGGAAAACGACAAATGCGGGCACAACATGGAAAGCAATAGGCGATACACTTCCTTACGCGCTCGGCTGCGTTACAATGGACCCGAACAATCATCATGTGATTTGGGTAGGCAGCGGTGAAAACAATCACCAACGCGCTTTGGGATACGGACTCGGCGTTTATAAATCTGTTGACGGCGGAAAAAACTGGAAAAACGTCGGGCTTACAGAATCGCGGCAAATTGGTGATATCATTATTGACCCAAGAAATTCGGACGTAGTATATGTTGCTGCAGAAGGCTCGGTATGGGGCTCCGGCGGCGAGCGCGGGCTATACAAAACTACCGACGGCGGTGAAACCTGGAACAAAGTTTTGGAAATTAGCGAACATACCGGCGTTAACAATGTTGTGTTCGACCCAAGGAATCCTGATGTAATATACGCTACCTCCGAGCAGCGAAGAAGGCACGCATTCACAAAAATCGGCGGCGGTCCTGAATCGGCAGTATACAAATCTACCGACGCTGGGGCAACGTGGAACAAAATAATGAAAGGTTTACCAAAGGTTCACATAGGCGGTATGGGTATTGCAGTATCTCCCGTTAAACCCGATGTTGTATATTTAATAGTGGAAGCCGCAGAAGATAAAAGTGGGTTCTACCGTTCAACCAATCGCGGTGCAACCTGGGAAAGGATGAGCGATCACCATTCAAGCGGTCAATACTATAACGAAATTTTCTGCGATCCTGTTGATGTTGATAAAGTGTTTTCAGTTGAAACTCGATCTCACTATACCGAAGACGGTGGTAAAACCTGGAAACGATTAGGGTTAAGCGCCAGGCATGTTGACGACCACGCTTTATGGATTAACCCGAACAACACGGGCCATTTATTGATTGGCGGCGACGGCGGCATATACGAAACATGGGATCATGGAAAGAATTGGCAATTTAAGACAAACCTGCCGGTTACACAGTTCTACAGGGTAAATGTAGATAACGACTTACCTTTTTATAACATCTACGGCGGAACACAGGATAACCAAAGTATGGGAGGACCTTCGCGTACGCTTAGCGCAGACGGCATTGTTAACAGCGACTGGTATATGACGGTTGGCGGCGACGGATTCTTCCAGGAAATAGATCCGACTGATCCGAACATCGTTTACTCTGAATGGCAATATGGAAACATTATTCGCTACGACAAAAGAAGCGGCGAGACTTTATTGATAAGACCCGAACCGGGCAAAGATGAGAAAACCTACCGGTGGTATTGGGACACACCGTTTTTGATAAGCCCGCATAATCACAAACGACTCTACATTGCAGCGGAAAGAGTATTTCGAACAAACGACCGCGGTGAAAGCTGGGAAACGATAAGCGGCGATTTAACTACTCAAACCGATCGAAACAGTTTTAAAGTTATGGACAAATACTGGAGCATTGACGCTGTTCGTAAAGATGTTAGTACGTCGCAGTACAATTTAATTATCTCGTTAGCCGAATCACCTCTTAAAGAAAACTTACTTTTTACCGGAACAGATGATGGCATAATTCAAAGAACCGAAGATACAAAAACATGGACGCGAATTGATGAGTTCGAAGGTGTTCCGGATTATACACCGGTTACGGATGTCGTGCCTTCAAGATTCAGTGAAAATGTTGTTTACTCGGTTTTCAACAACCATAAGCGTGATGACTTTACTCCTTACGTTCAGCGAAGCGATGATAAAGGCAACACCTGGAAATCTATCGCAGGTAATTTGCCTAAGAACGGCGCTGCAAATTCCATAATAGAAGACCCTGTTAATCCGAATCTGCTTTTTGTAGGAACCGAATGGGGCGTATTCTTCACCTTGGACGGCGGTGAAAAATGGATTCAATTAAAAGCCGGTATTCCAAAAGTTAAAGTACCTGATCTCGTTATCCAGGAAAGAGAAAAAGATTTAGTAGTAGGTACGTTCGGTCGAGGCTTCTATGTGCTCGACGATTATTCGCCGTTGCGGGATGTGTCTAAAGAATTGTTTGAAAAGGAAGCCCACGTCTTCCCGATCAAAGATGCATTAATGTACATCGTTAACAGCGGGAGATACGGTCAGGGAGCAATGTACTTTAAAGCGCCTAATCCCGAATTCGGAGCTGTGTTTACTTATTACATTAAAGAAGTACCGAAAACTCTAAAAGCCGAGAGGCAGAAAAAAGAAAAAGAACTATTCAAAGAAGGCAAGCCAATTCCGCAGCCGACATACGAAGAACTTAAAGCCGAGCAGGATGAAATTCCACCCTACTTAGTATTTTCAATAAAAGACGAAAAGGGCGAAGAAGTTAAAAAGATAACAAAGAAAGCCGGGAAAGGAATTAAAAGAGTTGCATGGGATTTAACTTACGACAGTTACAATCCTATAGCAGCGCCAAAAGATAAATTCGACCCCGGTAAGAAACCAACAAGTACGCTTCTCGCTCTGCCCGGAAAATATACCGTTACTTTATCTATGGTATATCGCGGTGAAGAAAAGGAGCTGGTTGGTCCTACGGAGTTTACTGCTAAAGTATTGAACAACACAACACTACCGGCTGATAACAGGGCTGAACAAGTTGCATTCCACAGAAAAGCGCTTAACCTGGCTAAAAAGGTAGTTTCTGCTAGAAGACAAACACTAATGCTTGCGGAAACATTGGTTGATGTAAAACAGACCGTTAATAATTCTCCCGGCGCCGGTTTTGATCTTATGAAGAAAGTAGCTGCTCTTGTTAAAGAAGTCGACAACATTCGCTTCAAGTTCTACGGACAACCTGCTAAGGCGAGTCGCGAAGAAATTCCGCCTGCAACAGTTCCGTTAAACTGGCGTGTTAATCATATGGTATTTCCCAACTGGGGAGCGACTTCGAACATTACTAAAAATCAGAAAGTTGCTTACGAAGTTCTTTCTGAAGAATTGCCTGCAATAATTAGTGATTTGAAAAGAATTGAGGAAGTCAAGCTGAAATCTATTGAGGATGAACTTAATAAGATAGACGCACCCTGGACGCCCGGCAGACTTCCTGAAATGAACTGATACTAATTTTGAGGGGCTTATCCTTAAGTCCCTCAATTTTTTATCGTTATTTTCGATAGTTGAAAATAGTCGTTTAGTATTCCGCAGACCGGATTTCTTAATGAACGCATTTAAATATAAGATTGACAGCTCGTATAGTGAAGTTACCAACCTGATGAACAGGGTTAACGATGACGGAATATACAAATCTGTTGATCCGCAGACTAAAGGCGAAATAGAAATATGCCTTGTTGAAGCGCTTAATAATGTTGTGCGGCATTCCTACAAAGAACAAAGCGGCAACGATATAGAATTAGCGATATCTATCTTCGATTCAATTATCACATTTCAGTTAACCGAATACGGGTTGCCGAAACCGCATATGGGGAAGCCGGAACTTGACTATGATCCGGAGGATATTGATAACCTGCCCGAAGGCGGTATGGGTTTGTATATTATCGATAATCTTATGGACAAGACGGAATATAATTCCGAAAGCGGTAAAAATATTTTCACCATGGTAAAAAACATTTAATTTTTTCTCGCCAGAATCATTTCGTAGTTTGCATTGTCTAACGGCAAATGTTATTAAAACAGTCGTCCGATATTTTATTCATATTTAAGGCGCAAATGATAAAACAACTTGCAGTAATATTTTTATTTGGATTCTCAAGCTTATTTGCGCAGGATTCTACGGTTACTCAAGCATTTAAAGACAACAGACCGATCAGTAAATATCCTTTGATTAAACCGGCAAGTCGTTCGTATCCTTTGATGGCGGGCTACCTGCTAAATAAGTATTCAAACGAAGGAGACCCGATCGCGCAGCACGAACTGGGACTTCGTTACTTGTTAGGAAAAGGATTCCCGAAAGATACAATTAAAGCAATTTACTGGATACGCCGCGCGGTTGACAAACAGCTCACATCTGCCAAGTATAACTACTCTATAATACTTGATAACGGTATAGGCATCGACTGGAACCCGTTCGAAGCATTTAAGCATTCGCGCTTTGCCGCCGAAAGCGGTATGCCCGAAGCCCAGTTTTTTTACGGGATATTCTTTACCGACAACCTTGTTGTAAACCGGGATTACACCGAAGCCTATAAATGGTTTTCAAAAGCGGCTAAAGGAGATTACGGACCCGCAATTGATGCAAAGAAAAAAATGGAAGAAAGCGGCCTGGTTGTAATAACGGATTCACCGGACGCAAACGGACAAAATAAGTTTGTTATTGATTCAATAAAGGCATCAAGTTCGGCTATATTCAGCCCGGACTATGAACTTGATTTTTTCGAATTTGAAACAGAAGACAATGATTCAACAACCAGGAAGCTGGAAGAGCTTTATAAAAAAGACTTTACCGAATTAAGTGCGAGTTTAGGCATAAACCGGGAAGCATCAACACAATTGGAGGATACCAGTGGAAAAGCTGTTATTGCTTTTGCCGCACAACGTGGTAGCCCAGAAGGGTTGATGATTATAGCGAAGGACTATGAGCAAGGCGTATCGGGAACAAGAAACGACATTAAAGCCGTTGAATCATACATTAAAGCTTACCGGATGGGCGCAATAAAAGCATTTAAATCAATTCTTGAATACTCTCGCAAACAGGAATTTTATGATTTACTAAAGCTTGAAGCTGATAATGATAAACCAAGCGCTATGTATGTTTGGGCAGGATTAACAGCTCTTGGTTTCGATTACCAGCTTACAAATGAGCAAGCTTTGGAACTACTGGAAAAAGCTGCGGAGTTAAATCATGTTAACTCGCTTGTTGAAAAAGGACTTTGCTATTACAACGGAACGCTGGTTGATGAGAACCGTGAAAAAGCATTCGAATACTGGTCGCGCGCTATAGAGCAAGGTAGCGTTGAGGCTGAAGTGCGTTTAGCTTTCTCAAGTTTATTGGACGATTCTATTTATACCAACGGCGCTTACAATATTGGCGTCCTAAATAAATACGCTGCCCAGGGATCGGTATTGGCGCAAACAGCATTGGCTTATTGCTACGAAAACGGAATTATAATAAACAGAAACAAAGCCAAAGCCGCAAAGCTTTACAGGAGTGCATCACATAGGGGAAGTGAAGTGGCTTATAATTCTTTAAAACGAATGTACGATGAAATTCGGCCGACCGACGATGAATTTATAATTTATGAGACCCGTTAATCAGCAAGCTTTAAGCACGATCATTGTTGTGTCGTCATGTGCGGATTTATCGCCGCGATAATAGGTTAAGTATTTTTGTACCGTTGCCGTAATTTCACTGGCAGGCTTTGCCGAGTTATCTTCAATAATTTTTTTTAGCCTTTCCAAACCGAACTGTATTTTGTGAGCATTCATTGTTTCGGTAATTCCATCGGTATAAAGAATAATTAAATCATTTTCCTTTACTTTGAATTCTTCAACCTCAAGTGTTTGTTCAAACACTCCCTTGTCGTTCAGCCCAATGCCAATGCCCTTTGGATTTATCTCTTTAAATTCGCGGGATTCTGCTTCGAATATTAACACAGGCGAATGCCCGGCGCTGCACAACTGTATTGTTTTGTCTTTACAAATCTTTATTAACTGGATAGTTAAAAAATATTCCCTCCGAAGCTTCTGTGAAAAGTAATTTTTAAGATTGATTAAAATATCTTTCACATCCTCCGTGTTTTTAACAAGGTACTGAATAATTGCCTGAACTCTTACCATGTAAAGCGCGGCAGCCATTCCTTTACCCGATATGTCGCCTATAACCGT
>JANQLA010000215.1 GCA_028280855.1 Melioribacteraceae bacterium
GAGGGGATTCGCAGGATGTAATTTTCGGAGGCGATACACTTCGGTCAACCAGCGGGGGAAGTTTCGGCGATGTTTTAAACCAGGTCTTTAAACGTGAATTTCCCGGTTGGAGTGTCGGTATAGAAATAAGCCTTCCTATTGGTCTGCGTCCTGGGCTTGGTGAAAAGGATCGTCTGGAAGCCGGCGCGCTTAGCGCTGAGCAGAGATACATTGAACTGTTGAGAGATTTGGAACAGCAAATACGCAGCGCTCATAGGGAACTGTCTTACGGTAACGATCGCATTAAAGCAGCAACTGACGGAGTTGAAGCAGCAAACGAACAGGTACGCATAGGTATGATTGAATTTCAAAATGGTCGTATTACAGCCTTTGAGCTTGTTCGCCTCAGCGAGGATTTTGCGGTTGCTCAGCGCCGTTACTCTGAAGCATTGGTTAAAACAGTAAATGCAGCGGCTTCACTTAAGAAGCTTACTTCGGGCAAGTACCCGTCTGCAGATAATTATTAAGAGGGAGGATGTTATGTTTATTAATAAAAGGAATATTGTAAACAGGAGATTTGTTTTGACGGATTATTGCATCGGCTTGTTTCGCAGTTTTATAGCAACTACTGTTTTGATCTTAACCGTTATATTTGGTACGGCCTGTTCAGAGCAGGCTGCTTCTGGCGGAGGTTTTTCTATGCCGCCAATGCCGGTAGAAGTTGCCGAAGTTAAACTGCAAAGTGTAGCAGATAAGTTTGAAGCTGTTGGTACTATTGAAGCTATTGAGCAGGTAACTATTGTATCCGAAATTGATGCAGTTGTTATGAGCGTTCCTTTCGAAGAGGGTAATTATATTAAAAGCGGTGAGCTGATTGCCCAGCTTGACGATTCGCAACTAGCCGCGGAAGTAAATCGTGCCGAAGCGCTGCATTCTCAAAGCAAGTCAACTTATAATCGTGTTAAGACTATTGTCGATCAAAACGCGGGCACACCCCAGGATTTGGATGATGCTTTAGCCGCTTTAAAGGTTGCAGAGGCAGATCTCAAATTAGCTGAAGCGCGTTTGGCTAAAACCCGGATCGTGGCTCCTTTTGACGGAATGGTTGGGGCGCGAAGAATAAGCACCGGAACATTTTTAAGAACGGGTAATGCAATTACAGAGCTTGCAAATCTAAGTGAAATTCGTGTCGTCTTCTCTGCGCCGGAACGTTTTCTTTCACAGTTGAAAAGAGGTGCCAAAGTTATGGTTTCAACTCCCGTATATCCCGGGTACGAAGTGGAAGGCAAAATTATAGCAATAGAACCTATTATTGATTTCACAACACGATCGGCAAGGATAGTTGCACGTGTTAATAATCCAGGGCAGAAATTCCGCTCGGGAATGTCGGCTAATGTCTCCGCTGTTTTAAGCGAGAGACCGGAAGCCTTAACAATTCCAAGCGAAGCCGTATTTGCAAATGGAAATCAATCATTCGTATTTGTAGTAAATCCGGATAGCACTGTAAAAAGAGTAGCTGTTACAACAGGGCTGCAGTTGGCGGATGTTGTTGAAGTGACTAACGGACTTGAACAAGGTTTACAAGTAATTCAAGCCGGCCATCAAAAACTTTTTGAGGGTGCTAAAGTAATGCCTGTAAACACACAATAGTGAGTATCAACAGAATAATGATGAAATGAATGATTGGTGATTGTATTCTGAAAGTATTCAATATGCAATCATACAATTAAGGAGTATGAAAAATGAAACTTAGCCATATATCAATAAAACGACCGGTTTTAGCAACTGTAATGAGTTTAACAATAGTTCTCTTTGGAATTATTTCTTTTACGCAATTACCGGTCCGTGAATATCCCGATATTGATCCTCCCATAATTTCTGTTGCTTCTCTCTATAGAGGTGCAAGTTCAAGCGTAGTAGAAACAGAAATTACAGATGTACTTGAGGAACAGTTTGCAACGTTGGAGGGAGTGAAAACCATGACGTCTTCGAGTACCGAAGGCGGATCCGTTATAACGATTGAATTCGAACTGAATCGAGACGTAAACGAAGCAGCAAATGATGTTCGGGACAGGGTTTCGCGTATCCGCGGGGTCTTACCACAGGAAATTGATGATCCTATTATTTCCAAAGTTGATGCAAATGCCCAGCCCATCGTTTGGCTTGCGCTTTTCAGTCCCAGGCATTCGACTCTCGAATTATCTGATTTTGCAGATCGTATTCTTAAGGAGAAGATTCAGCGTCTATCCGGTGTCGGCTCTGTAATTATAGGAGGCGAACGCCGTTATGCTATGAGAGTTTGGCTGGATCCTATGCGGATGGCTGCGCATAGGTTAACCACTTTTGATATTGAGACTGCTTTAAGAAATGAAAATGCAGAGATTCCGGGAGGAAGAGTTGAAGGTGATAGGCGTGAATTTGCAGTCCGTACTAGAGGAGAGCTATCCGATCCCCGGGGATTTGGAGCAATTATTGTGTCTCAACAAGGAAATAATATTGTCCGGCTCCGTGATGTTGCCGAAGTTACAGTCGGTGCAGAAGACGAACGTACCAAAGCCCGTTGGAACGGTGAACCTGCAGTGGGTTTGGGTATTGTGAAACAGTCCAAGGCAAGCACTGTAGATGTTGCCGAAGAAATTCGTACAGTTTTACCCGAGCTCTCAGGGCTTTTGCCTGAAGGTATGAAATTGGATGTTGCATACGACAGCTCTGAATTTATAATTGAGTCAATTACCGAAGTACAGGAAACCTTGATAATTGCATTAGTATTGGTTGTGCTTGTCGTTTTGGCTTTCTTAAAAAGTTTCCGGGCTACAATTATTCCCACACTTGCAATCCCTATCTCAATAATAGGTGCATTAGCGGCAGTTTTCTTTGCAGGATTCACTATTAATATTCTTACTTTGCTTGGGTTTGTACTTGCGATTGGTCTGGTTATAGACGATGCAATTATAGTTCTTGAAAATATATACCGTCACATGGAAATGGGCAAAAGCCGCTGGCAGGCAGCTATCGATGGTAGTAAAGAAATAGGTTTTGCAATTATTTCAACAACAATTGCTCTTGTCGCAGTGTTTGTTCCCCTTGCTTTTTTGACCGGCAACGTAGGCAGGTTGTTTAATGAATTCGGTGTTGCGGTAGCCGTCGCAGTTTTGATATCAGGGTTCGTGGCGCTTTCATTAACACCTATGATATCTTCGCAAATATTAAGACCGCTTCACGGCTTAGGAAAGGGGTGGGCATCACGCTCTTTTGACGCTTTTTTTGAAGGTCTAAACACGTTTTACGAATGGTTGTTAAGAAAGACTTTGCGTCATCGACTTCTGGCTATTGCAGGAGCAACTGTAGTGCTACTGATGGCAATCGTTTTATTTAGAATGCTACCCGGCGAACTTGTACCGAACGAAGACCGTGGAGTAGGATTTGGAATTGTTATCGCACCCGAAGGTGCTACGTTAGATTATACAGACACTTACGTAAGGCAAATAGAAGAAATTTTACTTTCGCTCCCGGAACGTGAAGGTCTTTTCACAGCAACCGGATTGGGTTTTGGCGGACCCGGCAGTGTAACAAACAGCTTTATGTTTTTGAATCTTAAACCCCGGGGTGAAAGGGAAAAATCCCAGCAGCAAATTATCCAGGAGCTTTTTCCACGATTGCTGGCTGTTCCGGGTGTGTTAGCATTTGTAATAAACCCCCCAAGCATAGGGGCTGATTTTGGTTCCAGTCCTGTAGATTATGTTCTTCAAGGTGATAACTACGAGGAATTGAACGACGCCGTTAATATTATGATGGGCGAGGTTTCACAGCTTGGCTATTTAATAAACCTGGATACAGATCTTAGATTAAATAAGCCACAGCTTGACATACATATTGACAGGGAAAGAGCTTCGGGGCTAGGAGTATCAGTAGCTGATATTGGCTTGACGCTTGAGACATTTTTGGGCGGTCGGGTAGTCTCTGATTTCAAACGGGGTACAAAACAGTATGACGTTATTATGCAGGTAAAACCGGGAGATCGTTCAACTCCGGATGTTATTAACAGTTTGTATATCCAAAGTAACAGCGGCTTAGTCCAGCTTGCTAACATTGTAAGCGTTGAGAAAACTGTCGCCCCAAAGGAGTTAAATCATTACAATCGTGTTCGTTCAGCAAAGATTACTGCAAGTCTTGTCCCGGGTGTTACAGTTGGTCAGGCATTGGATGATCTTGACCGCATTGCACAGGAAAAACTTCCTGCTGGCATCAAGAGAGAATACGCAGGTCAATCCCTGGAGTACAAAACCTCAAGCTCTGCTCTTTACTTTATGTTCCTGCTGGCCATTGTATTTATTTACTTGGTATTATCAGCCCAGTTTGAAAGTTTTATACATCCTTTTACAATTTTGCTTTCCGTTCCTCTCGCGGTATTCGGTGCTTTATTAACTCTATATATTTTTAAAGAGAGTTTGAACATATATTCTCAAATAGGTTTGATTATGCTTATCGGGCTTGTTACAAAAAATTCAATTCTTATTGTTGAATTTGCAAACCAGCAGCTCGCTCGCGGCTTAGATCTTCTTGAAGCTGTGGTTGAAGCAGCTACAATTCGTCTACGTCCAATTTTAATGACTTCATTTGCAACTATATTCGGAATACTGCCTATTGCAATTGGGCTCGGTGCGGGCGCTGAGTCAAGACGACCATTGGGGTTGGTTGTAGTTGGAGGAATGCTCTTTTCTACGTTTTTAACATTAATAATTGTTCCCGTGGTTTATACTTTTTTGGCACGTTTTACTAAATCTGAAAAAAAGGAGAAAGAAATTAATAAAGTTAAAGAAGCGGAGCTAAATCCATCTCCTGCTGTGGGGAAATAAGAGTTAAAGAATAAAACAGATTTTGAAAATGAAAGACGGTCCAAAAATTTACTGAGCTAATATCATGGATATCGTGTAAAAATAATTTTTCAGTTACATAAAGATTCAAAAACGACTTCACAATTTTTGTGAATCTGCCGGTTAAAAATCCAAAAAAACCTAGAGTTTTTTACAACTTGGCTTTACATTTAATCATCGATTTACTGATGTTAAAGCGGCCTGATGATTATTTGTGAAAGTATATACTCTATAATTTTGTACGAAGATTTTTTAACACTTTTATTGAAAAAGAAATCTGCGATGCAAATGAAAATACTGAAGTTTAACATAGATTGATACTATCAACCGGGTTAAAGGTGATGAAACAATAGGAAAGTAACACGTCAATTTTAGATTAGTCAATCTAATTTAATGCTATAGAGCATATACAAAATCAAATCCGTTTTTCTGATCGATAACAAGTATTAATTACATAAACGAAAGAGTTTAGTTACTAGTTACAGGATTAGTGTGAAAGAAGAAACGAAATATGAAAATAAAATAGATGCCCTTGAAAGAGCTGCTCCAAATCATTCAATATGGCAGCAACTAAAAGACGCAATCCGAGGCAGTGAAGCCGACTATACAAAAATCGGTATCGGAAAAGCAATTTTTCTTTTAGCGGTTCCAATGATTCTCGAACTAATTATGGAATCAACCTTTGCTGTCGTTGATATTTACTTTGTCGGAACGCTTGGACCTTCTGCTGTGGCAACTGTTGGACTTACAGAAACTTATCTATTCCTGCTTTATTCAATAGCTATGGGTCTCTCTGTGGCAGTAACTGCGATCGTTGCACGACGAATAGGAGAGAAGGAAAAAAGCAAAGCCGGTTTAAGTGCAGTGCAAGCAATTTTAATAGCATTGATTGCATCGTTACCATTTTCTATCGGAGGAATATTCTTTGCCAAAGATTTACTGGCTTTAATGGGTGGTGATGAGTGGGTAATTACTAATGGTTATAAGTATACTCAATGGATGCTCGGTGGTAATGCAGTTATAATGCTGCTCTTCGTTATTAATGCAATATTTAGAGGCGCTGGAGATGCCGCAATTGCAATGCGAGTACTTTGGATTGCCAACGGTATTAATATTATCCTTGATCCCGTTTTAATTTTAGGAATTGGACCATTCCCTGAGCTGGGCATTGAAGGTGCGGCGATTGCAACAAATATTGGCAGGGGTATTGGAGTATTAGTTCAGCTCTGGGTTTTATTCCACGGTGGTAAACATATAAAAGTCCTTCGTGAACACTTAGTATATAACTGGGAAGTTGTAAAGAATATAATTAAAACTTCGCTTGGCGGCATAGGACAGATGATAAT
Organism: Melioribacteraceae bacterium; assembly: GCA_028280855.1. Taxonomy (GTDB): domain Bacteria; phylum Bacteroidota; class Ignavibacteria; order Ignavibacteriales; family Melioribacteraceae; genus PGYT01. Next base: position 6,200 of record JANQLA010000215.1, read on the forward strand.
CGCGATGACCTCGTGGATATTCATTATGAGAATTCTTGCAGAGTACGGAAGCGAAGTTATAGCCGGGGCAACAATCGCAATTCGAATAATGATGTTTACCATGATGCCTGCATGGGGAATGTCTAATGCCGCTGCTACGTTGGTCGGGCAAAATCTTGGTGCAAAGCAGCCTGATCGCGCGGAAAAATCGGTTTGGCTAACAGGTTTTTGGAACATGGGGTTTTTAATATGTGTTGCCGTTGTTTATTTTATATTCAGCGATACGCTAGTTGGAATTTTTACCGATGATGCCAAAGTTATCGAGGTGGGAAGCAGCTGGCTGGTAATAGTTTCATACGCGTATTTTGTATACGGATGGTGGATGGTAGCTGTACAGGCATTTAATGGAGCAGGCGATACTATTACACCAACGAAAATCAATTTAGTGTTCTTTTGGCTTATTCAAATTCCGCTTTCATACTTTATGGCAGAAGTTTTAGGATTAGAATACACAGGAGTGTTTTGGGCGATATTTATATCTGAAACCACTGTTGGTTTATTTACCCTATGGTTGTTTAAAAAAGGTAAATGGAAAGAGGTAAAAGTTTAGTTTAGATCAAATTACAAACCTAAGTGCTCATTTTTTACTAATGTCGGGTAAAAGTCGGGTTAAATCAGTTGTCATAACAGCGCTGGAAGTTTAGTTTTGCAAGAAATAATTGAGGAAAAAATGACGCAACCCGAACTCGGAAAAAAGATTGTTGAACTTAGACAACAAAAAGGACTGACACAGGAAGACTTAGCGCTTGAGTGCGGATTTAATGTTCGTACCATACAGCGGTTTGAAAATGGTGAAGTTTCACCACGAGCAAAAAATCTTAAAATTTTGTCCGAGATTCTTGGCTATGAACTCAATCATAATAGCGAAAAGGAATCGCTAGGGTGGTTGATTGGACTACATCTTACGAATATCTTTCCTGTAGTTATTCCTGCTCTGCTAATTTGGATATTCAAAAAAGACGATTCCGCATCCATTGGGAAACAGGGAGTTGATGTACTTAATTTTCAGATTAGTATGTGTATTTACCTATTTGCCTCATCTTTACTAATTCTTGTTGTAATTGGAATTATTACGAATATACTGTTGGGGATTTACATAACCTCGATAACAATAATCAATATAATTCGAATCTCTTCAGGTTTAGACTACAGCTATCCGCTTACGATTAGGTTTGTTAAATGATCCAATTTACAAGGTATGAATAATGTTTTAAGCTTCATTAGATCGAGAAATAAAAACAACTTCCTTCCCCAACCTTACTCTCTACCCAAATTTTCCCTTTATGCAATTCAACAAATTCTTTACATAGCATTAATCCCAGTCCGGAACTGCTTTCCCCTTCGGTACCGGCGGTCCTTACTTTTGGACTGATTTGGAATAAATACTTTTGGGTTTCATCATTCATTCCAACACCGGTATCAATTACTTTGAAAATTAGCTTCTTGTTTTCATCAAAATATGAGGCAATGGTAACTTTACCCCCCCGGTATGAGAATTTAATCGCATTCGAAAGAAGATTACGAACTACGCTGCCCATCATCTTTACATCGGCATTTATTGTTTTTAAGTTGGGGACCTCGTTTATGATTGTTATTTCTTTGTTCCGGGCTGTTTCGTGCAGTTGGTTTATTGTTTGATCAATCAAGGTCTTCATATTTGTAGGCTTGAAGTCAGGTACCAACAATCCCCTGCGCAAGCGGGACCATTCCAGCAAGTTTTCCATCAAACTGTAAGTTGTAACTGCAATATTGTTTATTGAAAAAGAATACTCTCTTATCTCGCTTGCAGTCAGCTCATTGTCGGCTATCATCAACTCGGAGTAACCTATTATTGCACTGAATGGACTTCGAAGGTCATGTGATAAAATTGAAAGAAATTTGTCCTTTTCATTGTTTGAAAGGTTTAATTCCTCGTTTTTCTTCCGCATATCTTCTTCAATTAGTTTGCGGTAAGTTATATTCTGCAAATAAACAATGTAACCTACAAGCGTATTTGTGTGATCAAAAATATTTGTTACTCTAACGTCAAACCAATTTTCTTTTTCTTCCGATAAGAGTTTAAGTTCTACATGTTTTCCTTTTATGATTTTATTATCGTCATCAAAAAAGTCTTTCCAAAATTCTAAAATGGTTGAAATTGTTTCACCAATACTTTCCGGTGATAACTTTAATATCGACTTTGCAGATTTGTTATAATCAATTATCCTGTATGTATTATCTAATAAAATTACGCCGTCGTTCAAATTTTCAAACAGCATCGAACGCCCCAAGGGCGATATATCAAACAATTTGTATCTGCTTAACCCTACAAAAATGAATATCACGCTGAATGCGAATGCGTAAGGCGTAGGATCAAAAGCTTCCGGGAAAACATTAAATAGGTATAGAATAAAAACCATAAAAGGTATTAAAGAACCTAGTAAGATGATTATTATTTGCTGTCGGAAAAGCTTCGATGTATTTATAAGCATGATGCCAAATAAAACGGAACCTATTATCATTGCCACTATTCCGTATGAGTGAATGAGCCAGTAACCTATCCCTGGTGTAAAAGAAAATGCCGGGAATAATGAATCATATATTATTTTATGCTCTTCAAGAAAGAGATAATGATAATTGTTTGATAGTACTAATATCAGAGATAAGACGGGGATGAGAAAAATTATCGCAAGCTTCGTACGAGATAACCATTCTCCTCTGCCGGTATAAAGAATTGAAAAAATTAAGTATAGCGGATATATGGCAGTGATTCCGATGTATTGAAGCTTATAGAATAAAAATATTTGAAAGTGACTGCGAGAAGAAATTTCAAAAGCATAAAATATAGAATGGAGTCCAACTGCAATTACAAGTAGCGGAAAATACTTGACAGATTCATTTCTTTGATTTTTAAAGATTAAAAACGCCAGAAAGAACATTATTGTACCGGTCATAAACAGGGGAAGAGCATAGGAGTTAAAATACATTTACCTTTCCTCTAAAGTATCTATTTAGGTTAAGCATCAACTAAGCGAACTTACTGGCAAATAAATGATTCCGGATTTCAAAGTAACTGTTTTTTGCTTAATAACATTTGTGATTATGTACATAACTCCGGAGACATCTTTTACATCGCCCATTCATCAGGGCTTTTCAGGTATATATTATTTTACAGGAGGCGTTGCCTCCTTCAATTTAATCCCTTCGGGGGTATGGATTAGTTTATTTATTTTAACAAAGTACCGATGGTACGAAATCCTTACGCAACCACCCGCTATGCCCACCTTCTTCCCAAAGTCCCGGTGAGTGTACAAGAGCTAAATAGATTCATTCAATGTTTGTTTCCGATATTAAAAGTATTTCACGCAATTAACGGAATAATTGAAATAGCATTTTACCAACGGAAAAGAATCGGTTGAACACGGTATGCAATTTACAAAATTATGTGCCATTCTGATAAATTAACAAAGTAACATTGCAATAATTTTAGTTACTTTGATGCAACAATATCATGATAGATATTTTTCACATAAGCATAATTTTGACGCCTTTATCCTTTTATCCGTCCATTATTGAGTGCTCTTTGATTAAGGTGTAGTATAAAGGATGTATCGAAACAGGACGCTAAGCAAAATATGTTTGGTACACCTTTGAAGATCATTCTTTTGTAGACTGACAAAAGCATATCAGGTTTCTTGGATTTTAATCTCCATTTCATTTTGGATTTTTACATTGAGCCCGGGCATTTAACATTTTGAAGCTTTGCTGTAAAATGGTAGGTAACGAATTCGTAGTGTATTAACAGATTAATTTGACTTCTGTACATACACATATACGAAGTCTTGATTTTTATATAATTGAAAGACAAGTTTTTCTAATGAAAAATTTGGGTTAGACAAAATGCGCGTCCTAATAACCAGCTTAGAGTTAGATTATGAAACAAGGTATACTTCATTTATCATGAAGCGCTTCCATCATTGATAGGCCAGATTTCCTTATTAGAATATATAACCGAATCGGCAATGTATTCTGTTTTCATCCTCCCTCCTTCAGGGCATTAAGTGATAGCAACCAAAATCAAGTCTCATTCATATTTCAACAAATCAACTCTCAAGAAAGTGGGGTGTCGGCTCAATATCACTCATACTTTAATGCCTCCACTGGGTTTGCCAAAGAAGCCTTTATGGCTTGAAAGCTGACCGTTATTATTGCTACTGCAAAAGCAATTAGAGCTGAAAGAACAAATATGAATGGACCAAGTTCTATTGGATAAGCAAATTCGTTTAGCCAATTGCTCATAAGTTGATAAGCGAGGGGCAAAGCGATTAAATTCGATACTGCCACAAGAATAACAAACTCTTTGCATAATAGTGTGGTTAAAACAAATTCACTTGCACCTAAAACTTTTCTAATACCTATTTCTTTTGTCCTCCTTTCAGCAGAATAAGCTGCTAATCCGAATAAACCCAAACACGCAATAATAATAGCCATTACAGCAAAATATTTCAGTAGCTCGAACATTCGTTGTTCAGCTTCGTACCATTTAGCAAAATCTTCATCGGAAAATTTATAAGTGAATGGAAAATTTGGGAGAACCGATGACCACGCCTGATCAAGTTCCTCTAATGTCTTATTGATGTTTTCCGACTCTAGTTTCGCAATAATGAAATTATTACCCGGTGGATAAAGTATCATTGCCATAGGTGCAATTTCTCTGTTTAGTTTGTTTGTATGGAAGTCTTTTACGATTCCAATTACCTGGCCTTCAACACCCCAGAAATCTAATCTTTTACCTATCACATTTTCGCCCATTAGTTTAGCAAGAACTTCATTCACAATAAAATTACCCGTAGTATCAATCGTAAGGTCACCCGGAAAATCCTTACTATAGGAACGACCCGCGTGCATCTTAATATCCAATGTTTCTATATAATCATAGTCTACAGATGTCCCGGTTATTAAATATTTTTCTTCCGGGTTTTTACCGTCCCAATCCGAGCCCCATGAATTACTGCCCAGTCTGCCCGGTCTGTCTCGAGATCCGGTAATATTTATTACACCGTTAACCATTGCAAGTTCGTTCTTGGCCAACTCATAACTTTCTTTCAACTCGTTTCTCATCGGGATGTAAATAACCTGGTCTTTATTGAAGCCCAAATCTTTATTGTACATATACTCCAATTGATTGAATACGACAGTAGTTCCGACTATTAGGGCTATTGAAATTGAAAACTGAAACACCACGAGTATTTGTCTGAATCTTGCTCCTTTATTTCCTTTTTGAGTCGAGTTCTTAAGAACCGTGATAGGTCGAAACGACGAGAGGAATAATGCAGGGTAAGAACCCGCTATAAACCCTGTTAGTAATGTTATCCCTACAAGACCGATAATATATTCAAGAGCAAGCAACTGTGTAAAACCAATTTCTTTATCGGTGATGGAGTTAAAAGCCGGTATAAGCAAAGCTACTATTAAAAGCGCGGTTAACATTCCCAGCCCTCCCATAAGAATCGATTCGCCGTAGAATTGTTTTACTAATCCGCTTCTTAGCGCTCCTATAGCTTTTCTCATACCAATTTCTTTAGCGCGCATTGAAGACTTAGCTGTTGACAGATTCATAAAATTTACGCATGCAATAAGTAAAACGAATAAAGCGACTACAGCAAAGATGTAAATATATTGTATTCGTCCTGCAGGCTTGCCAAAGCCTGAATAAGCATGCAGGCGTAAATCTTTATACGGCATTAATACAAATTCCGTTTTCGTACCTTCGTTATTACGTTTAAGTATGTCGGTCATTTTTTGATTAACTAATGGTATATCCGGGTTATCAACCAATTGTAGAAAAGTGCGAATTGAATTATTGCCCCAGCTATCGGACCATCGGATATTCTTCTTCAGGAATTCGAACGGCACTAACGCTTCAAATGTATAATATGAATTTGATGGTATGTCTTCCAGTATTGCAGTAACTTGTAAATCGTACTTGTTGTTTATATTAAGAATCTTACCTATTGGATTTTCTGTACCAAAATATTTTTCAGCTAATTCTTGAGTTATAGCTATGGAATTGATATCCGATAGCGGAGTTGCTTGGTCGCCTTCTATAATTGGATAAGTAAACATTTCCAGGAAGGCAGGATCAACAGCAACAATACTTCGTTCGCTAAAACTTTTATCGCCATATTGAACGAACACTTCGCCTAAAAATTCCGTTCGGGCGGATTCAGTTATTTCGGGAATTTCTTCTTCCAGAACAGGCGCTGCAGGGAAAGGTGTTGCTGATGTATGAAATACGCCATCACCGAATTTTTGATCTTCTTCCAACCGGTATAAGTTATCAATTTTTGTATGAAACTTGTCGTAGCTAAGTTCATCGTTTATCCATAGCAGAATGAATAATGTACAAGCCAGGCCTAGAGCAAGTCCAACGATGTTAATAAATGAATAAGCTTTTTGTCGAAGTATATTACGGAAGGCAATCTTAACGAAATGTTGAAACATATCAATCCCCAAGGTTTGTTATGCAAGTTAGACGGCACAAGCTCAATTTAGGTTGCTTAATAGAGTCAAGATTTTTGGAACAAAGAGCCAAGAGGAGCTTGTTCATCGATCCTGATATTGGACCAGCACCCGGTTTTACTCATACTTCAAAGCTTCAACAGGGTTTGCCATTGCCGCCTTTATTGCTTGGTAACTTACAGTAGCTAATGCTATAAGCAATACAATTCCGCCGGCCAGAACAAATATCCACCAACTTATTTCAATTTTGTAAGCATAATCTTGAAGCCATTTATTCATAGCATAGTATGCGATAGGAAAAGCTATAAGGTTGGCAATTAAAACCCACTTTATAAAATTTTGCGTGAGTAATGCAACAATATTTAATATGGTAGCTCCAGCAACTTTACGAATACCGATTTCTTTTGTCCGACGTTCAGTTGAAAAATGCACCAAGCCGAATAATCCAAGACAAGCTACAAACAAAGCCAGAGCGGTAATGAAGTTAAAGATATTGCCCAGCCGGATTTCGGTCTTGTACAGTTTGTCAAAATCTTCATCAAAGAAGTTATATTCAAAAACTTGATTCGGGAATACCTTTTCCCATTGATTTTCCATGAAGCGTATGGAATTGGATATATTCTCCGGTTTAACTCGAACAATGAGATGTTGAAATGATCCTGGGAAAATACATAGCGCCATAGGTTTTATCTGATGACGCAGCGACTTGTAATGAAAGTCTTTGATGACACCGATGACAGGTCCCCAGTCGACTATATTCATTCGTTTCCCCAGTGGGTTTTCCCAACCGATTTGCTTTATAGCTGATTCATTTAAAATATATGTGATGCCCTTGCCGAGCAAATAACCTTGAGAGAAATTCCTACCCATGGTTAGTTCCAGTTCCATAGTTTCAATAAAATCGTAATCTACCGGAATCCAATTGATATGACTCATCGCACCTTTTGCTGTTCCTTCAAAAGATACATTTTGGTGATAACCTCGTTCTGACGGCAAATAAGATGTGGCAGTTGCGCTTAATATATTAGAATTGCGAAGAACTTCTGTTTTATACAATTCATATTTTGGTTTAATATGCTGATCAAAAATTGGGACTACAATCAGATGGTCCTTGTTGTATCCCAAATTCTTAGTTTTTATATAGTGCAATTGATTATGCATGATCAGAGTACAAGTTATAAAGATAATGGAAATGACAAACTGGCTAACTACTAAAATTTTTCTAAGTCCGGTTTTGGTGTTGGCTCTACCCTCGAACAGTCTTCCTCTTAGGATGGATACCGGTTTAAAGGAAGAAATAAAAAGAGCTGGGTCACTGCCGGCGATAGTACCAACAATTATAGCGATGATAAACAAACTAGCCAGAAAAAGAATATTGTCATAGTGCAGGAACACTAATTCCTTACCAGCATATTGATTGAAAGCAGGCAGTAAAACTTCAACAATTGGGGCGGACAGTATGAAAGCCAGCAGTGACAGGATAATGGACTCACCTAAAAATTGTTTTACCAAATGTATCCGCAGAGCACCAACCACTTTACGAACTCCTACTTCCTTTTCACGCATTGATGCGCGGGCAGTAGCCAAATTCATAAAGTTGATGCAAGCAATCAAAAGTATTAATAGTGCTACACCGGTAAAGATAAAAATATATACGCTGTTTCTTTCAGTTGGGAATTTACTACCAGGATCCAGATTAAGATGGATTCCGGTTAAAGGTTGTAGAAAATATTCTGTTCTTGAATCTCCTGAACTGGGTTTATATTTCTCAACTATCCGTGGAAGTTTAACTTCTAAACTTTGTGGGGTATAATTATCTTGGAGCATGATAAAGGTGTTATAGTTACTTACCCCCCAAGTTAGATTACCCTCATTACCTTTCACATAAGCATGTTGAAAAGACGCTAGGCAATCAAACTTTAACGATGAATTTGTGGGCAAGTCACTGAAAACACCAGTTACCTTATAATCCTGATGATAAGTCTCTTTCCCTATTTGTAATATTTGCCCCATCGGATCTTCATCTCCAAAGTACCTTTGGGCCAAATTTTCAGATATTACAATTGAATTGAGTTCATTGAGAGCGTTTTTGGGGCTACCTTTAATCAGTGGTATTGTGAAAATTTCAAACACATTTGGATCAGCAAGCCGGAAGCGATTACCCTTGGTTTGTATATCACCATAAGTAATAATATTCCCCTGACCATTTCCAAAGCGAGTTACCTGAATATTTCCAGGAAGTTCATTAAGCAGCGCTGTGGCCAAGGGAGCAGGAGTACCGGATAAATATGATTTGCCATTTGGGGAATTCATCTGTACGATACGGTATATACGATCACTATTTGTATGGAACCTATCATAGCTAAGTTCATCCTTTATAAATAGTATAATTAAAATACAACATGACATGCCTATGGAAAGTCCAAGTATGTTTATCAGTGTATAGCTTTTAAATCGTAAAAGATTCCTGAAAGCAATTGTTAGATAATTTTTGAACATGATTTCTCCATTAAACTGAACACCAAGTCATCTCACAATGATTCTATTACTCATACTTCAAAGCTTCAACAGGATTTCTTAATGCTGTCTTTATTGAAACAAAGTAGATAATAGTAAATGTTAAGATCAATGCAATCAATGCAGACGCAACGAAAGGCATAAACGAAATCCCCTCGTTGTATGCAAAAGAGTTTATCCATTTATCCATTCCGTAAAAAGCAATACTCCAGGCGATTATTACGGCAACGGTAATTATTTTTAGATATGCTTTTGAAAAATCGTAGACTATTTCATTTGCCGAAGCGCCTAAAACTTTTCTTAGACCTATTTCTTTTACTTTTTGACGAATTGTAAAAGATGTTAATGCAAACAAACCTAAAATTGCTATAATTATAGCCAGCAAAGAAAAAGTTAAAAATACTTCGGCAAATCTTTGCTCGGCTTTATAAACATTATTAAAAACATCATCGAGAAACTGGAATTCGAAATTTGAGTTAGGCGCAACGGATTTCCAAACTAGATTAATTTGTTCGAGCGCTTCGGAAACATTTGACGTAGTAATGCTCAAAGACAAGATGTTGAAACGGTTTCTCCATGGTTGATTCGTGATAATAAGCGGATCAATATTATTATGTAATGACGCGAAGTTAAAATCTTTTACTACTCCAATAACTTTATGCTCGCCGTTGCGCACGATTGTTTTGCCAATAGGATTTTCCCAACCTAGTTTTTTCGCTAATGCTTCGTTTATTAAATAACCGCTGTCATCAATATTCATTTTTCTTGAAAAGTTGGAGCCGTCAATTAAATCAATTCCATACGTCTCTAAAAAGTTTTCATCAATGTCGAGGGCGTAAAACATCATCGGTGATTCAAATCCTTCGGGTATATAACCATTACTTGTAAAACCGTTAGCCGGAACGTTTGAACTCGCCGCAATATTATTCACGAATGGAAGTTTGCTAAATTCTGTTTTGAGCAGCTCAACGCTTTCTTTTGCTTCGGTCGTTGGCAAACCTATGAGAAGTACATTTTCTTTTTCATATCCCAGTTCTGCATTTTTAATGTAACTTATCTGGTCGTTCACTATCATAGTGCAGATTATTAATGCTACAGAGACGGTAAACTGAAATACAATTAATGCATTGCGTAAAGTCAGCTTACCTGGAGAATTAGCAAAAGCGCCTTTTAGTATTTTAACCGGTTGATAGGAAGTCATAAAAAGTGCGGGGTAACTTCCTGCCAGTAAACCGACAAGTATAAGTATTCCCAGTAAAATCAGTACCTGGGCGTGATCAAGTAAATTTAGCGACGCTACATCTTTACCGACAAAATTTTGAAATGAAGGAAAGATTGCTTCAACAATTATAAGTGCAATTATTATAGCAACTAAAGTAAGAGAAAAAGATTCTGCCAGGAACTGTTTAATAATTCGTTTCCTGTCGGCGCCCAATACTTTTCGCATGCCAACTTCCTTTGCTCGTTTTGTTGCATTTGCAATAGAAAGGTTAATAAAATTTACGCAAGCTATTAATAAAATGAAAAGAGCTATTCCAGCTGCTATAAACAAGCTTTGTTTCAATGAAGCCGAATAGCTATTGTGGTTCAAGTGAACATCTTTGAACTTCTGTAAGTAAGGCAGGTACTTTATACCGTAAGCGCTTAGCCGTTTATTAGTTTTGTCCCACATAAATGATTCGAATTTTCCGTTAACACTTTCCGGCTTTGTATTCTTGTTTAATGTAACAAAATGTATATACTGGTTTCCCCCGTTCCAATCCATGTAATGACCCGGCTCCGCGTATAAAGTGGCAAATGATATAAGCGCTTCGAATTGGATTTGTGAATTAACAGGGGGATCTTCCACGATTCCTGTTATTAAATAATCGGTTCGGCTATCTAATGAAACTGTTTTACCAATGGATTCCGATGAACCGAATAATTTCTTTGAAAGTGACTCCGTTAAAACAACTGAGAAAGGGCTGCAAAGAACATCCGCAGGATTACCGTGCAATAAGTTGAATGAGAACATATCGAAGAAAGTGGAATCTGCGTACCTCGTCTTTTGCACTTTGAAGGGTTGATCCTCTGTATAGAAATAAACCGGTCGTATCGTTGATACACGCGAATAACTCTTTACTTCAGGGAATTCATTATACATTGCTTCCGCCAAAGGGGCTACAAATTCAGGGCTGTCTCCTTCCACCGCGTCTTTTTCGGCTCGAACAATTGATACCCTGTATAAGTCATCGATGTTGGAATGAAACAAATCATAGCTCAACTCGAACTTCATATAAAGTGCGATTAATACTACTGCAGCTACTCCGAAAGCAAGCCCGAATATGTTTATCAAAGAATAGGCTTTGTTCTTAAGAATATTTCTTAGCGCTATTTTTAAGTAGTTCTGTAGCATAAGCTCCTCTTAAATCTATTCTGAATTCTTACCGTTTGATTATGAATATCATCAATACACATTAAAATTATCTCATTTGTACGAGAATTATTTTTTAGCTACTCTTTGACTAAAGAATCTACAGGATTTTTATATAGATATTTCAACGACTGAATTGTAACTAATATAAGAACCATAGATAAAACCAGCGCCAAAGCAATAATGAATGCTGATACATCTATCGAAGCTTTGTACACAAATACTTCGAGAAATTCATTTATATAGACATAGCTGATTACTGAAGCAAGAACGAAACCCGGAACTATAACTGCAAGGAATTCCTTCGAAAAATTACCGACCAAGTTCCGGATTGATGCTCCAAGTATTTTTCTAATCGCGATTTCTTTTTTCTTCTTTATTAAAATAATTGAAATAAGTCCTACGGTTCCTAAAAGAGATATTGAAATACTTACAACTGCCAGTATCATGAACAATTTATATGCAACTATTTCATCGCGATAATCTGCCATAATGGTTTCATCATAAAAAAGGTATGTAAAAGTTTCATTCGGGTAATACTCATTCCAATTTTTCTCAATCAATTTTAATGCTGTTTCCTCGTTTTGCTTATTTACCTTAAAATAGTAATCAGTAATTTTTCTTACCGGCAACAAAACCAGCGGTTGAACATCATGTTTAAGTGAGTATATTGAATAGTCTTCAATAATGCCGACAATTCTGTACTTATGCAGGGATTCGGAAACGAATGTTTCAAATGGTTTTGTAATATCGAACAATTTTAGGAAGGCTTCATTAACTACGATTGAACTATTGGTATCCGCCGGGAATTTTTCGATATCTAAATCCCTTCCTTTTATAATATTACGATTAAATATTGTTACATGGTTTTTCTCGAATCGTTCGATATAACAATATTCTTTTTGGTCAAATACTGAAAACTTGGCAATTTTATAAACATCTCTTCTTCCGATTCCCTCGCTATATGTTGAATTTACGATTACACTATTTTGCAATACAGAGTTATAAAACGAGTGTGATTTGTTTACCATATTACTTTCGCTTTTTCCCGCGCGAACATGAATAATACTTTCGTTGTCTTTTATACTATGTTTGTACGAAATAAACTCTAGTTGATTTGTAACAAGCAAAGCGGTTATTAGAAAAAAGAAAGAAATTACAAACTGGGTGATGAGCATTCCCTTCACAGGCTTATTAGATGCGGTGAATTCAACACCTCTTCGCAGTGAAAGAGGGCGACTGATTTTTAACAGCTTTAACGTGGGCATTAATCCTAAAAGTATACTTACTACCAAAAGGATCAATCCAATCTCAAGAATATCTTTATAGACAAACGAAAACTCAATTCTTCTATCGAACAACTCATTAAACTCCGGAAGAATTGCGGATACAGTTTGCAGGCTTATTACAAAGGATATCAAACAAATTATTACAGCTTCAGCCCAGCTCCTAAAAAATATTTGAGATTTAGACGCGCCAAGAATTCTTCTCATCCCGGCTTCGTTTGATCTTTTATAAATCTGGTTGAACGAAATATTGGAGTAGTTTATTATTGAAGTTGTTAAGAGGAATATAACAAAGAAGGTATAGATAAAAAGATTTGTAGCATTACCTTTCCCTTCAATGCCAAAATCACTTTTAGAATATAAATGCATTCTTGATAAAGGCTGTAAGGCAAATGTAGTTAACGCCCCTTTTCTTTCATGGATTTTTGTTAAACGGTTTATCAGTGTTTCCGTTTCATGCCTGTCTTTGTTTCCGGGAAGATTGATATAAACCTCGCACAGGTTGTTTCCCCAACTGTCGATCAGTTGCTTATACGTTTTATAGAATTTAATCGGAAACAGCGCGCTAAATTGAATACTGGAATTTGCTGGCACATCTTCTATAATGCCTGTTATTGTATAATTCTTTTCGTTAATAATAATCGACTGTTGATAGGCATTTGAATTGCCAAACAATTGTTGAGCAAATGATTTTGTTAGAATTACAGCATCAGGTTTGCTTAATGCTTGTTTAAGACTTCCCTGCACCAGGTCGAATGAAAAATTTCTTAAAAAGTTTTCATCAACATACATGCTTTTGTCATTATACAATACTCCGTCGATTTTCAACCTGGGACTGGTTGTTGTTACAGTAACTAAGTTATTAAATCCCGGTATATATTCTTTCAAGTATTCATTTAAAGCGGATGGAGCACGGGGGAAATAAACATTCTCATTACTATCAAGATTATTAGTTACCGATAGTACTCTGTGCAACGTCTCTTTGTTTTCGTGAAATGAATCGAAGCTATATTCATACTTTAGAAGTACAATTAATAAAATAGCGGCTACAAGCCCAACGGATAATCCAAGAATATTAATTAGAATAATAAGCTTACTTTTCTGAAAACTTCTGAGAATTGCTAACAAATTATTTTTAATCATTACCGATTCTCCTGTATTGAATGGCTAACTTTAGCGGCGCTCAGTATATGCTGTTACAGTGTATCATTCATTTATACAAATGCTTTTCACCTATAAGCTCGAAATACGAATTAAGGAAGAGAGGAAAAGTGTGTGATGCTATTATTAAAAAATTTTGAAATATGTTGTCCTCTATGTTTTAGCAATTCTTAAATCTAGCTCTTTGATGCTCGATACCGGAGCCTTGATCCTGGCAATTATAACCAGATCCTAGAAGCCAGCAACCAGTATCCGGATTTACTCACTCCTCAAAGAATCTATTGGATTTGCTGCCGCGCTTTTAATAACACTATAACTTATAACTGAAAGAGAAATTGCTACAACTATTAACGCTGCATTCAAGAAGAGAAATAAACTTATATCTACCTGGTAAGGAAACTGACTCAACCATTTCTCGGATAAATAATATCCAATTGGCAGCGCAACGCCCGAAGCAATTGCAATCAACATTAGAAACTCCCATGTTAGTCCTTTTACAATATCAGTAACCGAAGCTCCCATTACTTTCCGCACACCGATTTCTTTTCTTTTATCTTCGGTTGTGTAGAACGTTAACCCGATTAAACCCAAGCTGGCAATAATTATTGCAATAGTTGAAAAAGTTGCAACAACTCCGGCCGCTTGTTCCTCTGATTTATAATACTTATCAATTTCATCATCCATAAATGAATACTGGAAAGGATAGTCGGGGTAGTAATTATTCCACAGGCTTTCAATACTTGCCATAGTTTCGCTTAAGTTTTTAGCCTCTACCTTTAAAACCAATTCTCTAAAAAAGGAAGGGAGATACATAAATACATTTGGCTGAATTTCTTCATGAAGCGATTTAAAATTATAGTCCTTCACAACTCCAGCGATTTGCGGCTCATATTGGTTTAATCCCAATCTGTAAGATTTGCCTAGCGCCTCATTGGGGGTGTAACCAAGACTTTTAACCAGTGACTCATTTACAATCATAATCCCTTCGTTATTATTTTCGCTGTATGCGGACAAGGGTTGACCGGCTATAAGTTCCAATCCGAAATGTTCTATATAATCATGGTCAACAAATCTTACTCCTATAGAAAACTGTTCACCGTTGTTTTCCACTTTCGGTTTAAGATTAGTGCCGAATCCGTTATCCGAAATTGGCGAACCTAAACACGCCGATGAACTTAGTACTCCCGGTATTCTTCCAAACTCCGTTTTATAAGTTTTGTATTTATCTCCTATCCGGTTGGGAGTTTCAAACCGCAACATATAATCCTTATCAAATCCCATATTAAAATTACGCATAAATGTAGTCTGATCATTAATTACCAGCGTGGTTATAATCAGGATAAGCGAAATTGAATACTGGAAGACAACCAAAATTTTACGCAAATTAATTCCACCGCCAACACCTGCCTGCAATGATGATTTTGATTTAAGTGCATTTATCGGCTTTATGTAAGAAAGCACAAACGCAGGGTATAAGCCCGCGCAAATTCCTACCAGGCATGTTGTTAAAACAACAACAGCGATGTGATTTACGTTGGTTAAATATTTGAATTCAAGGTTGGTTCCAATATACGCAGCAAAGACCGGTTTGAATAACTCGACCAACAAAACAGAAACCAGCAAAGCGATGAGCGATATAAGAATTGATTCACTTAAAAATTGTTTTATAATCTGTATTCTTAAAGCGCCGACAACTTTCCTGACACCAATTTCTCTTGCGCGTTTAACAGCCCTTGCCGTGCTAAGATTTACGAAGTTTATTCCTGCAAGAATTAATATAAACAGGGCAATTGAGATGATTATCAAAATGAAGGTTATTGAACTATTCGGTTGAATTTCGTCGTCCAGATTTGAATAGAGATGTATATCCAACATCGGTTGAAGTATAAGTTTTATATCCAACCCGGGAGTAGGTCCGCTTTTTTCTGTTATAAGGTTACTACACTTTTGCTGAAAAGCATCCTTACTTATTCCTTCGTTCAGCATTATATAAGTATACGATCCGAATGTAGCGCCCCACTGTGTAATAAAATTCCCAACCCGTTGATCCATGAGCGATTCATAAGACGCCAAAAAATCGAAAGTAAAATGTGAATTTGGATTTACATCTTCTATAACAGCTTCTATTATAAAATCGAATTGATTGTTTATCCTTAGAACTTTACCAACCGGATTATCATTGTCGAAATACTTTTTAGCGGCAGACTCTGTTAAAATGACTGTGTTCTTATCAAGCAGTAAATTTTCTCTTTTACCGATTATAATTGAATGAGTAAACATTTTCATGTAATCGGGATCGGCATAAGCCACGTTATTTTCGTAGAACTTTGAATCCCCGTACTGAACGAGGTCATCAGATGAAAAATAAATACGACTCGCGTATTTTACGTCTGGATACTCATCAACCATTGTCGGCGCCAACAATGCCGGTGATTCTGCGGAGATACTTTCCGTGTTAGAACGAATCTTGTTAATTGCGACCCTTAATATTTTTTCTGCATTTGTATTATGTTTATCAAAACTCAGTTCATTCTCAATAAATATACCGACAATAATACATGCGGCTATTCCAATTGCTAAGCCAAACACATTAATCAATGAATAAACTTTTTGTTTCAAAATATTTCGGAAAGCAATTTTGATATAATTTCGTAGCATGGGACTACTCCAAATTGATGCAATCATTAGCCATTAATTGTGCCGGAATTATTATAAATTGGTATCCTATTGAATAAAGAAAAAAGGGCTATTTTAATCTGTTCTTTTGTAATGTATCCGAACATATGTACGCAATTACTACAAATGTGTTCGCAATCGTACGATTAAAAAGATTATCATTAGTTATTGAGCAATTTGCCTGTTTTTAAAATTGTTTAATTGCTTTTACGCCTATTACTGTAATAGTAAAATCGTTCCTTCACCAGTTTCAATGAGATAATAACTATTCGTATCTCAAAGAATCTACAGGATTTGCCTTAGCGGCTTTAATTATCCTAAAACTGATTGCTGAAAGACCAACGCAAAAAGCCAGGAATACAGAAGCTACAAACGCAAACGCACTTATCTCGGCTCTGTATACAAACTGCTGCAGCCACTTGCTCAGGAAATAATAAGCAACAGGCAACGCGATTACATTAGCGGCAATGATAATGTAAATGTATTCTCTAACCATCATCCTGTAAACGGTCAGGCCTGATGCACCAAGCGTTTTCCTAATTCCAATTTCTTTTGTACGCATCTGTGCAACTAATGAAATTACGCTAAGCAAACCAATAAACGAGATGGTAATTGCTAACCCGCAAAATATTATTACGAGTTTCGATAGTCGTTTTTCAGAGGTGTAAAGTTTATCAAAAATCTCGTCAACGAACGAGTAAACGAATAGTCTGTCCGGCGCCAAATTATTCCATTCTTCTTCAAGCGAACGCATTGTACTAGCCAGGTTATTGCCGCCTACTCTTACAACTATGTGCGATGAACTCCATTGCCTCAAATAGAATACAATTGGAGAAATTTCTTCTTTAAAAGATTTGAAATGAATATCCTCTACAACACCGATTACAGCTTGATTATCTGATGAATTGTGAAGTCCGTTTATTTTTGCACCGAGCGGCTCGGTTAATCCAAGAACATTAGCAGCTTCTCTTGTAATTACAATTGAGTTAAACTGATCGCTTGTTATATCCTTTGAAAAATCTCTACCATTAATAAAATTAACATCCAGCAGATTTAACAAACCATAATCAATTGCTATCAAATTTACCGGAGTTCTGTGCTCTCCTGATTCCCCGCTTAACCATGTATGAGCAATATTTGATAAAAACTTCCCGGGAATGTTTTCACTCGCCGAAACAGCCTTAACACCGGGATGCCTTGAAATGTTGTTTTTGTAATTCTCGTATCTTTCGTACATCCCTAATCCATAAGGATTTTCAATGACAAGTAAGTGCTCTTTATCAAATCCCAGTTTGGCTTTGGAGATAAACGTCATTTGGTTGAAAATTATAACCGTTCCAAAAATAAGAGCAATTGTTATAGCAAACTGCAAAACAGTTACAAACTGACGGAAACCAAATTTTATGTTGGATAACTTGATTTGGGAAGAATATGTGCTTCCCTTAAGCCGGTCAAAGGAATTGGATTTAAGAGTTATAAATGAAGGATAAAGAATCGAGAATAGTGCAGTAAATGAAAGCAGTCCCAGGATTGATATAATAACCTGCCATTGAAGAATCGAGGATATACTTAAGTATTTTCCGGTAAGCTGGTTAAAGGAGCCGATGAAAAGCTCAACAAGCAGAAGAGAAAAAGCCAATGCAATACCAAGATAAAAGAATGTTTCGAAGAAGAATTGTTTCAGTATACTTTTTCGTCCGGCTCCAAGCAGCTTGCGCATCATAAGTTCTTTTTCTCTAAACTTAACCTGTGTTGACAAAAGATTAGTAAAATTAAAAGCAGCCATTAACATTATTAACAATGCAATGGAAATAAAGCTGATAACGGTATTAACATCACCGTGTTCGGCAAAATCCCATTTAGTATCATGATGATATAAATATATTTCTTCAAGCGGCTGTGAAACAAACTTCTTCTCTTCGGCGTAAGAATCCGGGTAACCGAGTTTGCGTATATCTGATACACTACTTTCAAATGCATCAAGTGTTGAATTCTTATCCAGCAAAAAGTAGAAGAAACAACTTCCGATATAATACTCATTCATGACATTAGGATTTTCTGTATTAAGCGTAGATATCGAAGCAATTATATTCGTCTTTATATGCGAGTGTGCAGGAAGATTCTTAAGCACACCGGTAACCTCCAAATCGTATTTGTTTTCTATATTAAGTACTTTACCGATTGGATTTTCTTCGCCGAAAAATTTGTTTGATACATCTTCAGTAATAACAACAGAATAGGGATTGCTAAGCGCTTTACCGGCATCTCCCTGGAGTAATGGGAAATCCATTACATCAAATATCTCGTTATCAGCAAAGTAAAAATCATGAATAAATTTTTTATTGGCACGGCTAATTAAGGCATTGTATTCTTTATTTAAACGGAACCCGGTTTCTATTTGGGGAACCTTCCCTACAAATCTTTCAAATTCAATTGCCGGCCATAAGGCGCTCTTATCACCCGTAACGTAATCCTGTTTTACCAATCTTATTATGCGTTCCTTTTTAGTATGGAATTGATCGTATTTAAATTCATCCGTTACAAAAAGGAAAATGAAAAGACATGTAACAACAGCAAGGGTTAATCCCACAATATTTATTATTGATGAAAACAATTGTTTGCGGAAATGTCTAATTGTTAACAGAAAATGAATTTTGAACATGTTATCTCTCCTCCGAGAAAATTTTATTCAGATCTTAATGACTTGATTGGGTTTGTCGTTGCTGCTTTTATTACTTGAACGCTTACCGTAAACAATGCAACGAGTAATGCAATTCCTCCTGATAAAACAAACACCCACAAGTTTATATCTATCCTATAAGCAAAATCTTGAAGCCAATTACTCATAATATAATATGCAATCGGCGAAGCAATTATTGCCGCGAGCACTACCCATTTAATAAATTCTTTATTCAATAGAATTAAAATTTCAGGAATCTTTGCCCCCAACACTTTTCGAATGCCAATTTCTTTGATTTTTCGTTCTGCCGTGAAGGTTGCCAGGCCGAATAAACCCAGGCTTGAGATGATTATAGCCAGTCCGGCAAAGTATCGCGATAATATAGAAATACGTTTTTCCGCTATATACTGGTGCTGATAATCCTCATCCATAAATTTGTATTCAAAAGCGAGTCCGAGATTATATTGACTATCAAGCTTTTCAATTTGTTCAATAGTTTCTTTTTCCGTTCCTGCTGCTAATTTTACGACAATATTACCTGCATTTGGATTTATTCTTAAAAAACAGGGTTTTACTTTTTCATAAAGTGATTCAAAATGGAAATTTTTGACGATGCCCACAATCTGGTATTCCCCGCCCCATAGCCTAATAGTTTTACCAATAGGATCTTCTATTCCCATGCTTTCAATAGCAGCTTCATTAAAAATAATCTTAGAGCTTTTCGCTCCAAAGTCTTTGGAAAAAGCTCGCCCTTCTTTTATTCTGTAACCAATCGTTTCAATTAAGTTATAACCTACTTCCAGGTTTGCAAATTCAATAATGTCATCGGGATTTTTCCCTTCCCAATCAATACCCCATGTAAAGCCATTAGGACGCGAGACGTCATAACCCATGTTAGATACATTTACAATTCCCGGAATATTTCTCAGTTCGGACAAGAATGTTGTGAGATTGGTATTTAGCTTTCCATCCTTTTCAAAATGAATGATATGATCTCTTTCGTAACCCAGTTTTTTAGATTGAACATACTCGACTTGTTGATACACAACCAGAACAGATACAATTAGTATAACGGAAATTGCAAATTGAAAAACCACCAAGCCTTTGCGCGCCAACAATTCGCCAAAAGCAGTATTTAATTTTCCATTTAGCATGTTAAGCGGATTGAAACTGGAAATGTAAAGCGCTGGATAGCTTCCTGCGGCTACACCGGTAAATATAGCTATGCTTAGAAAAGAGAATATTAATTTTGCATCCCAATAAAGCGTGAGGTGTTTTCCGGTAATTTCATTGAATTGAGGAAGAAGAAATTCGACTATTAAAACAGCTACAAAAAGGGATAAAAGGGACATTAACATGGACTCTCCAAGGTATTGTGCAAAAAGAGTTTTCCTGTTAGCGCCAACTACTTTTTTAATACCTACTTCTTTGATTCTTCGAGAGGCTTTCGCAGTAGATAAGTTTACGAAATTAATGCAAGCTATTAGCAATATTGAAATTCCGATAATAGAAAACAGTCTCAAATAACTAATTCTACCACCTGTCGCAACACCGTTTTCATATTGATTGAACAAATGTTGATCGGAGTATTTTCTTACAAATAAGGTCGAATTTAACTTTTTATCCTTCGATTTTAGGAAACTGGCAATTTTATCATTGAAAGCCTCTAAATCAGTACCTTTCTTTAACTCCACATACGTGCTGGGTCCTGAGCTTCCCCAAGCTGAAAAGCTGGTTTTTATTTCTCGCAATAGTTCAAATGGTAAGAGCAAATCAAATTGAATAGAAGCATTGGCAGGGACTTTTTCAAAAATAGCTGCAACTATAAATAGTTCATTATGATCAAAACGCTCCTGGTTCCATTTTACGGTTTTCCCAATGACATCATGGGTCGTGTTAAATAATTTATTAGATAACTCATCCGATATTGCTATGGAGTATTTATCATTCAAAACCTTGTCTCTATCACCATGCAGTAACCTATAAGAGAAAATGTTAAAAAAATCCTTTCCTACGAACTTACTTTTTGCTCTAACGTTCTTTTTTTCAGTAGTAATAATACCTTGAGCATAAAATCCGGAAGGAGGGAAAACAGGCACGGCATTTACAACTTCAGGCATTTCTTCTGCCAGTGCGTTTGCCAGCAATCCCGGTGTAAACTCATTCGTTTGAATCACGCCGGCTTCAAATTTATTTTTCATCACCTGAAATAGTTGTGCATCTTTTTCGTGGAATTTGTCGATACTGATCTCATCGTTTATCCATAAGTAGATCAGCAATGCACTGGCAAGACCTGTGGAGAGGCAAACTAAATTTATTAAAAACGAACTTTTGTGGTGTCTGAAGTTCCGGTAAATAAGTAGAAGGTTATGTATTAACATTATCTTTATTCCTCATCTGATTTTCAATAAAAATTGGTGTCTAATCCTTTTTTATCCACACCGTAACGATTCCAGTTACACTCATATAAAGTTGCTCTGCACAGAAGACTACAAGTTTACTTGCTATTCATACCTGAAAGAATCTATCGGATTTGATCGACAGATTTTAAGAAGTATAAAAACATTTTATTCCTTACAATTATTAAATAGGCTTCTTAATAGCTAAAGCGCATTATTCATATTTAAGTGACTCCACTGGATTTGCCGTTGCAGCCTTCACTGTTTGAAAACTTACTATTGCTAACGCAATTAATAATGCCGTTATGCCTGCTAAAACAAACACCCAAAAGCTTATTTCAATTCTATATGCAAAATCTTGAAGCCATTTATTCATAGAATAATAAGCAACAGGCCAAGCGATGATATTTGAAATCACAATCCATTTTACGGATTCTTTTGAGAGCATTAGAAGTATTGACTTAACAGAAGCGCCCAGCACTTTTCTTACACCAATTTCTTTTGTTTTCTGTTCTGCAAGGAAGCCGGTTAATCCAAACAGGCCGAGACATGCGATGATTATTGCAAGGGCCGAAAATGAAAATACTATTTTGCCGACACGCTGCTCAACAAGGTAAACTTCATTAAAGGATTCGTCCATAAAACTATACTTGAAAGGCATTCCTGCAGTCATACTTTTCCAATTAGTTTCAGCTGTTTTTAATATACTTTGAACATCAGCCGTATTAATTCTAAAAGAAACGGAAGCCGGATTTTTGCCCAGAACTAAACTTAACGGGCCAATTTCCTGGCGCAAAGATTCGAAGTGAAAATCTTTTATAACTCCAATTATAGTATAGCCTGTAATTTGTCCGTCAAATCCGGGCTTGTATATTTTCTTCCCAATAGGGTTATCGTAGCCTCGCTGCATTACCGCTTTCTCATTCAGTATTATTGCCGAGGAATCCGTGCCATATTCACGCGAGAAGTTTCTACCTTCAAGCAATTTTATATCCAGCGTATTTAGGTACTCGTAATCTACTGCCCAATCTTGCATTACGAGACCTTTTTCTGAAACCCCCAACGCATCTTTTGAGAAAACATTAAATACCCTGTTTGAGGGCACAGGTAAAAAGCCTGAAATAGTTCCACTACTTACACCGGGAAGTTTCAGCATTTCTTCCTTAAAGGCGTCACCATTTTTTCTCAGATTGTAGAAATCGTTAATTACTAGCACTTGTTCTTTATTATATCCCAAATCTTTATTCTGAATAAAATCTAATTGATTATAAACTATTATCGTTGCTGTTATGAGTACAATTGAGGCGGTAAATTGAAAAACTACAAGTATGTTTCTCAAACCGCCGCTCTTTGTTCCAAGCAACAACTTTCCTTTGATAATTTCTATTGGTCTGAAGCGTGACATGTATATCGAAGGATAGCTTGCAGAGAGGACGCCTATAAATAGAATCAGCAGAATCAGGACTAGCACAAAGCCGCCTGACTCCAAACTACTATTGGTTATTTCTTTACCGGAAAGACTGTTAAATAACGGCAATATGTTATAAACAATAAAAACTGCTAAACAAACCGAAAGAAAAGACATAAATGCTGATTCGGACAGGAATTGCACAATTAGATTTTTACGTTCGGTTCCCAAAACCTTACGTATACCAACTTCCTTTGCACGGTTTGATGATTGGGCTGTGGTAAGATTCATAAAATTTACGCAAGCGATTAAAAGGATGAAGAAAGCAACGGCCGAAAAAATGTATACGTATTGAATAGTTCCGCTTGGACTTAATTCAAATGATTGTGTAGAATATAAATGTATGTCAGTTAGAGGAATTAATGAAAACTTGATCCAGTTTCCTGTTTTTTCAAATTCTTCCTTGGTTTTAACATTCAAAATTCCTTTTGCATACGGAAACACATAATTATCAGCATACTGTTTGAGGTTTTGTTCGAATTCTTTATAGTCCGTACCCTCCTTTAACACAAGGTATGTATGAAAGTTAGAAGATAAATAATTACCCCAAGCATTGTAATGCAAGTTTAGCATAGGAAATAGAAAATTAAATTTGAAATGCGAATTCCCAGGCATATCTTCTATTACAGCAGTAACCTTGTAATTTTTATTGCCTTTCTCACCTGTTTCAATAAATTTCCCGGCGGCATCAGCAGTTCCAAAATATTTTTTTGCGATTGTTTCAGTTATTACTACGGTGTTTGGTTCATTAAGTAAGTTGTCTGCTTGCCCGGAAATTACAGGGAAGGTAAATACTTTGAAGAATGTTGAATCAACATACGCAACACTATGCTCGTTATTAAATTCGTTATCTTTCTTTATCTTTTTATTACTAACAAAGCTGTATATTCTTGTGTATTCTTCAACATAGGGGTAATCTTTTTTTAAGGTTGGACCCATCATATCCGAGCTAAGAGGAGCGGTGGACTCCGTTGCTCCAAATTTAATGTCTATATTGATTCTATAAATACGTTTTGCGTTTTCATGAAAGCTATCGTAAGTTAATTCGTCGTGGATATAAAGTAGGATCAACAAACAGCAGGTAATACCGATTGCAAGTCCGCCAATGTTAATATAGGAGTAAATTTTGTGCCGTCGCAAATTTCTAAAGGCAATTTTGATGTAATTCCGTAACATGGTTACTCCGATTTTTTAAAGGATTCTGGACACTCGATCTTGATCCTGGTAAAGAAATCCTGGGAACTCGTTTCCGGTCACTAATATCAAGTATCCAGCATTCAGTTTCCTTTCTACTCTTGATTCTAAAAATCTATAAATCTAAAAGTCTATTATCTATTCATGCCTCAAAGAATCTACCGGATTTGCTTTGGCAGCTTTTATTGATTGATAGCTTACAGTAACCACGGCTATTAGAAATATGATTGTTCCTGCGGTTACAAATGTTATTAAACCGATACTAGTTCTGTATGCAAATGATTGCAGCCACAAATTCATAGAATACCACGCAATTGGTACAGCGATAAAATATGCCAGCAATATCAGTAAAATGTTTTCTTTAGTGATCGTATTTAAGATAGAGTTAATATTGGCGCCAAGGATTTTTCTGATACCAATTTCTTTTGTGCGTTTCTCAGTAGTGTACGATGTTAATGCAAATAAACCAAGACATGAGATAATTATTGCGAGCAGTGTAAACAGGTTAAAAAGTTTCTCAAAATTTTCTTCTGCAACATAAAGTTCGTCCATTGTCTTATCAAAGAAGAAATATTCGAAGGGATAATTAGGGGCAAGTTTCTCGAACGTACTTTTAATAAAATCAATTGTACTACTAATATGGATAGGTGATATTTTTATTGCAAAGTAGGAAAATGTTACTGGAAATTGTTGAATAACAACGGGTTCAATATGATTATTTAGTTTAGAAAAGTGATAGTCTTTAACGATTCCTACAATTTCCATTTCTTTGTTACCTGCATACCATCTTATTTTTTTGCCAATTGGATCATCCCAACCTAGTTTTTCTAGCGCTCTTTCGTTTAATATCACTTCATTGCCGCTTATATTTTTACCTCTAAGGTCTTCCTTCAGTGTTCTTCCCTCCAGCAGCGTTAATCCAAATGTGTTTAAATAATCGCGTTCGGAACTTATAAGAGTAAAAATCGCATTGGTTGTGCCTGTTTCACCAGGAAAGCTGTATAGATTTGTATTCGCATTCTCCCCCGGTAGATGGGATGTTGCTGTTACTGAGTTAATATTGGGATCAGAGGTTAGTTCGGCTTTAACAAGATCGGGTTTGTACTTTAAGCTTCCTGAACTGATTGGCACTATGATTATATGCTCTTTGTCGAAGCCAAGATCTTTGTTTTTCATATATTCAATTTGCTTCCAGACGACTATCGAGCCTGTAATTAAAACAAATGTAATTGTAAACTGAAATACAGTCAGTAATTGACGTAATGTTGCCTTTCTGTTTTTCCGAGTATATGTCGATTTATTTTGAATAGCTGCCAATGGTCTTATTCTAGCAAAAAGTGAAGCTGAAAAAAAACCGCCGAAAAATCCGATTGTGATTATTACACTAAAAATGGTTATTTGATAGAATATGTTCTTCCATAGGCTAATCTCAATTAAACTCCCCGAGATATTCTGAAAATAGGTTTCAAATAGCTCGACAATCAAAATGCTTACGAGAAGGGCAATTATCACATTTGTTATGGATTCTGCCAGTATTTGTTTTATTACCTGCGATTTAGTGGCGCCAATTACTTTTCTTAATCCAACTTCTTTTGATTTACTTTCAAACTGTGCCGTGGATAGGTTAATGAAGTTGATTGATGCGATAAGTAATATAAGAACTGCAATTGTGAAGAATATATAAACCTGGTTTATATTCCCATTTGCTTGAATCTCAAATTCCAAATTTGAATAAAGATGGATATCTTTTAGAGGCTGAAGAAACGGCGATATATCTACACCGGCTTTGTTTAAATCGTTTCTCATGTGTCGTTCTACAAAACCAGGTAGTTTATTCTCGAGCCCAGATATTTCATAGTTCTCTTGAATAAGTAAGTAAGTATGAAAACCAAAGTTGATCCACCAATCTTGACTACTACTTTGTCTGGCAGGGCGGGAATCCAGCGGAATAAGAAAGTTAAATCTAAAATGAGAGTTTGAAGGTAGGTCTTCAAAGATCCCGGTTACTGTTAAATCAACACTATCTTTAAAACTAACGATCTTGCCAATCGGATCTTCATCACCAAAATATCTTTCAGCGGAAGACTGTGATAACACAATAGAATTTGGATCAGATAAAACGTTGTCCTGCCCTCCTTGAAGTAAATTAAATGAAAATACCCGGAACACATTTTCATCAACGAAAAAAACACCTTTTTCAAAGTATTTTTCTTGCTGGTACGACATAAATGTTTTATCGATAACGTGCAGAAATCTCACAGCTTCAATTACCTCAGGATAATCTTCTACCATTTGTGGCCCCATTGGACCCGATGCAGATGCGAAACTCATTTGTTTTCCTGAAACAGATCCATGGTTTGCAAGCCTGTAAATATTATCTGCATTAGCATGATACCGATCATAGCTTAGTTCATGATATACCCACATGCTAATTAGTAGAAAAGCGGCAATTCCTATTGCCAAGCCAAATATGTTTGTGAACGCGTAAAGTTTATTACGTGCAATTTTTCTAAATGCAATTTTGAAGTAGTTTTTTATCATAATCTTTTGATCCTTGATTCTCGATCATGGTTTCTAGTTGCTGAATGTTGGATAGCATCAAGTATCTTTTTCCTTTTTGTTCTGAAAATTTATAAATCCATTAGTCCATGCTCTATTCATACCTCAAAGAATCTACGGGATTCGATGCAACTGTTTTAACGATGTATACAGACAGGGTACAAAGAATAATTGATACTGCAATTACAACTGTTAACAAGAAATAGTGCAACTCAATATCTATCTTATACGCAAATTCATTCAGCCATTGCGATATAAAGTAATTGCCTAACATTACTCCTATGAGCGAAGATATTACAATTAACGAAACGTATTGTGAAAAGAATAGCTTAAGCATATCCCAAACCGAAGCTCCAAGTATTCTGCGAATGCCTATTTCTTTTATACGCTGCTGTGTACTGAATACGGTAAATCCGAATAAACCTAAGCAAACTAGGAATATGGAGAGTCCTGCCGAAGTGTTAATTAGCCCTGCAAAATTGTAATCGTTCTTGTATACTTCATCGAATTTGTCATCCATAAAATAGTAGTCCACCGGATGATTGGGATAGAATTTATTCCAAACTTCTTTAACCCATTTAACGGTTTCGTAATCACTTTCAGGCACATACCGGATTGCCAGTTCGTAAAAATATTTTGGCGAACCAATATCAATTGCTATTGGAGGTACTTCTTCACGTATGGACCCGTATTTAAAGTCTTTTACAACCCCAATTACTCGCTTGCTGCCTAGTATATCGCCAACTTGCAGATTTATAGCCTTCATTGCCGATTTATTTAGTACAAAGGCTTCGAGAGAATCGGTACCGGAATTTTTATTAAACCCTCTTCCCTCTATTATGTTTATTTGCAGAGTTTTGATAAAATCGTAGTCTACACTTATTCCATTTACTGAAACCATTGTCTCCGGATCATCAGACTTGGGTACCGTCCAAATTGCCGACGAAATTGTAGGGGGAACAAGCATAGCTCCGCTAAGATCATTTATTAACGGAGATTTTTTAAGTTCCTCTTTGAATGAATCATAATTGCTTTCGACGAAGTCGTCAATTGAGAGGATTAGAATATTTTCAGGATTAAATCCCAAATCAATTTCTTTAAAATATGAAGTCTGTTCTTTAACTATAATAGTACAAAAAATAAGCATAATAAAAACAACCATCTGGGCAATGAGCAAGGCGGGCGTACTCTTTATTTTTTCTGCACTCGTATTCTTTTTATATGTTATTGTCTGTAGCGGGGTTAATTTCATCAGCTTTATCGTTGAATACAAACCTGAAACTAATCCGACCATAATTGTCAGAATAAGAAAGACCATTAGTAACCAATAACCTGAGCTATACCCTTCGGTAAGCTTTACATTCAGAGACCCCGCAACCTGTTTGTTAAATAACTCTATCAATCCGTAAGTAAGAGGCAATGACAATAGGGAATAAAGAACAGATTCCGTCAGTATATTTGTTGCCACGTTACTCCTTGCTGCGCCAATCACTTTCCTGATACCAACGTCCTTTGCTTTTATTTTAATGCGTGAAGTATACATCACTATAAAATTTAAGCAGGCAATCAAAAGTATTAGAATTGCGATTCCCGTGAAAAGCTTTATTTTAGCTTCATCTATATAGCGCCGACCCAAATTTGAGCGCTTTGAATTTAGGTGTACATTGGAGTAAGATTGAAGTCTGTACTCGTAATCAAGTTTTGAGTCAGGGTCTATATCGATATATTTTAATATTGTTCGTTCTGATTTATTTTCCGTACTGATAGAATTTAATGACACGAATAACTCCAGACGACTAATTCTGAACCAACTGTCTAAAGAAAAATCCTGTCGGAATGAATACATTTTTAGTATTAACTTTTCACCGTATTTCATCGGTAGTATGTAATCGGTTCTAAAAGTTGACGTATGGGGGAAGTCTTCAAACACACCGGCAACTACAAATGTATTTTCATCTATCTTAGGCCGGCTTTTTATATGAAGGTATTGCCCAACCGGGTCTTTCCCGGCAAAATAATTTTCTGCAATTTTCCTTGAAATAAGAATGCTGTTCGGATCTTCCATGGCTTTCTTAAAGTTACCGCTTACAACGGGTATAGTCAGGATATCAAATAATTCTCTATCAATGCAGTAAGCGCTTTTTTCATTAAATACTTCCTCATCGTTAATGTGTGATACATTTACCCTTATTCTGAAAGTCCTTGCAGCGTTTTCAGCTTCCGGTATCTGTTCTTTAATGTAGTCTGAGAGTGGAGACGGAACTTCGTAAGAATACTTACCTGTAATGTTTGAATATGAGAATACCTTGTAAATCCTGTCAAGTTTCTCATTGTGTTTATCATAACTGTGCTCATGAATAACAATCATCAACATTATAAAACAAGCAGCCAGTCCTATTGAAAGTCCGATGATATGAATCGCGGAGAATAACTTATTAGCCAGTATACTTCTGAACGCAGAAACTATATAGCTTTTTAGCATGCTTTAGCGACCGGTAAATTAAAATAATTTCAAAACGGTCAATAACTATTCCATTAATTCCCGGGAAAACTTTTTTACGATTTTTTTTCTCAGGCACTGAATAAAATCGGATTCAATATCTTTAATAAAACCCATGTGTCCGAAATTATAACATAATTGTACGGGAACGAACGATTTTAATCCATTCAATTATCAATCACTTATCAAAACTCCGTAATCGGAGAATCATTATTGAGGAGAGTAATCCAAAACCAAATGTACCAAGCCATAAAATTTCCGATCCGTAGATTTCATAAACAGTTGTACCAAGCCAGGGGGCTACGGTAAAACAGAAGCTGAACATCATTTGCAGTAAACCCATGTATTCGCCGCGTTTACCTTGCGGCGCCATTTCAGCAACAAGCGATGAAGCAGAAGGAAAGAAAACCATTTCGCCGAAAGTCCAAATAACTATACTGATAATAATCGGAGATATATTTTCAATGTATGCCATCATTCCGAAGCCGATGCCGGTGAGTATAGCTCCTATGAACAGTAGTTTCCAATCCTCCCAATGTTTCATCCAATTGTTTATGGGGAGTTCGATAAGGATGATCATAACGGTGTTAACCGAAACAAGCACTCCAAATGTAAAGCGCGAGAAGCCGAGTTCCTCAACAATAAATATCGGCATTGTGCTCATGTGCTGGAAGAACACCATAACAACAGGCGTCATCGCGATCAGGAAGTAAATATAACGGTAATCTTTGTAAGCCGGTTTTTCAAGCTTTTTAACGGATTCACCAGGTTCTTCATGATGAGCAATTTTATCCCATTTAGTAAAAGTAAGAAATGCACCGGCGAGTAAAGTTGTTGTTCCGTCAACATAGAAAAGTAAATCAAAATCGATTGATGTAAGAAAACCGCCTAGTACCGGCCCGATACTCATTCCGAAATTAATCGCGAGCCTGTACAAGGCGAATGCGGGTTTTCGCATTTCACTATCCACGGAATCGGATACCAACGCCATGCTGGCGGGACGGAAAGCTTCAGTAACAACTGCAAGGATAACGCTGTAAAAAAGTATTGCATAATAGTTTTGCAGAAACGGGTAAACAAACAGGCACAACCCCGATGCAAAAAGCGATAATCGCATAAGTCTCAGCGCGCCGATTTTATCGCTCAGCTTTCCTACGAATGGCGCGGTGATTAACCCGCCTAAACCATATGCAGTAAGTACCAAACCCGCAGCGGCAGGACTTTCGCCCATTTCCTGTGTTAAGTACAGCGCAAGAAACGGGAGCACCATCATTCCCGCACGGTTTATAACGGATGCGATGGATACATTCCAAACGTTGCGCGGTATATCTGTTATACCTTTCCAGGGATTCATTTTAAAAGTGATCTCCGATCTTAACCCATATATTCAGCCCATCTCTGGAAGAACACATCATATATTTTATACTCTTTCTGATCGTAATAAACCAATTCCTTTTGAAGCAGAGGCTTTATCGAAGTCTTAACGGAACTGGGTGTTCCAAGCTGGTACTTCGTTAAAAATGCCTTCGAAGTAATTTGGGTAATCTGTCCTTCTTTCGCAATTGCTGTTAGTAATCTCCACTGATTCTCGGTGAGAAAGTTCCTGTAATTAAGAAACATTACCTGGTTTTCATTTAATATTTCCTGGAGAACACTTTTAATATCCTCTATTTTTATGACATCAAGATGTTTAGAAAACAAGCGGTTGCAAACAAATTGAACATAATATGTATGGTTCTTTGTCCAATCGAGAATATAATCAACCTCTATGCCCGTAATCGACCGACCGGCTTTTGTGAATTTGCTGATAATAAATTTTTTGTACGTATTCCTATTTATTTTCTCAAGGTGAAGTAACTGCGTGCTCTGGTAAAACGGCCTGCTCCGGTTACCGAACATGGATAAAAGCATTTCCTGCTGACTGCCGGAAAATATAAAAGTTGTGTTTGATAACGATTGGATGTGCTTTCGCAACAATGCTTCGATGTTCTTTTCAGGATAATTAAGTATTTGCTGAAATTCATCTATTGCGATGATAATTCTTTCTTTCCTGGTCCTTATATAAGCAAAAATTTCCTCGAGCGTAACTTTTGCTTCTTTCTCGTTTTGTACATCAAGGTGGATTGACGGATTCCCGCTCAGAGGATCGTACGAAAGCTGCGGTCTAATGCTGCTAAGTATCCCGGAAATCTTGCTGATTACGTTCCCGATATTTGAATCAAGTTTTCTAAATATCTCTTTTGCAAAAAGAGCGGTAAACTCGGGTAATGACGAAGTTGGATAGATATCAATGTAAAATAGTTTAACTCCGTTTGATTTATTTAACTTATAAAAGGCATTCCGAATTAATCCTGTTTTGCCGATTCTTCGAAGCGAATAGATCGTTATGTTTCTCCGGTTATCAACTGCATCAATTATTGTAGAGGTTTCGTTAAGCCTGTCGCAAAAATAAACCGGTGAAATGTAGCCCTGTATTAGAAACGGATTGCCTGCTTTCATTTTATGTCTCAAATTATCTTACGTAAGTTACGTAATAATTATTACGTAAAACAAGTAAAAAATATTACGCAAAGTACGTAACGTAAAGTACGTAAAATATATTACGTAAAATGCGTAATGAATTGAAAGCGGCTTGTTTGCGGTATAAATAAAAACCCGCCGCGTCCGGCAGGTTTTTACATTGGGGAGTTCCTTTTGAGGAATAGAATAAAAAACTTTAGGCGCTGATATCGCTTCCCAGTTCGGCTAACCGTTCTTCGATACCCTCCATAACTCTTTGCCTGAAATCCTCCGTAACGGTTGTATCGGTCGGCATCA
The DNA here is from genome assembly GCA_028280855.1 of Melioribacteraceae bacterium. Classification (GTDB taxonomy): domain Bacteria; phylum Bacteroidota; class Ignavibacteria; order Ignavibacteriales; family Melioribacteraceae; genus PGYT01. The sequence continues at coordinate 38,410 of JANQLA010000215.1, forward strand.
TTTCGTACGCTTTCTTATAGAATTTAATTGCCATGTCGTTTTCTCCGCGGTTCATATAGCACTCGGCAATACTGTCGTAACCGTTCGCTACATGCGGGAATAGTTCAATGTTTATTCTAAATACTTCCAACGCATCATCGTAGCGTTCCTGGTTCATTAAAGTGTAGCCCATGTTATTAAGGGGCCCGGCATTTGTTATGTTGTACTTAGTTGCCAGGCTGTCGAAATTCTGCCTCAATACTCCTACACCATCCTCGTTAATAGCAATTAGGAGCGTAGTGCGCTCAACGCTGTTTTGGGCGAAGTTATTGTTCGGGTATTTATCGGCTAAATAACTCCAGTAGTGGTGTGCCTCTTCGACGTTGTTCTCCGTAAAGTTATTGATGATGCCTAATGCAAACGCGGCTTCATCTTTGAATAATTTCCCTTTTTCCGAAACATTGTAAATATATTCCAGGCCAAGCTCACGGTCGCCCGACATCCCCCCGAACCATGCCAGTACGCTCGTAAATCCCGTTATTGCAATCGCCGGGTAGTACTCGAACACCCCGAGATTCATGTATGCATCATGTATACCGGGTTCTTCGTCGATTACGTCTTCAAAATAGTTTTCAGCTTCGCTTCCGTTCCAGTATGCATCCCAGTATTCCTGCTGCATGGCATTAGCCCTTGCAAGGTAAGCGTAAGCTCATCCCATATAGAAATTGTTTTCAAGCGACTCGTCGAGCTGCTCGCCGGCTTTTATTGCTTCCCATGTGTAATGTTTTACCCTGGCTAGTGTCGTAGCCCTGTCGTCCGCTGTGTTTGAGAAATAACGTGCATAATAAATATTGTAAGCCTTCATGAAGTTATACTTTAGCGAGCCGGGATCTCTTGAAAGCTGAAGCTCGATTAACGAATCCGACTTTTCCCATTGCCCGTTAAACAGGTAAGCGTTAACCTGCTCATCAAGCGTAGTAATGTTTAATCGTTGTGCGAAGGTAAATGACGCAGTTAAAAAGAGTAAAATTATTAGAACGCGCATTGTTTTTCCTCCCGGAGATTTTAATGGATTTCCCGTTTAGTTGATACGACGCATTCCGTGTTTCACGAATGGAACGAAAGGGGAGAAAATTGGTGTGAAACTGTTCTGCATTGCCGCGAATGTGCAAAGTAACGACGGAGATTCGGGGTACCGGATTCCAGGTTCTTAACTAACATGCTCCAGCCGGTAACTTTTAACCGGTAACTCCCATCCTATTCCATTTACACACTCTTTATCTCTTATTATCAACGTTTTTCATTCCTGCGTTTCCCTTCTCCACTTTTCTACTTACTACATACCGGCAATTTTTATTTTGTCTTAAATTATCTTAATTTTTTATCCACAATATTTAGCTGGCTTCAAAAAAATGATTAAAACAATTCTTTTGATTTTATTAGGATTATTCTTTCTTCTTAATGGTATAAATCATCTATTTAATTCTTACACTCTGGAAGAGTATGCTCGAAATCATGGTTTGGGTTCACCAAAACTAATGGTTAGAATTAGCGGTATAGCTCTGATCTTCGGAGGCTTATCTTTGATCAGCGGCTTTTTGATTATTTACGGAATTATCGGGTTGTGTTTATTTTTAGTTCTGGCATCGTTTAAAATACATCGCTTTTGGAGAGAAACGGATAAAAATAAACGAATGATTGAAGGAATGCACTTCGCTAAAAACATGGCAATATTAACAGAGCTTTTATACATAGCAAATACATTACCTGAATAAAATTTACCGTCAACCTCCGGAGCGGGGTAAATTTATTGCAGTCTTGAACTTATGCTACTTTAGTTTCAATACAAAAGTGGAAAACAGATAAAATAACTTCAGCCGGTCTTTCTTTTTATCTTTACACGACATGAAATAACACCACAACGGCACCGAAAGCAGTGAAGAAATAAAAGAATATATTTGAACGGATTACAAGAGTCCAGACTTTCTTTTCCGACTCAATGTCTTTTTACACAAGCCTAATTAGTTGATCTTAAAATGATCATTAACTATTTTGAACCCCAACAGTCCGCCTTTTGCTAATGATACTTGAAACCAAACACACAATTAGGCTAGGGAACCGGGAATTAGAAAAAAAAGTACGGCAATAATTTTGTATGTGTTCGTTATTGTTATGATTTATTTAGGGTAAAATGAAATACGGCATTAGTTAGCTAAATATAGAAAATCGAATTAGTCTGATTATAGAAAAACATTGTGACGATTGTTTATATGTAGAGAAAAGTTTTCTAATAATAGAATACAATCCCATACGGGTTGATATATAGTTATACAAATAGGACGGTTTACTAATGCTACAAAGTGAAACTGAGGGAAATAAATGAAAATCGATTTTATTGAAATACAGAACTTCCGCAAGATCATATCTTGTCGGGTTGAGATAGCATCGCAGGAAACGATTTTTGTCGGTGCGAACAATAGTGGCAAAACGTCCGCGATGGATTCGATGATTCTGTTTCTCAAGAAGAGTCGCCGAAAAGATATCGCAACCACAGATTTTACGTTGTCGAATTGGTCTCATATCAATCAAATCGGTGTGCGATGGGCAAGTGCTGAAGACGATAACGCAACTGATCAAACACTCGGACAATGGCTGCCATATTTGCCATCTATTGACATCTGGCTTGATGCCAATGATGCAGATTTACACCATATCATTCATCTGCTTCCAACACTTGACTGGAAACCGGATCAGAAACTTGGCGTGCGTTTGGTATTTGCCCCGAAGGATATTGAAAAGTTATATAAGGAATTTCGCAATGCTTACAAATCCGCTCGCGATACTGAGCCATCTGCCTCGTCAAAGGATAAACGCAAGTTGTCCTTATGGCCGGAATCAATGCGAGATTTTCTTGACAGGGAACTTCAACGAACATTTGATGTGAAGGCATTTATATTAGACCCATCACAGTGTTGCGACCCTGAAAATGGTGTAGCTAAACCCCAGCCGCTCTCTGCCGACAGTGAGGCGATGGAAAGAGAGCCATTTGATGGCCTCTTCAAGTTCGACGTCATCAGTGCCCAGAGAGGGTTTTCAGATCCTAAAACTGAAGACGAATCACACAGCGGCTTTGCAAGTTTGTCCACACAGCTTCGCCAGTATTTTTCAAAGCATTTAGACCCGTCAGAATCCCCTGATGCCAGTGACATCGAGGCACTACAGGCAATTGAAGCAGCCCAAACGGTATTTGACGAAAAGTTAAAGGTCAGCTTTGCGCCAGCAATTAGCGAACTTGAAGGACTCAACTACCCAGGCTTTAGTGATCCACAGGTTTCCCTTACAAGCAAGATTAATCCTATTGATAGCTTGGATCATAAAACAGCAGTCCAGTTTAATGTGCTACCTGAAGATACTGATTCTATACCTCTGTCTCTTCCAGAAAAATACAATGGATTAGGATATCAGAATCTTATATCTATGGTGTTTAGTCTGATACGATTCAGAGATGAATGGATGCGTGTCGGCAAGGCGGCAAAACGACAAAGCAATGATGAAACCATCATCGAACCGCTTCACATCGTCCTGATTGAAGAACCGGAAGCGCACTTGCATGCTCAAGTTCAGCAGTTATTCATCAAAAAAGCTTATCAGGTACTGCGTACCAACGACAAGCTCAAGAATAGTCAACTCCATACACAACTGATTGTCAGCACACATTCATCTCATATTGCTCATGAGTTGGACTTTACTTGTTTGCGATACTTCCGACGTGAACCTGCAAGGGAAAAGGGAGAAATACCTTCGGCAACCGTTGTGAATTTATCGAAAACATTCGGCGATGTTACAGAAACATCCAAATTCGCAACACGATACATTAAGTCAACCCATTGCGATTTATTTTTTGCTGATGCGGTCATTCTGGTTGAAGGTTCGGCGGAACGGATGCTTGTCCCGCATTTCATACGGCATAAATTCGCAAAGCTGGATCAAAGCTATATCTCCCTGCTTGAAATTGGCGGTAGCCATGCGCACCGCTTGAGGCCACTACTTGAAACACTCGGGCTTCTTTCACTCGTGATTACAGATTTGGATTCCATTGGTGAGACCGGTACATCAAAAATACCTCCCGAACGTGACAAAAAATATCGGACTGGCAACACAACACTCAAAGAGTGGATTCCCAAGAAAGAAATGTTGGATGATTTGCTGGATTGCTCCGATGATGACAAGCAGTCTGAGAGCAAACAGATCAGGGTAGCCTATCAATGTCCAATAAAGCTCAAATACAAGAATAGCTCAACTGAAGAAGAATCCGCACCATATACATTTGAGGATTCCTTGGCATTATCCAATATTGAATTATTCGAAGGCTACGAAAACCCCGGTGGTTTATTGAAAAAGATCAAAAAAGCCCTTGCCAAAGATACTTTGTCCGAAGCCAGCAAGGAAATGTTCAATAGCTTAGGGGCAGGAAGCAAAGCTGGGATGGCGTTGGAATTGCTCTATCTGACCGAACCAAGCAAACTGGAGCCACCGGCCTATATTTCTGAAGGTCTTAAATGGCTTGAAGGTAAACTTGCCGAAAAGAAACAGGATTTCTTGGCGACCGCAACTGCGGAGGTGAAGAATGAATAGCCCCGCAACTCAAGCAAGTGACCTTGGCGGTGTCATGGATAGTTGCCTCGATTTGGATAACCCCAAGAGTTTTTTCTTGTTCGCTGGTGCCGGTTCTGGAAAAACACGTGCTCTCGTTGAAGCGATGAAGATATTCCGCCAAAAATATGGACAGGAATTCCGTTTGTCCTCCCGAAAAGTTGCTGTAATTACATATACTAACGCTGCATGTGATGAGATCAAACACAGAATTGAGTATGATTCAATTTTCGCTGTATCTACCATTCACAGTTTTGCGTGGGAATTGATTCGCCCATATCACAATGATATTCGCGAGTGGCTTAAAGAACGATTAACCACGGACATTCTCGAGCTGGAAGAAAAGCAACAGAAAGGCAGATCGGGTAAGGCCTCTGCTGACCGAGCTGTGCAAATAGAGCAAAAGCAAAAGAGGTTAGATCGCCTCGATACGATCAAATACTTCACCTACAATCCGAATGGTGAAAACATCGGTAAAAATTCTTTGAACCATGCTGAAGTTATAGCTATTTCGGCTGATTTGCTGACGGACAAATCACTAATGCGGAGAATTCTAATTCGCAAGTACCCCGTCTTACTGATTGATGAAAGCCAAGACACTCAAAAAGATTTAGTAGATGCATTCTTTGCAGTTCAAAATAAACATTCGGGCGAATTCTGCTTTGCCCTCTTCGGAGATACCATGCAGCGAATTTATTCAGATGGGAAAAGTGGCTTGGCTGAAGCAGTGCCCGATGATTGGGAAAAGCCTGCTATAACTATCAATCACAGATGTCCCAAACGTGTTGTAAGGCTTATTAATACGATAAGAACCACAGCAGACGACCACAAGCAGGAGTCAAGAAATGATGCAATAGAAGGGTTTGTGCGATTATTTCTCGTTCAGGATGATGATGGCATTGATAAGACCGCCGTCGAAGCTGAAATAGCCAAGAAAATGGCTGAAATCACATCTGATGATCAATGGTCGGGAGATAACCAAGAAATAAAAACGCTCACACTTGAGCATCATATGGCCGCACGACGAGGCGGGTTTAACGACTTTTTTGAACCGCTCTATCAAGTCAGCAGATTCAAAACAGGCTTACTTGACGGGACTCTAAGCGGCATTCCCTTCTTTTCACAACAGGTTCTTCCTTTGGTGAAATCTTTGCAAGCTGAGAATAGGTTCGCAGTGGCGCGAATAGTCAAGAAGTACTCTCAACTTTTATCCTCTGACATGCTGAAAACAAGGGAATCGCCATTGGATGAAATACGCAAATCAGCCGCTGCTGTGAGATCGTTGTTTTCCTTGTGGGACGATAATCATAATCCATCGTTGATTGATTGCCTTAAGAATATCGCGACCAGTGGCCTCTTTGCCATACCTGACGTATTTGTACCAATTGTATCTCGTAATGACTCAATAGGACACGAGAGCGAATCTGATGATCTCGCTGAAACATTAGATAGTGATCCAAGCATTGATGCTTGGGATAAAGCTCTCTCTGTTCCGTTTAGCCAATTAGAATCCTATGTGCAGTACATTTCTGACAAATCTCAATTTGGCACCCATCAAGGAATAAAGGGCTTACAGTTTCCTCGTGTAATGGTGGTTTTAGATGATAATGAAGCCCGTGGCTTTATGTTTAGTTATGACAAACTATTCGGAGCTAAAGCCCCCACGTCAACTGATCAACAAAATGCACAGGAAGGAAAAGAGACGTCGATCGACAGGACTCGTCGCCTCTTTTATGTTATATGTAGCAGAGCTCAAAGCAGTCTGGCAGTTGTCATGTATACAAAAGAGAAGGATAAAATTAAGGAGCATCTGCAAAACTTGAATTGGTTTGAGGAAAATGAAATTGTTGATAAATTCAAAAATTAAGCATCTAAATATAAATTGTATGATATAAAAATGCGCCTAACACTTACAGCACAACAGCGCAGGTGATTTAGAATCGTTAATACATGTCAAAAAATATAAAACTAAAGAGGAGGGCGAAAAATGAAAAATTTATTCTCCTTAGTTTTGTTGATTTCATAGCTGTCGAGGACCATTCCTCGACCATAAAATATTAACAGTAACAAGCAATGGGAAGAAGAGGCAGAAATAATCTAAGCAACGAGCATTTATTTTTTATAACAACTACGGTTCATAAGTTCACACCGGTATTTTTTGATTATAACTGTTGTAATTTACTGATAGAGAACATTAAACATTACCAACAAAAATATAGATTCAGCATTCTCGGCTATGTAATAATGCCAACTCATTTTCACT